>JAKDLG010000332.1 GCA_030452985.1 Humibacillus sp.
TCGGGTTCGGTGAGGGCGGCGTAGTTCACGCGTTGGGCCAGCGCCTGGGTGTGCCGGTCGCGGACCAGGTTCAGGTAGTCGATCCCGGTCGGTGGCGCCGGGCTCGGCTCGGCCTTGGTGTCGGTCTTGACGCCGGGGTGCACGTGCCGGCCGATGACGTGCGCGATGGCGGTGCCGAGCTCGCGTCCGGCGTAGCGCACGTGGATGTCGGTCAGGTCGAACGGGTCGAAGACGAGCTCGACGCGTCGCCCGATCAGGGCGGCGTCGACCTCGTAGGTGTTGCCGTGCAACGAGACGGTGGCGGTCTTGGTGACCGCTCGGTGCTCAGACCACAGGAACGCCTCCCGCAGCTGGGTCGGGGACGCGGTGGTCGGCGGCGGCCCGTCGGCCAGGAACCGGGCCAGCGGGGCCTGCCCGGTTTCGGAGTGCACCCGTTGGTGGTAGACGGTTTCGACCCAGGCGGTGAACAGTTCGTTCAGCGCCGCGAGGTCGGTGACTCGCTCGAGCGCGCCAGGGGCGGTCAGCTCGAGCAGGAACTGCTCGCGTACGGTGCGAAATACCCGCTCGATCTTCCCGCGGCCCTGCGGCTGGCCGGGTCGGGAGTGGGTCAGCCGGATGCCGAGCACGGCCAGCGCGCGCAGCAGTTGTTTGGAGACCATCGCCGCGCCGTTGTCGACGTATGCGACCTGCGGGATCCCACGTGACATCAGCCCGGCGCGCAGCGCGCCGGTCAGGGCCAGGGTGTCCTCGCTGTGGCCCCACCGGTACCCGACCAAGGCGCGTGAGTGGTCATCGATGAACGCCATCAGGTACGTCTTGGCTCCGGCGATGACCGGCCCGTGCAGCGCGTCGCCGGTCCAGCGTTCGTTCGGTGCGGCGGCCTCGAACCGACCGAACGCGCTCGGCGGGTTCCCGTCCGGGCGGGTGTTCAGCTCGAGCCGGGCGAAGTGACGCTGCAGGGTGCGCGCCGACGGCGCGCTTACGCCGGTGTGCTCGGTCAGGATCGCCGCGACCTGCGCCGCGGTCCGGGCCGGCACCTCCCGCTTGAGCGCTACCGCCAGCTGCAGCACCGTCGCGTCAGTACGCGGCTGCACGTGCCGCGCCGAGGGCAGCAGCGCGTCGAACCCGCCGGTGCGCCACGCCTTGATCCACCGGTCCACGCTGGCGCGCGACACCCTCACCCGCTGCCCGCTCGGGCCGGTGTGCTCGTCCGCGGCGAGCCGGCGTACCAACACCCCGCGCTGTCTGTTGCTCAACGAGAGGTCTGCTGCTTCCCGGATCAGCGCATACCGGAACAGCGCGACGTCCCGCGCCCGCTCGGCCCGGCGCGCCGCATCCTCGCCCGCCCTGTGTAGCCCACTCATCTACTTGCCTCCTTTGGTCCGAAACTCGTTCGGTCCGAAGGATGCCCGGCCCAGTAGGCCCGGCGGCAGGGTCAACTCGTGTTGCTCACCACCGCGACCCGCCAACTGGTGCCAGCAGTCGCCCACCCGTGGCCCTCGCGGCCAGCTCCCACGCCGGCTGCGGCGACAGCCTGAGCACCGCCGCGGCCGCCGCGGCACCGAGCGCCTCGAGCGCATCGGCAACGACTGAGGCCCGCGGCACCAAGGGACCAGCGAGCGGGTCCAGCGCCACCAGCAACCGGGTAAACCGTGCCCGTTCCTGCTCGGCCCGAACGGTGAAGCGGCGCAGCCAGCCACGCACCGTGCAGGCCGGCCGACCCAACCGGGCCGCGATGCTGCGGTGACCGGCCCCCGCGGCCTTGGCCTCAAGCGCGGCCCCGATCACCGAGACCGCATCCGCGCGCCGCCACAACCACGCTTGCGCCAGCAACACATGCGTGCCGCGGCACGAGGAACACCGCGCGCGCCGCGGACGGTGGCGCACCGTTCCCTCCGGCCCCCGCGAGGACCGCGAGCGGGCATGTCCCCACGGGGCCAGCAGCCCCGAGCACGACGGGCACACCAGCTCCCCCGAAAGCAGCGACCGTTCGACCCCAGCCTCGTCGGTACCTACCATCATCATGGGTGCCCTCCAAGCACCAAGTGACGGCCCTCCCACTGCCAAAGATCAGGGAGGGCCGCCGCGCGTCCTCAGCGCATCATCACGCTCTTGACGCCAACCGTAGAGGCCCACCGATCACGACGCCGCCAAGAACCTGCTCACCCTCAACGTCGTCACCCCCAGCTCCCCTGCCCAACCAAGGTGTCGCTCAACA
>JAKDLG010000333.1 GCA_030452985.1 Humibacillus sp.
TGTTCGTCTGGCTCAGCCACGCTCAGACGTTGCCCGCGGTGATCGCCGGCTGCGAAGCGGCCTGGTCGTTCTTCGGCGGCGTGTTCAAGGTGATCATCCCGGACAACCTCAAGCCCGTCGTCACGAACGCCGAGCCTGTCAACCCGCGCCTGGCCCAGGGCTGGTTGGACTACGCCCAGCACGCCGGGTTCGTGACCGACCCGGCGCGGGTACGCCGACCGAAAGACAAACCGCGGGTCGAGCGGGCAGTGCAGTACGTGCGCGGCAACTTCTGGGCCGGTGAAGCGTTCACCGACCTGGAGGCGGCCCAGGTCGCGGCGTCCCGCTGGTGTGCCCAGGCGGCCGGGATGCGTCTGCACGGCACGACCCACGCCCGCCCGCTGGAGGTGTTCCGCCAGGCTGAGGCGCCCGCCCTGCTGCCCGTGCCGGACGCCTACGACGTGCCGGTCTTCACCCGGGTGAAGGTGCACCGCGACTTCCACGTCGAGGTTGCCAGGTCGCTCTACTCGCTGCCTGAGCAGTTCCTCGGCCACCATCTCGACGCGCGCGCCGACTCCGCGCTGGTCAAGCTCTACCAGCAGGGGGTGCTGGTCAAGACCCACCCGCGCCAGCCGCCCGGGGGCCGGTCCACCGACCGGGTCGACCTGCCCGAGCACAAGGCCGGGTACGCGCTGCGGGACCTGACCCGGCTGATCGCCACCTGCGCCGGGCACGGACCCAACATCGGGATCTACGCCGAACGGCTGCTGGATGACCCGCTGCCCTGGACCAGGATGCGCGCCGTGTACCGCCTCCTCGGGCTCGTGCGCCGCTACGGGCCCGACCCGGTCGAGCAAGCCTGCGACCGAGCCCTACAGCTCGACGTCATCTCCGTGACCAAGATCGCCTCCATGCTGCAACGCGCCACCGAGCACACCACCCCCGTGCTGCCCACCACCGCCGGTGGCAGCACGACCCGATTCGCCCGCCAAGCAACCGAATTCGCGAGCCAAACCACCAGCCCCGCCATGAGCTGGACCACCCTCGCCAACGCGGGGACCAGCCCGGCCACCGAGGCGACCGCCCTGGCCAACGCGGGGACCAGCCCGGCCACCGAGGCGACCGCCCTGGCCAACGAGGGGACCAGCCCGCTAACCCTCATCGCCGGCGGCGTCCTGGCCGACACCGCCACTGACACCGCCAGCCAGGACACCACGCACGAGCAGGACCTCGTCACGACACCCGAACAGGAGCACACCCGATGACCAGCACCAGCAGCAGCACCAGCACCAGGCCGTTGCCCGGCACCAGGCCGTTGCCCGGCACCCGCTCGAGCACGGGACCCCTCGACCCGGTCGGGGCCGACCTGTCCCAGGTCCTGCGCGCCCTGAAACTCTCCGGCCTCAAGGACACCCTGCCCGAGCGGCTCGCGCTGGCCCGCCAACACCAGCTGGGCCACGCCGCGTTCCTGCAGCTGCTCCTGGCCGACGAACTCGCCCGCCGCGAGTCCCGCTCGGCGAGCCTGCGCGCGGCCAAGGCCGGCCTCGACCCGGCCATGCGGATCCAGACCTGGGACGAACACCCCGACCTGACCTACGACCGCACCCTCTTCTCCGACCTGACCTCGCTACGGTTCACCGAAGCCGCCACCGGCGTCCTGATCCTAGGACCCGTCGGCGTCGGCAAGACCCACCTCGCGACCGCCCTGGGCCACGCCGCGATCAGGCGCCGGATGAGCGTGCTCTTCGCCCGCGCCGACAAGCTCTTCACCCGGTTGCGCGCCGCCCGCCTCGACCACACCCTCGAGGCCGAGGTCCGCCGCCTCGCGGCCGTGGACGTCCTGATCATCGACGACTTCGCCCTGCGCGCCTTGGACCCGACCCAGACCAACGACTTCTACGAGCTCGTCGTCGAACGCCACCGCAAGAAGTCCACCATCTGGGTATCGAACCGCGAACCGTCCGAATGGCTCGCCATGACCACCGACACGCTGCTGGCCCAGTCCGCCATCGACCGGCTCACCTCAGGCGCGCACACCCTCATCATCGAAGGCCCCTCCCACCGGCAACGCGGGCGCGTCAGCCTTGACGAAACCAGCGAGGCAAAGCATGCTCACTGACACCACCAAGTGGTCCCATACTCGTGGCAACCAGGTGGTCCCATCACGCTGGCAAGCGACACCGCGCTGCCGGCCGCAGGCCGCTCCCCGACCCTGATCGGAGACAAGAACTACT
>JAKDLG010000155.1 GCA_030452985.1 Humibacillus sp.
ACGGCCTCCGCGTCGCCGTTGATGACGCTGGCGTTCTGGTAGTACGCGGTCGGGGGGGGGGCGGGGCGTGGGGGGGGCCCCGACGCCGAACGACCCGAGGACCGTGGCCGGAGGGGACGAGCCCTGGCGGCCGGGGGAGGAGCGGGGCGCCGAGGCCACGGACGACGACCTGCGCAAGATCCCCGCCGATGTCCGCTCCCGGCTGCGCCGCGAGGTGGGGCAGGCCGCCGACGTTATGCGGGTGCACGCCGGCCCCCACGCCGACGCGCACGCCCGCGCCGAGGACGCCGACGCGGTCACCCTGGGCAGGGACGTCTACCTGAGGCAGGGCCGGTGGGCCCCTCGCCGGGAGGAGGGCGTGGCCCTGCTGGCCCACGAAGCGACCCACGTCGCTGGGCTGGTCGACCCTGGGGGTGCCTGGCGCAGGGCAGTGGGCGGCGCGGCGGAGGAGTCCCTGGCGCGGGCCCGTGAGCGGTCCCTGCTCCCTCGGGGAGGCGCACCGGCCCCGACCGATCCCGGAGGCGGCACCGGGTGGCCGGCCACCCTCGAGGGGCCGGGAACGCGGTTCGGCAGCTCCTCCGGACACGACGGCCTAGGGTCGGCGGCGGTGGCCTCCAACAGTGACGCCGCCCGTCCGACACCCGCCGCGGCTCCTGCAGGGCCGTCGCCGCCCGCTGTCGCAGTCCGGGGCTCGGGGAGGCGGGCGAGCGTCGAGCGGGACCTGACGCCCGCTGCAGCGCCGGACCTGGACGCGTTGCGCCGAGGCGTGATCGCCGAGGTCATGCAGCGGTTGCGTTCCGAGATCGAGCGAGGAGCCTGACATGCCCGAGTCGACCGTCGTCCGCCGCGCGGCCCCCCTGGCCGCGACCAGCCAGGAGCTCGCCAAGGCGACCATCCTCAACACGTTCACCGGCGAGAGCTTCCGGGTGATGTACAACCCGGAGGAGCTGAAGCTGGAGCAGGGCAACACCTTCGCCGAGGTCGGCATCCCCGGACTGGGCACCCCGCCGGTCCAGTACGTCCGGGGCAAGGCGCGCACCCTGTCGATGGAGCTGTTCTTCGACACCTACGAGACCGGCGAGGACGTCCGCACCCGGACCGCCCCCGTGGTCCAGCTGCTCGAGAAGGACGCCCGCGAGCTGGCGCCGCCAGTGCTGCTCTTCTCCCTCGGCCGGCTGCAGTTCCAGTGCGTGCTCGTCGACGCCGGCCAGCGGTTCACGATGTTCCTCAGCGACGGCACGCCGGCGCGGTCCACGCTCTCGGCCCGCTTCCAGGAGTACGTGCGGCTGGACGTCGAGATCCGTCAAGGGATCTTCTTCGGATCGCCGACGGTGTCGGCAGCGGTGAACGCGGCCGGCGCCGTCGTCGGCATCTCCAGCACGGTGCACGTCACCAGCGCGGGCGAGACGCTCAGCGGCCTCGCGGGCGCCTACCTCGGCGATCCCGCACTGTGGCGGCTCATCGCGGTGGCCAACCGTATCGTCGACCCGTTCGACCTCGGGGTCGGCCGCTCGCTGGTCATCCCGCCCCGCGGCGCGACGAGCACGTCCAGTGGGCGGAGCGCGCCGTGACCGAGCCCTTCTACGCTCCGCGTTTCGAGATCCTGCTCTCAGGCGTGACGATGGCCGCGGACCTGACCGAGCAGGTGATGAGCTTGTCCGTGGAGACCGACCTCGACATGGCGGGCACGTTCAGCCTCGTCCTGCGCAACCCCGACAACGTGCTGCTGGACTCCGCGCTGCTGGACATCGGCAAGAACGTAGAGGTGCATCTCGGGTACGGCGCTGACCTGATTCCTGCCTTCCTCGGCGAGGTTGCCGCGGTCGAGCCGTCGTTCCCGCAGGACAGCCCGCCGACCATACAGGTGACCGGCTACGACAAGTCGTACAAGCTGCGGCGCAACCGGCCGACCCCCACGACGTACTCGTCGACGACGGACAGCCTGATCGCGGCCCGGATCGCGCTCGAGAACGGTCTCCTCCCGGTTGTCGACCCGACGCCGGAGCTGCCGGAGGACCTCACCCAGAAGGAGAGCGACTTCGCCTTTCTCAAGGCTCGCGCCCAGCGCTACCACTTTGACGTCTATGTCGAGTGGGACCGGCTCCACTTCCAGTTCCCGCGGCCGGCGTTCGCCGCACACGTCCTGGAGTGGGGCCGCAACCTGTCGAGCTTCACCGCCCGCATCTCCGGCGCGGGACTCACCGGGCTCGAGGTGATCCGCGGGTACAACCAGGAGCTGGCGCAGAGCATCTACGCGGCCGTGCTCGCGGTCGACCTCGACTCCGCGAGCCTGCTGGAGCGGCTCGGCGGCAGCATCACCGATCTGCTCACGTCGCTGGTCCACTCGGAGTTTCGCGAGCACTCCGTCAGCAACCCGCTGGACGCGCGCGAGCTGGCCACGGCGTTGCTGGCGGACCTGCTCGAAGGGCTCTACGAAGGACAAGGATCGTGCGTCGGGCTGCCGGCGCTTGCCGCCGGCCAGTACGTCGAGATCCGCGGCGTGGGCAAGCGCTTCTCGGGCACCTACCGGGTGCGCAAGGTGACGCATCGGCTCGACTCCTCCGGCATGCGCACCGACTTCGTCATCAGCCAGAGCGGGCAGTCGAGCCTCGTCGGCATACTGCGCGAGAACGTCGTGGAGACGCCCTCACCCAAGCAGGAGCAGAAGTTCTTTGGCGTCCTCGTCGGTGAGGTCGTCGACAATCATGAGCTGGCGGCGGTGCCGCCCAAAGTTCCGCTGTGCCGGGTCAAGGTCCAGTTCGCCGACCTTTCCGACAACGTCGTCACCAAGTGGGCGCCGTGCGTGCAGCCCGCAGCCGGTGCCGACAGCGGCTTCTACGCATTGCCGGACAAGGGTGACCAGGTGCTGGTCGCGTTCAAGAGCGGGAACTTTGGCGAGCCGTACGTCCTCGGCAGCCTCTGGCACGCGAAAGCGCGCCCGCCCGAACGCAACGAGGACGGCGCCAACACCCGGCGGGTGATCAAGACGAAAGGTGGTCACACCATCGCCTTCGACGACAGCACCCAGGGCAAGTCGCTGACCCTGCGGGACTCGGCGGGCAGCGAGGTCGTCATGAACTCCACGAACGGAGCCGTCTCTCTGACCGCCCACGGTGCCCTGACCATCTCGGCCAAGGACGACATCTCTATCTCGTCCACCAGCGGCACGGTGACGCTGAAGGCAGCTTCCGGGCCGACCGCGATCGCCATCTCCACATCCGGCGTGGACGTCTCATGAGGAGGCGGCGATGACGGACGAGACCTACGGGCGCGGGCTGAGCCACCCGCTGCGGCTGGACCTCACCGGCCTGAGCGTCTCGTCAGGCGCCCGCAAGGTGGAGGAGTCGATCCGGCTCATCCTCGCTACCCAGTACGGCGAGCGCCTGATGCGGCCCACGTTCGGCTCGAACCTGCGCACGCTCGCCTTCGCGCCGAACAACTCCTCGACCGCCAACCTGGCGCGCTACTACGTCGCTGAGGGCCTGGCCCGATGGGAGCCGCGCATCGAGGTGCTCGAGGTGGCCGTGGAGAACTCCGCCACGCAGCCGCTGCTGGTCATTTCGATCACCTACCGGCTTCGCGCCACGCAAGACGTGCACAACCTCGTATACCCCTTCTACCTGGAGCCAGCGTCATGACGTTCGACGCGCAACGGGGCCGGATCCTGCCGCCCGACCTCGACGACCGCACCTGGCAGGACCTCGTCGACGAGATGCGGGCCCTCATCCCGCGGTACGCGCCGGGGTGGACCGACCACAATCCGAGCGACCTCGGCATCACGCTGCTGGAGCTGTTCGCCTGGCTCGCCGAGGGCGTCGTCTACCGGCTCAACCAGGTGCCGGACAAGAACTACATCGCGTTCCTCAACCTGCTCGGGATCACCCGAGACCCCCCCACCCCCGCGCGCACCTTCCTGACGTTCGTCAGCGGCGCCGGCCCGGTGGACGTAGCGGCGGGGAGCCAAGCCTCGACGGTGGCCCGCGAGGGTCAGCCGCCGATCGTGTTCGAGACCGACGCGGACGTGCACGTGCTGCCGCAGCAGCTCGACACCGTCGTGCGGCTGGGCCCCTTCTCCGGAGCCGGCCTCGTGCCGTGCGCCGACGTGACCACCCCGCTGGTGGGGCCGCCGGCCGCCGCCGCCCTGTTCAGCCTGCCAGCCGGGCAGACGGCGCAGTTCTGCCTCGGTTTCGACACCGCGCCCACGGAGCCACTGCTGCTCCTGGTCCGCCTGGTCCGGCCGGCGCCTCCCGGGGTGACGGCGACGTGGACCTACTCGACCGGCAGCACGGAACCATTGGTGTGGCAGGTCGTCCCCACCCAGGCGACCGGTCCGGATGCCCGACCGGCGCTCGTCGACGGAACCGCCGGGTTGACCCGTAACGGTGTGGTCGTCGTCACTCCTCAACCGGACTGGGTCGCGCAGCGCGCTGTCGCCGCGCCGAACGGGCCGGCGTCGACGGCGTGGACGACCGTGACTGTCCCGGCGGCCGCGAGGGCGCCGCGTAGTGACCCGCGGTTCTGGGTCGGGGTGAAGCTCGTCAACACCGGCGCGGCCGCCGCGGACGTCGGCGTGGAGCGGTTGCTCTTCAACGCGGCCCCGGCGAGCACCGCGCTCTCGTTGCGCACGCCGGAGGTCCTCGGGACGGGTACGGGCGAGCCGTTCCAGACCCTTCAGCTGTCCCGGCGCCCGCTATATCGCCGGCCTGACCTGCGCGCGCCGTACGGCGACCTCGCCGTCGAGGTCGGCAGGGGGGCGCCTCCCACCTGGCAGGTCTGGGCGCGCGTGGACGACCTGCCTGCGGGCCCGGGCAACGTCTACCTGGTCAACCCGGTCACCGGCGAGATCACCTTCGGCGACCATGACCCGCAGAGCCGGAAGGGGTCCGGTTCGGTGCCGGCGGCGGGTAGCTCGATCCGGGCGCGGTACCGCTACGTGGCGCAGGGCGCTGCGGCGAACGTCGCCGCCGGGCAGGTGGTCGTGCTGGGCGCAGCCCCGAACGGCGGTGGGCTGCCCGGCCTGACCGGCGTCAGCAACCTGGCGGCGGCGGGGGAGGGTACGGACGAGGAACCGGTCGAGGACACCCTGCGCCGGGCCCCGGAGCAGCTGAAGATCCGCGACCGGGCGATCACCGCGGAGGACTACGAGTTCCTCGCCCGGGAGGCCAGCAACGAGGTCGTGATCACCCGGTGCCTGACTCCGAAGGTGGCCAGCGACGGGACACCATGGAGCTACGCCGCCATCATCCGCGCTCCGGGCACGGTCAACGTTGTCGTTGTCCCCGACCAGGGCCCTGGGGTGAGCCGGCCCGCGCCGACCCCGGAGCTGCTCGCCGACGTACTCGCCTACCTCGACCAGCGGCGCGACGTGGGGGCCCACGTGCAGGTGACCGGCCCCCGCTACTGCCCGATCATCGTCAGCACCGAGATCGTCGTCTGGCGGGACGAGTTCAAGGACCCCGTGCGCAGCCAGACGCTGGACCGGATCACGACGTTCCTGCATCCCATCCGTGGCGGCGCCGGCGGCGTGGGCTGGCAGGTTGGGCAGCCGGTGTTCAGCTCCGACCTGTTCCAGGCGATCATGCCTGCCGCGGACCTGGGCTACATCTCCAGCCTTCAGATCAAACCTGGTGTCCCGCCGTACGTCGGCAACGCCGACCCGACCGTGACGCGGCCGTTCTGGCAGCCCAACTTCGCGGCTTCCGTCCGGCTCACCGACTACGAGTTGGTCTGCGCGGCCGACCGGGGTGCGCACACCGTCACGGCGATCACCCAGGCCTTGTAGGGGCGCGGACGATGAGCGAGCCGAGTTCCTACCTCAGGTACCTGCCACCGGTTGTGTGGCAGGACGAGGACCCTGCCTCGGAGCTGTCCATCGGTGGCTGGCTGCGGATCGTGGAGAAGGTCCTTACCGGGATCCCCGACGATGTCGCCCTCGCTCATGGCGACCACGAGCACGCGGCCGTTGCCGACGTCATCGCTCGCGTAGATTCGTACTTCGACCCCTGGCGAACGCCCGCACCGTTCCTACCCTGGCTCGCGTCGTGGGTCGCGCTGGGCTTCCCGACCGTCGAGGGGGAGCCGATCTGGGACGAGTACCAGCAGCGCCGGGTCACTTCCCAGATCGCGCAGGCACACCGCCGCCGGGGCTTGCGCTCCGGGCTGCGGACCTATCTTGACCTCTACGCATCCGGCTTGATCCGGACGCGGGTGGCGGTAGATGACGGCAGCCGGCTCCTGTTCGCGGTCCCGCGGCCGGACCAGCTCGCCCCTATCGGCGTCCTGGTCGGGCAGGGCCCGCAGCTGCGCGGGTCCACGGTCATCGCCGAGGGCGTGGTGCGGCCGTGGTGCGTGGCCCGCGCGAGCACCGGCGATTTCTTCGTCGGCGACACCGGTGTTTCTGCTGCGATCCCGCACATCCCGGTGACGCTGCCCAACCGGGTCTGGCAGATCTCTCCTTCGGGTGACTACCGGTTCACCGGCGTCCCGCCGATACCGCGGCCCACCGCTCCCGCCAGCAGCTTCGGGCCTGTATTGGCGATCGCGGTTCTGCCGGCGACAGGCGGCGCCCCGGAGACGGTCTACTGGGTCGACTCCCGGGGTGCGTTGCTCGCCGTCCCGGCGCCGTTCGACGCCGCGAAGGCGACCGCCGTGGTGACCCTCACCGTCCGCGCCGCCGGGAACCAGCCGATCCCCGTGGCCCCGGTCGCGATGGCTGTCGACGGCAACGGCGATCTGCTCGTCCTGCACCACGGCAGCGGTCTGGGCACACCCGACCCGCCCCGGATCGTCACCGTGCAGCTGGGCGGCGCGAGTCCGACGGTGACCGATCGCGCGCTGACCACAGTCGTCGAGCCGATGGCGCTGCTGGTCCGCCCGGACGGGACCCTCGTCATCGGCGACGGCGGCCCCCAGGAGCCCACTACCGCCGATGACCTGCACGGCAACCTGGTGGCGATCGACCGGAGCACCGCGCCGGCATGGACCGAGAAGGCCCTTCTCCCGGTCGACAACCCGCTCGTCGCACCGACCGCTCTGGCAGAGACCGATGATGGCGGACTGTTCGTCCTCGACGTCGGGCTCAAGCCGTTCGCGTCCACGAGTGACCCGTTCGTCCGAGCCGTCGCCGAGCCGGCGGCCGTCCACCGCGTGGACCTCGCCGCCCCGCAGGTGACCCGCATCAGCGAGCCGGGATCAATGGTCTTCCCCACCGGGATGGTGCGCGACGGCGCCCGGCTGGTGATCTGTGACCCCGGGCTGCCGGCGCCGCCGTCGGTCAACCCGGTGTGGCCGCGGCTCGACCCGTTCCGGTTCGACGTCGTGGTCCACTTCGTCGGGGCCGACCTTCCCGACGACCCCAACGAACGGTCTCTGCCCCTGCAGCGCGTCCTGGCCACCATCGGCGATGTCGTCGAGCAGAACCGCCCCGCCCACCTTTACTGGGCGCCCATCACCGAGGCCTGAGACGGCAGAACAAGAAGGGAGAAGGCTCGATGAGACTAGTTCGAACCGAGTACTGGAATCCGAACACGGGCACGGTCCGCACGGGTAGCACGGGGCACGGCGAGAGCCTTGCCGACATGGAGACCTACCTGCTCCCGCTCAGTGCTGAGCTCGCTGCTGGCGCGCTCGGATCCGGCGTCATGCAGGGGCTCGAAGTGACCGCGACCGTCGGGACGCCGGGGCTGACCGTGGGCACCGGTCTCGCGCTGGACGGTGAGGGACGTCCGGTCCTGCTCAGCGAGGACGGTGCGGTGGTGGTCGACCCGAACGCGCCGCCCGTCGACCAGGTGCAGAACGTGCTGTTGGATCTCGTCGGCAGTGGCGGGGCGGGGCTGGCGACGTCCGGCCTGACCGGGGCACAGGTGCTCACGCTGACCGCCCGCGAGGTGCTCGACCCGACGGCAGGAGCCTCGTCGTGGGGCCTGGTGCACGCGCCCTGGCTGCGGTTGGTTGCCCAGGCCAGCTTCACCGACGACGGTTCGAGCGTGCCGCTCGCCGTGGCGACGCTCGACGCCAGCGGCGCGGTCATCGCGCTCGAGGCCGGCCCCCGACGGCATGCCTCCCCCGCGGTGGGCAGCCTCACCCTGCTGCGGACCTCCGTGGTCGGCGGGCAGACCCCGTCCGTCAGGGCCGTCACCGGACCCTCGCTGCGAACGCGCCAGGACGGGGGTCTCGACGTCGTACTGCCCGGACCGCTTGCCGGCGCCGCCCTGTCTGTCGAAGGAACCACGGGCAATCTGCTGACCGGCGGTAACGTGGGAATCGGCACCGGGACCGACCCGTTGACCAAGAGGTTGCACGTCAACGGCAGTCTGCACAGCGGGGGCGCGGACGCCGGCCTCTCCTTCATGGACCGGCACGCGGCCGGGTACGTCGACACGCCAACGACGGGCCAGCGTTGGGTCTGGTATGCAGACGGCGGCTACGCGCGCCTGTGGTCGGGCACCGACCAGCTCTGCGTGGGCGAGCCCGGGGACGGCGGCGGCCTCGACGTCCCGCGCCGGATGCGGGTCCGTCAGGGTGGCGACGCCTCCGCGGGAATCTGGTTCTTCCAGAACGCCGCTCCGGATGCCGCCTTCGTCGGCCTGTCCGACGACAGTCACGTCGGTCTGTGGGGGCGGGGCGTGGGCTGGGGCCTGACCATGAACACCAGCTCCGGCGCCGTGTCCACCCAGGCGGGGCTGAGCGTCGGCACCGGCACGCAGGCGAACCTGCTGGTCAGCGGGGACGTCACGGTCGGCCACAACCTCAACGGTGTCCTGGCCACTCGGCACGTCAACGGCAAGCTCGTCAACAACGACGGCCTGGACGACCTCTACCTCAACTGGAACACCGGGAAGGGAGTCCACGTCGGCGGGACGCCAGCGTCGACCCTGGCCGTCCACGGACCGGCCGTGGTGGACGGGAACCTGCGCGCGAGCGGGGGAGTAACGCTGCCCAGCGGGGGCACGATCCTGGGCGAGGGCCGGTTGCACATCACAGGCGGTGAGATCTTGTTTCTGCTCAACACGCAAGGGGTCATCATCGGCAAAGAGTGGGGAGGTTCCGGCAACCTCGTGGTCGAGGGCCGTCAGCTGCTCTGCGCCGGCGCGGCACCCCCACCGGCCTGGTCTGGAGGTGGGGTGTGCACGTTCGACCTGTTCGCCGGAGGCGGACTCTACGTGGGGACGGACTTCGCGAATCCCGCATGCAGGTTCTACTCCAACGGCACCAAACACTTCGTCATCGACCACCCCCTGGACCCGGAGAACCGCTCGCTCAATCACGTCTGCATAGAGGGGCCGGAGGCCGCCGTCTATTACCGGGGTTCGGGCCGGCTCGTCGACGGTCGCGCCGTGGTGGAGCTGCCGGAGTACTTCGAGGCGCTCACCCGCGTCGACGACCGTACGGTGATGCTCACGGCGGTGAGCGAGGAGGACGAGCCGGTGGCGGGTCTCGCCGCCTCGCCGATCCGCGATGGCCGGTTCGTCGTGCGCGCTGCCGACCAGAGCAACCCGAGGCAGCGCTTCCACTGGGAGGTCAAGGCGGTCCGGGCCGACGTGGACCGGGTCGTGGTGGAGTCAGTGAAGCGGGGCCGTGAGCTAGTCAGCGCCGGCGTCGGCGGCGACGGCGACGGCGACGGATCGTCCGAAGGGAAGGACTCATGATGAGCGAGACACGTATGGGCGAGACGCTGACCGAGCAGACGCTCGCCCGACTCGCGGAGCTGCAGCGGGAGTACGAGGTCGGCCAGCGCCGGCTCCAGGAGCTAATGGCCCAGGAGGTGTCGATCCGCGAGACGCTGTTGCGGATCAGCGGTGCCATCCAGGTGCTGCTCGAGTTGGTGGGCGAGTCGGACTCCGCCGCGCAGGCTGCCGCTGTGCCATCGGCCGCGGGGCCGGGTGGCGCGTCGGACGCGTCCGGCCCCGTGTCGACCACCGAGATGCCGGCGCCCGGCACCGTGCTGCGGGTCGACTGATGGCGGGCGCAGCGGTCATCGCCCGGGGCGGCTCGCTGGCGTGCAGTCATCAGGGCAACGCGAGCGTCGTCTCGGTCTCGTCGCGGCTGACCGTCGGGGGGAAGGGCGTCCTGCTAAGCGGCAAGGAGTCGGGGTTGGACTTCGCGGTGTGCACCAACCAAACGACGAGCAGCCCGAGCTCCCCGGCCCCATGCGTCAGCGACGCGGCGACCGCGGGGCTGGCCACCAAGCTAACGGTGGGTGGGACGGCGGTCCTGCTCGCGTTCGCCAACGGTTCGACCCATCCGAAGGTGACACCAGCAGCCATCGGGACGTGGAGCGTCGGTGGTGCTGGCCAGAGCAAGCTCACGGCCGTGTAGGTCGAGGAACTCCAAGACGAGGTGACGTGATGAGCCCGACTCCGATAACCCGCACGCAGTACTTCAACGTGGCGACGGGAACCGTCCGCACCGGCAGCACGAGCCACGGCGAGAGCCTCACCGACCTCGAGAGCGGCCTGCTCCCGCTCGCCCGCGCGACGGCCGCCAGCCTGCACGCCTGGGGCGTGGCCGACGGGTTGAGCGTCACGGCCACGACAGGCCAGCCTGGAGTCACCGTCAGGCCGGGGGCGGCGCTGGACTCGCTGGGCCGACTCGTCGCACTCGTCCCGGGCGGAGTTGCAATCATCGATCCGGCCGCTGATCCAGCGCAGGTCGTGAACATCGCCACCGTGCCGGTCGGAGACAGCGGGGTCATCGTGGCCACCGACGGCCTCGGCCCAGCGACGGTGCTGCTCACGGCCACGTTCCGCGAGGTTCAGGACCAAGGGCAGGCCGGGGCCCCGCCGGTGCTCCTGCACGCGCCGTGGATGCGGTTGCGGACCGAAGCATCGGTACCAGACGACGGTGGCGAGGTGGTCCTGGCCCGCGTCACGCTGGACGCCGGGAACGCGGTAACGGCGCTGGATGCCGCCCGACGCCGCCTCGCCGGGCTGCCGACAGCCCGGCTCGAGCTCCGCCATGCCGTTTCGACGGGGGGTGTTTCCCCGTCGGTGGAACAGCGGACCGCGGCCGTGCTCGAGGCCCCGGACGCCGGAGGCGTCTCGCTCACCGGCACCACGGGCGGTTTGGAGGTGTCGCTGCTCAGTTTCGACACCACGCTCGACGCCGCTTCGCTGCTGCCTGCGGGCGGCCGCCTCACCATCGGTATCACGGGCCCGCCGAGAAGCGTGCTTCACGTCGAGGGCGACGAGGGCGTGCACAGCGGGGGCACCGGCGGCGGGTTCTCCTTCGCGGACCGTGCCGTCGGCGGGTTCGTCGATGCGCCCACCGCGGGTGAGCGCTGGCTCTGGTACGCCAGCGGTGGGGTCGCGCGGCTGTGGTCCGGGCGTGACCTGCTCACCATCGGAGACACGGGCGAGGGCCTCGGGCTCGACGTCGCACGTCGGATGCGGGTCCGTCAGGGTGGCGACGCCTCGGCCGGGCTCTGGTTCTTCCAGGACGACACGGCGTCCGACCGGGCCTTCGTCGGGATGGCGAACGACAGCCAGGTCGGTTTCTACGGGGTCGGGGTGGGT
>JAKDLG010000029.1 GCA_030452985.1 Humibacillus sp.
GCCCTGCGGTACCGCCGCCCCACGGCAAGAACGACGTCTCGAAGACCAAGGGCAAGAAGTTCAGCCCGGAGGGAAAGGACCCCGACGAGACGTCGGGGGGTGAGGGCAACCAGTACACGCGCACCCAGCACGGCACGGCGCAGACGTACGAGAACACGCGCACCGACGACGACGGGCGAGAGCACTACGACCGTTACACGCACGCCGGCGACTACCACAAGCCCCAGCTGGAGCACGAGACCGGCTACACCCGCGAGACCGATCGTGACGTGCACCGTCCGTGGCTGCCGACCGACGACTCCGATGACCCCCGCAGCTTCGCCAACCGGCACGAGGACGCGTCGCGACGCCTGGACCACGGTCTCGAGTCGGTCAACTGGACTCACAAGGACGAGCAGACCGACAGCAGCTATACGACGCGCTACTACGACTCGAACGGCAACCCGACCGACAAGGACCACGCGGCAAGCTCCACCCTGGGCGGCGCCCTCGGTACCGAGACGAAGCACCACACCGAGCTCGGCATCAAGGATGGCGCCCTCTACGCCGGAGCGGGGGCCGGCGCCGGGGCCTACCTGCTGAAGGGGAAGGTCGACGGCAACATCGGCGACCACGGCCGGTACGAGGCGGGTGGCTTCGTGGGCGCCGAGGCGAAGGCGGATGCCGGGGTGAGCCTCGGCAAGGACGGCCTGCAGGCCAAGGCCAACGCCGAGGCCTTCGCCGGGGCGAAAGGCAATGTCGGTGTCTCCTACGACCACGGGCCTCTGGCCGGCCACGCCGACGCGAACGCGATGGCGGGGGCCGAGGCCAAGGCCGACGCCTCGGTCGGGATCGGCAAGGACGGAGTCAAGGCCCACGCCGGCGCCGATGCGTTCGCGGGCGTCAAGGCCGGTGCCGAGCTCGGCGGCAACGTCGCCGGCGTCGGAGGCACGGTGGGGGGCGAGGTGTACGCCGGCATCGGAGCGCACGCGAAGGTCGACGCGAACTTCAGCGCCGAGAGCGTCAAGGTCAAGGTCGACGTGGGGGCAGCGATCGGCATCGGGGGCGGGGTGAAGCTCAGTGTCGACGTGCAGCCCAAGGAGATGATGAGCGACGTCGGTCACGGCCTGGGTGACGCGGGCAAGGCGATCGACGGCGGTCTCGAGCACGGCGCCAAATCGATCGGCAAGGTGTTCGGCTGGCACTGACCGCCCTTTCTCGCGGGCTGTTGCTCTGCCTGCTGCCCGGCTGGCTGCCCTGCCTGCCCCTGCGATGATTGACTGACCGTGCCGTCCCCGACCCTGCGGGAACGACCGAAAGGACCGACCGATGAGCACGCTGGCCTACCCGAGCCCTGACTTTCCGGGGCTGCCCTCCGTGGCGCTTGACGTGCCCGATGGCTGGGAGCCTGCGTACGCCCCTGGAACGACGATGGCGGCTCGCCTGCCGCGGGCCGACGGATTCTCGCCGAACGTCGTCGTCAGCATCGAGCAGTGCGTCGCGAGCCACACCATCGAGCGCTCGCTGGAGCAGATCGCCGAGATGGCACGGTCTCGGGGCGGTGACGTCTCAGATCCCTTCGCCGCGCAGCTGGGCGACGCCGAGTTCGTCGGGTGCGATGCGACCTGGCCCGACCCCGACGTCGAGTCGGTGCTGCAGGCCAACCTCTTCCACATCGTGCGCACCGACCGACCGGGCATCGCGGGCTATCTCGTGCAGCTCACCGGAGCCGTCGCCGGGCCGACGGCCGAGCCCGACTACGAGCTGATCCGAGAGGTGCTCACCACGGTGCGGGTCACCCCGTGGGCTGAGGCCGGTCGACCGGGCGGCACCGCCTCATGAGTGGCACGCCCCCCGCGATTACCGTTGGGCTCGCCTCAGACATCGGTCGGGTGCGCTCCCTGAACGAGGACAGTGCCCTTGCCGTCGGCTCCATCTACGTCGTGGCCGACGGGATGGGCGGACACGCGGCCGGCGAGGTCGCGAGCAGCATCGCCGTCGAGACCGTGGCGGCCCTCTCCGAGCGTGACTCGTTACAGGTGCGAGACGTCGTCGACCAGGTCGGCGAGGCCAACCGTCGCATCCTGGCCTCGGCGGCCCGGCATCCCGAGCAGACCGGCATGGGCACCACGATCGCCGGGCTGGCCGTCGTCTCCGTCGGGGGCTCTCGGCACTGGGCCGTGTTCAACCTCGGCGACTCGCGCGTCTACCGGCTGCTCGACGGGCACCTGTCGCAGGTCACCGTCGACCACTCCGAGGTGTGGGAGCTCGTCGAGCGTGGCCTCATCACGCCCGAGGAGGCAGCCCGGCATCCGGGCCGTAACGTCGTGACCCGTTCGCTCGGGCGCGACCCGATGGGCACGGTCGACACCTGGGTCTTCCCGCCCTACCCCGGCGAGGTGTTCGTGCTGTGTTCTGACGGGCTCTCGAACGAGCTCGACCGCGCCGAGATCGAGCAGGTCGTGTGCGAGATCGACGATGCCGCCACCGCCGCCCGCGAGCTCGTTCGCCTGGCCGTCGAAGCCGGTGGCCGCGACAACGTCACTGCTATCGTCGTGACGTCGCAGGGGCAGGAGCACGACTCCGACGTGGACGAGGACACCACTCCCCGGGAGAACGTGAGCCTAAGAGCAGGGGAGTGACGTGGCTGGGCCCTCGGTAGTTGTCGAGCGTGCGCCCGACGGGTGGACCCACATCGGTGGGCCGAGCATGCACCTGCTCATCGCCCTCGACGAGGAGGACGACCGCACCCTCGCGGCCAGTGACGCGGCCGACGGCGACGACCTCGACGACGTCATCGAGGTGCTCACGGCCGGTGGCATGCGCCAGGCCCGCCACTTCGTCGGCGTGCACTGGAAGCACGAGACCCGTATCGTCGCGTTCGGCCCGGTCGTGGCTGTCGTCACCGGCGCCGACGGCCACGAGCGCGAGGTGCGCTCGACCAGCGCCCGGGTCTGGACCGACCTCGAGCTCGACAGCCCCCCCGAGAAGGTGGTCATCCGGGTGCTCGACGAGACCGAGCTGAAGCAGCCAGGGCCGCCCGAGACCCCTGCCCCCGTAGGCGCCCCTGCATCCGAGACGATTGCCCAGCCGGATGCCGTCGAGCCGGATGCCGTCGAGCCGGATGCCGTCGAGCCGGATGCCGTTGAGCCGAGTGCCCCGGGGCGCTCAGCCCCTGACGTGGCTGGGGCGCCGGGGGCCGTGTCGACGCCGCCTGCTGGTGATCCGGAGCTAGGTCGCAGCCAAGGGCAGGCGCAACAGGCAGAGCAGGTGAAGACGCCCTTGTCGGTCGAACCGGCCTCTCCTGCAACTGCACCGACGATCCCGACCTTCGGCGCGCAGCGCACCCCTACGGCTGCCGTCGGCCTCGGATCGCTTCCGACCGCCAGCCCCTGGGGGCGGTCATGGGTCAAGCCGGCGATGCCGGTCGAACCGACCGGTGAGCCGGAGATGCCAGCAACCCGGGTCGCAGCGCCGCCTCCTGAGCCGACGGCCGATATGACAGCCGAGCCTGCCCCTGCCCCGCCGTCCGAACCGGCAGCACCGGTCGCAGCGCCACCCCTGGAGTCACCGAGCGACGTGGCAGCATCCGCCGCACCTGCTCGTTCGGCCGAACCGGACCACGGATCGGCGGTGGCTCCGTCGCCCGAGCCTCCCTTCGCGGGATCGCCCGATTCGGGCCTGCCCCGGTGGGGCTCACACCGCCCGAACGTGGCGGTGAGTGCACCAGCAGCCCCTACCACGGCCACCGCTGCACACACGACACCGGCCGACCGGCTCGTGGCCGACGCCCCGGCCGATGTCGAGTCGACCTGGCGCCCCTCCCCCGACCCGACGCCGGCCTCGACCGAACCGGGTCTGTCGGCCCGGACGCCGGCGTCGAGGCCGGACGTAACGCCCGAGGTGGCTACGGCGCCCGAGGTGGCTGCCGCGCCCGAGCACAGCGGTCCGCCGAGCTACGACTACCTCTTCGGGCACACCGTGGCCGCAGACGAGCACCGCAAGTTCCTCGCCGATCTCGAACCGGTCAGCGACGAGGGTTCAGACCGGGCTGGTGATGCAGAGCCGTCGCCGCACGATCCGGCCCTGAGCCATGACCCTCCCGCTGCTCCCGATGGATCGGGCTTGTCGACCCCTGGCAAACCGGCGCCGACCGCACCGGCGAACCCCGTCCCACCGCTGCCCACGACGACCGGTGGCCTGATCTCCTCGGTGCCGTGGGCCAGCTCATCGCCGCCCGCTGCTGCGACGTCACCCGAGGCGCCCGAACCGGTCGCGGAGGTCGCCCCCGTGCCGACCTTCGGCGGGCGCCGCACCCCACCACCCGCACCGAGCCTGCTCCCGAACAACCCGCCTTCGGCGCCTCCGGTGTCGACGAGCGCTTCGTTCATGGTCTCGGGCCCCCCGCCGGCCGCGACCCCATCGCCACCATCACCATCACCATCACCATCACCATCGTCGACAGCGCCGTCGGGGCCAGCATCGACAGCCCCGCCCGAGCCCGAGACCGAGCCGGTGCCCATGCCTGCGTCGGCTGCTTCGTCGGCCCCCGGTCGAGGCCAGGCTCCGACCGACGGACGTGACACGCGGGCCGACGACACCGACGAGCCAGTCCCCCACGCCGACGAAAGCGACGACGGCCTCACCATCGACCGCAGCGCCCTGACCGAGGCGCGCAACGCGGCCCAGCAGTCGGGGGAGTCGGGCCCGACGGTGCTCGCCGTGCTGTGCTCGGCCGGGCACCCTACGCCACCCCACGGTGAACGCTGTCGGGTGTGTGGCGCCGGCATCCCTGCGCAGGACCCCTTCACCATGCCCCGCCCGCCGCTCGGGGTGCTGCGACTGTCGACGGGCGACGTCGTGAGCCTCGACCGCAGCGTGCTGCTCGGTCGGGCGCCGAAGCTCGACGCCGGCCTGACCGGCACCGACCGCCCGCACGTGGTCAAGGTGCCGAGCCCGCAGCGCGACGTGTCGCGCAACCACGTCGAGGTCGTGCTCGAGGGCTGGCACGTGCTGATCCGCGACCTCGGCACCACGAACGGCACCACAGTGGCCCTGCCGGGCGACCAACCGGTGCGATTGCGCGCGAACGACCAGCAGGTTCTCGAGCCAGGGTCGCTCGTGTCGATGGCCGATGAGATTACGTTCACGTTCGAGGCGGGGGAGAAGGTGTGAAGAAGGGCGCCCGGCCGAAGATCCCCGGGCTCGTCTTCGTGCAGCCGCTCGGCTCGGGTGGCTACGCCGACGTGTTCCTCTACGAGCAGCAGAGCCCGCGGATGCCGGTCGCTGTCAAGGTGCTCAAGGGCGACGGTCTCACCGACTCGCTGCGCCGGCAGTTCGTCGAGGAGGCCGACACCATGGCCCAGCTCGGCGACCACCCCTACATCGTGCAGGTGTTCCGGTCGGGCACCTCCGACGAGGGTCGGCCCTACCTCGTCATGAAGTACTACCCGCCGCCCAACCTGGCGATGCGGGCCCGCGCCGAGAGGTTCTCGGTCGAGGAGGTGCTGCGCACCGGCATCCAGCTCGCCAGTGCGGTCGAGACCGCGCACCGGGCGAACATCACCCACCGCGACATCAAACCCGCCAACGTGCTCATCAGTGCCTACGGCGCCCCCGGCCTCACCGACTTCGGTATCGCGGGGCGTGGCGGTCTCGGCGAGAACGCCGAACCCGACACCACCGATGACGTCGGGGTCTCCGTTCCGTGGGCGGCCCCCGAGGTGCTCTACGGCCAGAGCAACGGAGACGAACGTTCTGACACCTACTCGCTCGCAGCCACGCTGTGGCACCTGCTCGTGGGGAGGTCACCGTTCGAGGTGCCCGGCGGCGACAACTCGGCCTACGCGCTGATGCCGCGCATTCGTAGCGCGACCCCGCCCGGCACCGGCCGTCAGGACGTGCCGGCCGGGCTGGAGCGGCTGCTGGCCCACGCGATGGCCAAGAACCCGGCGCACCGCCCGGCGTCCGCCCTCGAGTTCGCGCGCGCCCTGCAGACGGTCGAGGCGAACCAGCGCTTGGCCCGCACCCCGATCGTCGTGCTCGACGAGCAGGGCCACACCACGCTCGTCAGCCAGACGCAGAACTCCCCCACCGGCCGGGGCGACACCGACGACGACCGCACCCGCATCAAGGCGCCGCAGACCGTGGTCGCCCAGCCCGGCGCATCGGCCCCGCTCGACGAGACCACCCGACGCCGCATCGAGGAGGCGCCCACCCGGTACTCGCCGGCGCCGATGCCCGGAAGCAGCAGCTCGGCAGCAGCACCCCCCTCATCGCCCGCCACCACCATGTCGAACGGCGCCACCTCATCGCCCGCCACCACCACGTCGAACAAGGCCACCACATCGAACGGCGCGTCACCGTCGTCGGCCCCGGTGCGGCCTGCCGCTCGCACCGAACCGACCACCAGCCAGACCGCCCGGCTGGCTGCGGAGGCAGAGGGCGAGACGGTGCGCCGCTCGTCTGCCGGTCCCGGTGACGCGTCCGCCGCCGAGCCGGCCGCACCTGTCGCGAGCGCACCCGGCGCCACCGGCCTGCTGTCGCGGCCGGGCGTGCTCTGGGGGCTGGTCGCCAGCCTGGTCGTGCTCGTGGCCGTCGTCGTCTTGCTGCTGCTGCGACCCGGCGCGCCGGACGACGCGACCACGGCGACCCAGCCGTCGCCGAGCGTCACCCTGCCGCAGCCGGCCGACACTGACGCTGTGCCCGGCGCGGTGTTCGACCCACCCGAGCTGCAGGCCGACTCGGTCACCGGCGGGGTGCGGTTCAGCTGGAGCTACCCCGGCCCGTCGAAGAGCGACACCTTCCAGCTCTTCGTCGGCCCGACGGCATCCGATGCCGGTCAGGCCAAGCCACTCGCGCTCGGGGAGCTGAACCACACCGTCAAGCTCGCGCCCGGTACCCAGCAGTGCGCCCTGGTGATCGTCGTGCGCAACGGCGCCCAGTCGCCGCCCTCGAAGGCAGTCTGCGAGCGGGCGCAGTAGCGCCGCTCCCCGAAGCCGGCGGAAAACCACGGTAGAGAAGCAACCGAAATAGGGATAAGCGCGTCATACGCCCGGCTGCGGCGCTATGGTGCGCAATCGGTGGCCCATGTCTGGGCCTACGTCTGGGCTGATGTCCGGCGAGCGAAGTCATGTCGACAGGTGAGGGGACCTGATCGTGATTCACAGCAAGGTGACCGTCGAGTTCTGCGGCGAACAGTACGCTGTGTCGCCCGACGAGGGCCTCACCATCGGCCGCTCGGGCGACATCGAGGTCGACGACAACCCTTACCTGCACCGCACCTTTCTCGTCGTGTCGTTCGAGCACGGCTTCTGGTGGCTCAGCAACACCGGTTCGACCCTCACCGCGACCGTCGCCGACGAGCAGGGACTCTTCCAGGCGTGGCTGAACCCCGGCGCGCGCATCCCGCTCGCCATGCGCAAGCTCATCGTCTGGTTCACGGCCGGCCCAACCACCTACGACTTCGAGATCCACGTGGCCAGCCCGGCGTTCCAGTCCGTCGGGGCTGATGGCACCGATGGCACCGATGACGCTACGGGTGCCGGGGCTGATGACGAGGTCGGCGCGGCCACCGTCGGGCGCGTCTCGCTCACCCCCGACCAGAAGCTGCTGGTCATCGCCTTGTGCGAGCCGTTCCTGCGCCGACGCGAGGCCGGAACGAGTCAGATACCCTCGTCGGCCGCGGCGGCCAAGAGGCTCGATTGGACCTTGACGCGGTTCAACCGCAAACTGGACAACGTTTGTCAGAAGCTCGCAGATGCCGGAACCCGTGGTCTGCACGGTGGAGTGGGGAAGCTGGCGACGAACCGCAAGGCCAGGCTGGTCGAGCACGCGCTCTCGACGAAACTCGTCACGGAGGACGACCTGGCGCTGATCGACGAGGTTCCGGTGGCCACCGGAACCGAACAGGGGAATGCATGAACACCGCCGCTACCAAGCGACGAACCGCAATCATCGGAGTGGTCGTTCTCGCCCTCGTGGCGAGCCTGCTCGTGTGGTTCGCGACCCGTTCCGACGGTGAGATCGTGCGCAAGGCCGACCTCAACGACGGCGGTGTCTGGGTGACCAACGCCGAGCAGGCCCGCTACGGCCGCATCAACAAGCCCGCCGGACAGCTGGATGCCGGTGTCGTCTCGGGTGGCACGAGCGGGTCGGGTCTCGACGTGCTTCAGGCCGGCAGTGCGGTGCTCGGCATCTCCAAGGCCAGCAACCAGCTCGTGCCCATCAACGCGGCGGAGGGCACGATCGCCCCCGAGCAGGCGATCGTGCTGCCCAAGGCCAGCACCGCCACCGGCAACCAGGTCTTCACGGCGCCGGTCGTCGACCTCCGGGGCGGCACCGTCGCGATGATCGACCCGGCCAAGGGTGACGTGCGGGCCGAGCGGGTCGACGAGCATGCCGGGGTCGAGTCGCTCGACGCCCTGCAGACGCAGGCCAAGCCGATCGCCACGGTGGGGGGCAACGCCGCCGTCGCCGTCGGGGTCGACGGCGCCGTGTACGCCCTCTCCGCCGAGAAGGGGGTGCTGGCGATCCTGCGTCCGCAGGGCCAGGGGTTCGCCAAGCCCGAGCAGGTGGGGCTCGACCTCGCCTCGAAGTCGGCCCAGGTGACTGCGGTCGGCGGGCACTGGGTCGTCTACGACTCTGGCACCGGTCGGCTCTTCTCCGACCGTCTCGAGCAGCCCGAGCAGCTCTCGGTCGGTGACGGTGAGCCCGGCACCCCGGCCTACGCGGCCCTGCAGCAGCCGGGCCCCGACGCCGACACCGTGCTCATCCAAGACCGAGCGGGCCTGACCAATGCTCCGATCGTCAAGGACGCCAAGCCCGGTGGTGGCGTGAAGGTGAGCCAGGCAGGGCCTCAGGCCGCCGTGCTGCTCTCGGCCCCAGTACGCCTCGGCTCGTGCGTCCACGCCGCCTGGGCGGGAGCGGGCCGTGCCTTCTACGGGCGCAACTGCGGTTCGCCGGGTGACGCCTCCACCATCGAGCTCGCCTCGAAGAACAAGGGCGTGCGCTCCGACGGCGTGAAGCTGCGCGTCAACCGTGGCCTCATCGTGCTCAACGACCTCGACTCGGGCGATGTGTGGGACGTCGACCGCGGCCAGATCAAGATCGACGACTGGAGCTCGTTGATCCCGCCGCCGCAGACCGACGACAAGAACAAGAAGAAGGACGAGAACCTCGTCGACGACGAGGTGAGCCGCACCCCGCCGAAGGCGCTGCCCGACTCGCTGCAGGTTCGTGCCGGCCGCACCTCGACCCTGCACGTGCTCGACAACGACTCTGACTCGCAGGGCTCCATCCTCGCCATCTCGCCCGCCGACGTGGGCAAGGCGAGCCAGGACGGTATCGTCACGAGCGCCTCCGCCGACGGGCAGACCGTGCAGGTCACGGTGCCCGACGAGGCGCAGGGCCAGTTCAGCTTCGACTACACCGTCAACAACGGCACCACGGCCAAGAACGGTCGAGCCACCGCCAAGGTCACCGTGCGCATCGTCGACGACAACGTCAACACGCCGCCCAAGCTGCGCGCGGGCCAGAAGAACCTCACCTCGGCGAAGTACCCGGTCGTCCACTCCGGCACCGTGAAGGTAGGCGTCATCGCCGACTGGCGCGACGCCGAGAGCGACCCGATCCAGGTCAGCCCGCTCGACCCCGCCACCGGTGTCGACGGCAGCGGTGCCCTCACGGTCAAGGCCCAGGACAAGCGCGGCGACCAGGTCGTCGAGTACCAGGTCGACGACGGTCGTGGCGGCACCACCAAGGCCCGCATCACCCTCTCGGTGCTGGGCGACGACGACCGTGCTGTTGCTCCGCGCACCCAGCCCGACGTGCTGCGCGCCGTGGTCGGCAAGCCGGTGCAGCTGCAGCCGCTCGGCAACGACATTCCGGGTGCCGACCCCAGCGACACCGAGGCCCGCCTGCAGCTGGCCCAGTCGGTCAAGGGGCCGGGGCAGCTGACCCTCGACACCAACCTCGACACCAACACCCTCACCGTCACGGGTTCGACGCCGGGCACCTCGACCATCACCTACGCCGCCCAGTCGGGTTCAGGGGTCTCGGTCGGCCGGGTGCGCGTCGACATCCTGCCCAACCCCTCGGCTGACCTGCCCCCCGTGGCAACACCGGATGCCGCTGTCGTGCGCGGCCAGACGCCCGTCATCGCCGATGTGCTGACCAACGACTACAGCCCGCGCAGCGACGTGCTCGTCGTGCAAAAGGTCGTCACCTCGAGCGCCTGGTTGCGGGTCTCGGTCGTGCAGGGTCGCTGGGTGCGGGTGGAAGCGAAGGCTCCGCTCCCCGGGTCTGCGCTGCAGCGGGGAACCGTCGACTACACCATCAGCGACGGTACGAAGACGGCCGTGGGTCAGCTCTCGGTCGTGCAGAAGCCCGAGCCCAAGGAGAAGATCCGCCCTACCGTGGTCGACGACGACGCCGTGGTTCGCGTCGGCGACGCCGTGACCATCCCGGTTCTCGACAACGACTCCATGAGTGAGGGAATCCCCCTCAGGCTCAACCCGACCGGTGTCAAGGTCGTCTCCGGCGGCGGCCAGGCCTTCGCCTCGGGCACCGTCGTGCGGTACGTGCCTGCTGACACCAAGATCACGGGCCCGAAGACGGCCCTGCTCGAGTACCAGGCCGATCCCGAGGGCACGACCGGCCGGGGCGCCGTCGGGCGCGTCCAGGTGACGATCAACCCGCTGCCGGGTGCCACCCACCCCGACCAGGCCCCTACGGCGCGCAGCTTCTCGGCCAGCGTCACGGCCGGTGACACCTTGTCGATCACCGTTCCCACCAGCGGGGTCGACCCCGACGGCGACCTCACCTTCGTCGGCGGCATCGTCGGTGAGAAGGGCGGCGCCGTCAACCTCTCCCTGGGGCGCGTGCTCGGCTTCGGCGCCACGACCATCCGCTACGAGGCCTACCCGCGCAGCTCCGGCACCGAGGTGATCCGCTACCAGCTGCGCGACCGGTTCGGCCTTTCGAGCGAAGGTTTCGTGCGCGTCGGCGTCGTGCAGCCCGGCGACCCGCAGCCGCCCGTCGCGGTGGAGGACGACATCGTTGCCGCCCCGGGACGTACCGTTCGTGCCGACCTGCTCTCCAACGACCTCATCGCGGAGGGCGACGAAGTGCAGTTCGAGCGGTTCGACAGGCTCAACGACCCCGACGTGCTTAAGGACTTCCGGCGCCAGAGTGACAACACCTTTAAAGTTGTCGCGCCGAACGAGGACGCCGGGGCCAAGGTGCTCACCTATGGCATCACCGACGGGCTCTTCGACCCGTCCCGTTCGACCTTGACCGTGCGGGGTCAGAAGAACTTCAACAACCCGCCGATCGCCGTCGACGACACCGGCGTCGCCAAACAGGGCGACACCTCGATCGTCGTCGACGTACTGGCCAACGACCGCGACCTCGACGGCGACCAGGCCTCGCTCAAGGTCACCAAGGTGCTCGCCGACGGCGCGGTCAAAGAGGGCCGCAAGGTGCGGATCACGTTGCGCCCCGAGGCGCGGGTCGTGCCCTACGTCATCGAGGATGCCGACGGCGCTGTGGCGATGGCGCTGATCTACGTGCCGGCCGGCAGCAACGGTCTGCCCTATGTCGTGTCGGGAAAGACCATCAAGCTGGGGGCCGACTCGAGCGCCAAGGTGAACCTCGCCGACTACGTGATCGACCCACGAGGGGGCAAGGTCTCGCTCACCTCGCCCGACACGATCTCCACCTCCCCCACCGAGAACCTGCAGCAGCAAGCAGCCTCGGCCACGGAGCTGACGCTGACCTCCACGAACGGCTACGTCGGCCCGGCCGCTGTCGTACTGGAGGTGACCAACGCGACCGGCCCGAACGACAAGGCGGCTCAGAGCGCGTACGTCACCATCCCGGTGCAGATCGGGCCCGACGTGCCGGTGCTGCGTTGCCCGGACTATGAGGTGACCCTCGCGGCTGACGGGCTGCAGCGCTCCGTCGACATCACGAAGATCTGCCGGATCTGGTGGCCGGCCGGCCTCGACCGCAACAAGGTCCAGTTCGAGGCGAAGTGGGACCCCGCCATCGACGGGGTCGACCTGACCCAGGCCTCCGCAGGCGGCCGTCAGGTCGTGTTCAAGGCCCAGCCGGCCGCCAAGGCCGGCATGACCGGCGCCGTGACGGTCAACGCACGGGGTGGAGCCGAGAAGTTCAAGATCCGGGTGCGCGTCACGAGTGCCCCGCCGCTGGCCACCCTGCGCCCTGCCCGGGTCGACGGGCTCATCGCCGGAACCAGCCGCACCGTGAACCTCGCCCAGTTCCTCGACAGCCCGCTGACCGACCCGCAGTGCACCATCGCCTCGAGCCGCGTCGTGTCGGGATCCGGTGTCACCACCACCCAGAGCGGTTGCCTGCTCACGGTCGTCGCGAGCGACAAGTCCAGGGGTGACGCCACCATCAGCGTCGGTGTCACCGACGCGCCCGGTCGTCCGTTGGCTCTCGGAACGGTAGGCGTGAGCGTGCGTAGCCGGCCCGACCCGACGGGGGCACCCACGGCTGTGGCCGACCGTGTGCTCGGCGGCACGGCCCGGGTCGACTGGCGCCCACCTGCCTACGACGGCGGGCTGCCGATCCTGCAGTACGGGGTCACTCCATCCGGCGGCACCGAGCAGAGCTGCGGGGCATCGCCCTGCACCATCACGGGGCTGAAGAACGGTCAGCCCGTGACCTTCACGGTGCGCTCGCGCAACGCCGTGGGCTGGTCAGACCCGAGCCCCGCGTCGAACGCGGCCACGCCTGACAAGAAGCCCGAGCAGACCTTTGTGGGCACCCTGACCCCGGGAGACCGTCAACTCGCCGCGACGTGGGCTGCCCCGAAGAACGGGGGCAGCGCCATAACGAAGTTCCGCCTCCAGTGGATCAACATCAGCGGTGGCGCCAACGGGCAGGCCGAGATGGCCGCAGGGGTCACCAACCGGGTCATCACCGGCCTCGTCAACAACGACGCCTACCAGGTGCGGGTGCAGGCCCAGAACGGCGCCGGCTGGGGCCCGTACGGCCCGGCCGTCAAGGGCCAGTCGTTCGGCAAGCCGACCGCGGTGGCGGCGCCCAACCTCTCTCCGCGTACCCCCACCCCGGATGCCGCGAACGCGCAGGTCAGCATCAGCTGGCCGGCAACGAACCCGAACGGCCCGGCCATCACGAAGTACCAGGTCTACCGCCGCGCTGCCGGAGGAGCCTGGGCCCTCATCGCGTCGGTCTCCGGCGGCGCCCAGCGAGTCGCCTCCGACTCGGTGCCCTACCAGGGCCAAACGGTGGAGTACGTCGTGACCGCCACCAACGGGGGCCAGGCCACGTCTGACCGGTCGAACTTCAGCAGCTACCGGGCCGACGGCATCCCCGCGGCACCCACGTTGGGCTCGGTCGTCACGCCGTCGGCCAACTACGCGGCCAACGCCTCGTTCTCGCTCGGCGACTCCCGCTCGCGCGGCTACGACCACGTCGAGTGGCGCACCTCGGCGGGACGATCCGGCTCGTGGGCCGGGTCGCCCACCGGGGGCAGCGCAACCGGTCTCGGCACCAGCCGGCAGTCGATGTCGATCCGCGCGTGCAACGTCGCCGGTCGCTGCTCGCAGTGGTCCAACGGGAAGAGCTACCAGCCCTACGGCCCCACCGGGGCTGTCCCAGGGCTGCGCGAGTCACACAACGACAACAGCGTCACCTTCACCTGGGGCACGACGGCCAGCAACGGTCGCACCCTCACCGGCTACCAGCTCGACGGTGACCGCACAGCGACGGTCGGCGCCGGCACCCACTCGACGACTTTCTCCGGTCTCGGGTACTCGACGTCGAAGAGCATGCGGGTGCGGGCCATCGCCCAGGACTCCGGACCGGGGCCGTGGACGGCCACCGTCACCGGCAAGACGAACGCGGCGCCGCCACCCCCACCGGCGCGCATCACCGGTTTCCGGGGAGTCGGCAACACCGGCGTCGTCGACGGCTGCAGCACCGGCAGCTGCCAGTACCTGCAGTACGACCTGCAGGACTTCACGGGCCGAGTCACCTGCACCTTCGCCAGCAGCAACGGACCCTGGCCCTACAACAACGACGACGGCACCCACAGCTCGATCACGCCGAAGAACGGGCGCAACACGTCCGGCAAGTTCTTCGGCTACCCGACCGGCTGGGTCAAGGTCACCTGCTCGGACAGCAACGGCTCCGACTCGGCGACCAAGAACCCCTGGGGCAACGGATGAGCCGACCCGCCTCCCCGGCCGAGGCAGTCGGGTCCAGGACAGATGACCTCTCACTCACGACCAGCGCAACAGGAAGTAACTCATCATGACCACGACCACCCCGCAGATTACCCAGGAGCAGGTCACCTGGTTCGCGCACACCTTCGACCAGCTCGTCGGCAACATCGAGAAGGCGGTGCTCGGCAAGGACCACGTCACCCGCCTGGCCCTGACCTGCCTGCTCTCCGAGGGGCACCTGCTGCTCGAGGACTTCCCGGGAACCGGCAAGACCCAGCTCGCGCGGGCCCTGTCGGCCACCGTGCAGGGCACCCACAGCCGCATCCAGTTCACCCCCGACCTGCTGCCGAGCGACGTGACCGGCGTGACGATCTACGAGCCGACGAAGCAGACCTTCGAGTTCCACCCCGGCCCGATCTTCGCCACCATCGTCCTCGCCGACGAGATCAACCGCGCCTCACCCAAGACCCAGTCGGCGCTGCTCGAGGTCATGGAGGAGGGCCGGGTCACCATCGACGGCAAGGCGCACTCCGTCGGGGCGCCGTTCATGGTCATCGCCACGCAGAACCCGATCGAGCAGGCCGGCACCTACCGGCTGCCCGAGGCCCAGCTCGACCGCTTTCTGATGAAGGCCAGCGTCGGCTACCCCGACCACGAGGCGACCATCGCCGTGCTCGCCGACGCCAAGACCCGCGACCGCGCCAACCAGCTGAGCCCGCTCATTGCGAGCAACGTCATCGTCGACATGGGCAAGCTCGCTGACGAGGTGCACGTCGACCCGGCCATTCTCGGCTACGTCAGCCGCATCGCCGAGGAGTCGCGTCGCCACCCCAGCCTCAAGCTCGGCCTGTCGGTGCGCGGCTGCCTCGCCTACGTGCGGTGCGCCAAGACCTGGGCGGCCAGCCAGGGTCGCACCCACGTGATTCCCGACGACATCAAGCTGCTTGCGGTGCCGATCCTGTGCCACCGGCTGCTGCTCGCGGCGGAGGCCCAGTTCGCCGGCACCACCGTCGAGCAGGTCATCGACTCGATCCTCGCCGACATCGCCCCGCCCGCCGAGCGCGCCTCAGCGTGACCCCACCAGCCGACACCCCAACAACCGACACCCCAACAACCGACACCCCATCAACCGACACCCCACCAGCCAGGACCCGACGGCCATGACCGACCTCGACCAACGCAGCCCGTCTGACGGGCGCTCACCCGTGCCGACGTCCGGTGAGGCCACCGGCTCCACCTCCGGCCGGCGGGCCAAGCTGGCCGGCTCACTGAGTTCGCTGAGCTCGTCGTTCGGCACGACGAGCCGCGGCATCCGTCAGATCACCCAGGGTGTCACCCAAAATCTCGGACAGGGCCTCGGGCAGGTGGCCGACCAGACCCGCCCGGTCTGGCGACCCGTCTCCCGCGTGCTGGGCTGGGTCAGCCCGCTCGGGTGGAGCATCCTCGCCCTCGGCGTGGTGTGTTGGGTCGCCGGAACCCACTGGGGCTGGACCGAGCTGCTCATGGTCGCCGGTGCGGCCCTGGTGCTCTTCGTCATCTGTCTGGCCCTGGCGATGGGCCGCACCCGCGTCACCATCGTCGCCGAGGTCGACCCGCGCCGGGTCGTCGTGGGTGACCCGGCGACGGGCCGCATCATCGTCACCAACGAGGCGCGCACGCCGATGCTGCCGATCCTCGTCGAGCTACCGGTCGGGCTCTCGGCGGCTCGGTTCGTGCTGCCGGCGCTGACCCCCGGTCACGCGCACGAAGAGCTTTTCGTGGTGCCGACCTCGCGCCGCGGCGTGATCGAGGTCGGCCCGGCCACCACGGTGCAGGGCGACCCGCTCGGGCTGATGCGCCGCACCCTCACCTGGACCGACCGCACCGAGCTCTTCGTGCACCCGCGCACCGTCGCCCTCGAGAGCCTCGGCGCCGGCCTGCTGCGCGACCTCGAGGGCGCCACCACCGAAGACCTGTCGATGAGCGACCTCGCCTTCCACGCCCTGCGGGAGTACCAGCCCGGTGACGACCGCCGCTACATCCACTGGCGCAGCTCGGCCAAGGCCGGCCGGCTGCTCGTGCGCCAGTTTCTCGACACGCGGCGCTCGCACGTGTCGGTGCTCGTCGACCCCGACCCCGAGCAGTACCGCTCCGGCCACGGCAAGACCGGTCAGGCCGACCGCGAGGTGGTGCGCGATGTGATGGCGGCCAACGCGCCCACCGCCATCCAGGCCGACGTCGAGGCCGCCATCTCGGTGGGCAGCTCGATCATGGTGCGGGTCATGCTCGACGAGCAGGACGCCACCATCGTCTGCGGCGACCAGCGGGTCACCAAGGCCGTGCCCCAGGTCGGGCTCGACGCGATGAGCCGGGTCGTGCCCGGCCCCGTCGACTTCTTCGCCATGTCACTGGATGCCGCTGACCTCGCCCCCGACACCAGCACCGTCTTTCTCGTCACCGGCCCGCACCGGCCGTTCATCGAGCTGCAGCGCGCCGCCGGCCAGTTCTCGCAGGAGGTGGCCAAGGTGGTCGTCGTCATCGACCCGCAGGCCGACCACGGCATCCGGCGTGGTGGTGGGATGCTCCTCCTCACCCTGAGTCGCCTCGAAGACCTGCGGCTGCTGCTCGTCGCGGGGGTGTCGCGATGACCGGCCAGCCGGGCCAGCCGGGCCGCCCGCCGACCAACCCAACCTCCGACCCTGCTGGCAACCCGACGTTCGCCGGCCCGACGCCTTCCATGCTGGCCAAGCCACCGACCTTCCGCGAGAAGGCCACCGCCCAGTTCGCCCGGCTGCGACCGAGCACCGCACACCTGGTCGACGCCGGGTTCACCACCGTGCTCGTCGGTCTCGCCCTCATCGGGTTCCGCACCACCTTCTTCGGGCTCGGCTGGTTCTGGGTCGGTCTGGCCGGCCTGGTGATCGGCCTGGTCATCACCCACATCACGGCGACCTTCCGGCTGCCCGGCATCCTCACGGGGGTGGCCGTGGCCCTCGCCTACCTGCTGCTCGCCGGCCCGATCGCAACCCGAGAAGACCTCGTGTGGGGGTTCCTGCCGTCGGGCTCGACCTTCGCCGGGGTGGCGCACATGGCGGTGCCCGGGTGGAAGGAGCTGCTGACGGCCCTGCCGCCCGCCGACGCGGAGGGGCCGTATCTGGCGCTGCCCTTCCTCTTCGCCATGGTCGGCGCCGCGCTCACCTATGGGGTGGCCCGACGGTGGCCCGGCGCGGTGACCGCCCTCGTCGCCCCCGTGGCCCTGCTCGTCACGTCGCTGCTGCTCGGAACCCTCACCGCGGCGGCCGTGGCGCTGCAGGGGGCCGCCTTCGGTCTGGTGGCGATCGGCTGGGCGGCGTTGCGCAGCAACCGGAACCGACCGGCGCTGCAGAACGGCGCCGCCCGCACGACCCGCGCTGTCACCACGGCCGCGCTGCTCGCGGTGGCCACCGTCGGCGGGTTCTTCGTCGGCCCGCACCTGCCGGGCGCCGACGCCGCCGGGCGCACCGTGCTGCGCACCGGGCTCACCCCGCCCTACGACGTCACCGCGTTCCCCAGCCCGCTCGCCGGGTTCCGGCAGTACACCGAGCCGAACCCCTCGAAGCTCTTCAGCAAGACGCTGCTCACCGTGCAGGGGCTCCCGGCCGGTACGCCGGTGCGCTTCGCCACGCTCGACTCCTACGACGGCTACGTGTGGGGGGCGGGCAACGCGGCCGACCTCGGCACCGGCACCGAGGGCACCAGCTTTCGCAAGGTCGGCACCCACATCGCCCCGGCCGACGACGGCCTGCGGGCGGGCCAGGAGGTCACCGCCACGGTCACCGTGCCGGCAGGAGGCTACGGCGACGTGTGGCTGCCGACGTTCGGCACCGTCACCGGCCTCGACTTCGCCGGCAACCGCGCCAAGGCGCTCGACGACGAGCTGCGCTTCAACATCGACACCAACACCGGCGTGCTGCCCGAGAAGCTGCAACCCGGCGACGCCTACACGGTCACCGCCTACGTGCCCGACACGGCCACCCCTCCCCAGAACGTCGAGACCGGCTCCGGCCCGCTCGACGGCATCGACACCGAGTCGCTCAACTTCGTCAACGACCGGCTCGACGCCTGGACCGGCCGGGTCGACGGCTCGTGGCAGAAGGTGCAGGCCATCGCCAAGGCCATGCAGGACGGCGCCTACACCGACGGCGGCACGCCCGGCGACTACCAGAACAAGTTCCTGGCCGGGCACAGCCTGCGCCGCATGACCCAGTTCGTGAAGTCGACCCAGCTGGCCGGCAACGACGAGCAGTACGCCTCGGCCCTTGCGCTCGCCGCCAACCGCATCGGCATCCCGACCCGGGTCGTGGTCGGCGCCATCCCCAAGACGGCGGGCACGGTCAAGGGCAGTGACGTGCACGCGTGGGTCGAGGTGCGCCTCGCCGACGGCAGCTGGCAGGCGGTGCTGCCGGCCCAGTTCTTGCCCGACCGGAACAAGAAGCCGCAGCAGCTGATCCAGAAGTCGCAGGAGAAGAAGACCGGCGCGCAGGTGCCGCCCCCGGCGGCCAACAACCCGCCGAGCGTGCTCCAGGGCCCCGACCAGGCCCAGAACGCCACCCAGCTCAAGGCCCCGCCGAAAGACGAGAAGAGCCCGCTCGACCCGAGTACCTGGCCCGACTGGCTGCGCTGGCTGGTCTTCTTCCTCGTGGTGCCGCTGCTGGTGCTGCTCGCCGTCTACGGGCTGATCCGGCTGACGAAGTGGGTACGCCGACGCCGTCGCCGCACCCGGGGCACCACCGCGCACCGGGTGACCGGCGGCTGGCGCGAGGTCGTCGACACCGCTCGCGACCTGCGGATGCCGCTGCCCGCCAGGGGAACCCGCCTCGAGGAGGCTCGCGCGCTCGAGCTGCACGTGTCGGGACCACCACCGGAGCCCGTCAGCCCGATCGTCGACGGGGCCCTGATCGGCGCCCCGCTCGCGGTCACGCCGCCGACCACCCGGCATCCGGCCAATGAGGGTGATGCGGCAGGGGTGCGGGTGACCGACCCGCACGCCGCGGGAGCCGGTCTGGGGCTGGTCACCCTCGCCACGTCGGCCAACACGCACGTGTTCGACATCGACCCCCCGACCGCCGAGGAGGTCGACGCCTTCTGGGCCGACGTCGCCACGGCCCGCAAGGCCATTCGCGCCGAGAACACCTTTTGGCAAAAGGTGCGGGGCGACCTGTCGCTGCGCACCTTCCGCGAGGCACGCAGGGCAAACCAGGCACCGGCCGCCCAGCGCTCCGCGCGCAGGCGTGACAGGGCTGCTGACAGCGCTGACAGGGCTGACAGGGCCGACGGGGCAGCACGGGGCACCTCCGCCCCGAACACCTCCCGTCGGCTCGGAAAGCGGGGCCGCTCGTGAAGCTCAAGTTCGTGCTGCGGTCCGGCGACCGCGAGACCGATCTCGTCGCCACCACCGACTCGGCCACCACCGTCGGTGACCTCGCCGGCTTCCTGGCCGCCTCCGACCCCCGCCGCTCGAGCGTGCTGGGGGCCGACCACGCCATGACCCTCGTGCTCGTCGACCACGAGATGCGCAGCCTCGACGCCCGGGCCACCGTGGCCGAGAGCGGTCTGCAGTCGGGGATGCGAGTCAGCGTGACGCGGGCGGGTGAGGGTTTCGTCGACCGCGGCCGCCCGGCCGCCGTCGCCTCCATCCGATCGGGCCCCGACGCGGGGCGCGAGGTGCAGCTCTCGCGCGGCACCGCCTACGTGGGCCGGGGCCGTGGGTGCGAGGTGCAGCTCACCGACGAGTCGGTGTCGCGCCAGCACGCCAAGCTCGTCGTGCAGGAGGTCGTCGAGGTCGTCGACCTCGGCTCGGCCAACGGCATCACCGCCGCCGGCCAGCAGGTCGCCCGGGCCCAGCTGAAGAGCGGCGACATCGTGCGGCTCGGCGAGACCGAGCTCGAGGTGCACCTCTACGGCGACGCCGCCGCCAGCCGCCCCGGCAGCGGCGTGCTGTCGGGGGATGCCGGCACGGTGGCCTTCTCGCGCTCCCCCCGGGTGGCGCCGCTGTTCGAGGGCCAGGAGTTCCAGGTGCCCGAGCTGCCCGAGCGCGGCAAGGGCAACCCGTTGCCGCTCATCGCGATGATTGTGCCGCTGCTCATGGGCGCCGTGCTGTTCGCGGTGACCAAGAGCCCCTACTCGATCATCTTCATGCTGATGATGCCGCTGATGATGGCCGGCACCTACATGGAGTCGCGCCGCCAGCAGAAGAAGGACTTCGCCCAGGCGATGGTCGACTTCAAGGAGGACATCGGGCTGCTCTCCGACCGCATCCGGGCCACCGCCGACACCGAGGTCGGGGTGCGACGTGGGGAGCACCCCAGCGGCGCCGACGCCCTGCTGGCCGTGCGTGACCGGTCGGCCCTGCTCTGGACCCGTCGCCGTGACGGCCACGGCTTCGGCGAGCTGAGGCTCGGCCTCGGCACCCGGCTCTCCCGCTCGAGCATCACGATGCCCGCCGTGGGCCGGTCGAAGGCCGAGGCCTGGCTCGAGGTCTCCGACAACCTCAACGGCCTCGAGGTCGTGCACGACGTGCCGGTCGTCGCCACCCCGCTCACCGACGGCGCCCTGGGCGTCGCCGGGCCGCGCCGCACCTCCCTCGACGCGGCCCGTTCCCTCGTGATCCAGGCCGCGGCCCTGCACTCGCCGGCCGAGCTCGCCGTCTGCGCGTTCGCGTCGGGCGGGTCGGCCCGCGACTGGGACTTTCTCAAGTGGCTGCCGCACACGAGCTCACCGCACAGCCCCATCGACACCGGTCACCTGGCCGGTTCGACGCCGGCCTGCTCGGCCCTCGCCGACGCTCTCGAAGACCTGATCGCCTCCACGGGGGCACCGAAGGCAGCGAGCGGCTCGGGGGGCTCGGGGGGCTCCGGCCGCAGGGGCGGCGACCCGGCATTCGGCGGACCCGACCGACCGACGGTGCTCGTGCTCGTCGAGAGCGACGCCCCCATCGACCGCAGCCGTCTCGTCGCGATCGCCGAGCGCGGTCACCGGCACGGCATCATCGTGGTCTGGGTGGCCGAGACCCAGACGCTGCTGCCCGCTGCCTGCCACACCTTCCTCGTCGTCGCCGACGACGAGACCTCGCTGGCCGGCTACGTGCACCAGGGTGACGAGGTGCGGCCCGTGGCGGTCGACCGGGTCAGCTACGACGAGGCGATGGCGGCCGCGCGGCTGCTCGCCCCGGTCGTCGACTCCGGTGTGCCCGTCGACGACGACAGCGACCTGCCCCGCAGCGTCTCGATGCTCACGCTCGCCGGCGCCGATCTCGCCCGCGCCGAGCAGGCCGTGGTCGAGAAGTGGGGCGAGTCGCGTTCGATCCTCACCGGGCCGTACGCCCCGGCGGTGCTGCCGCGCAAGCCCGGCAACCTGCGGGCGGTCATCGGCCAGTCGAGCCAGGGCACCTTCTCGGTCGACATCCGCACCGACGGGCCGCACGCCCTCGTCGGCGGCACGACCGGTGCCGGCAAGTCCGAGCTGCTGCAGTCGTGGATCCTCGGCATGGCGGCCGCTCACTCGCCGCAGCGGGTCACCTTCCTGCTCGTCGACTACAAGGGCGGCTCGGCCTTTCGCGACTGCGTCAAGCTGCCGCACACGGTGGGCCTGGTCACCGACCTCTCGCCGCACCTCGTGCGCCGGGCGCTGGCCTCGCTGGCCGCCGAGCTGCACTACCGCGAGCACCTGCTCGCACGGCACAAGGCGAAGGACCTGCTCGAGCTCGAGCGCCGCGGTGAGGTCGACGCCCCGCCGTCGCTCATCCTCGTCGTCGACGAGTTCGCCGCGCTGGTGCAGGAAGTGCCCGAGTTCGTCGACGGCGTCGTCAACGTGGCGCAGCGGGGCCGCTCGCTGGGGCTGCACCTCATCCTCGCCACCCAGCGACCGGCCGGCGTGATCAAGGACAACCTGCGGGCCAACACGAACCTGCGCCTCGCCCTGCGGATGGCTGACGAGAACGACTCCGAAGACGTGCTCGGCTCCAAGGAGGCGGCGTTCTTCGACCCCGCCCTGCCCGGCCGCGCCGTGTCGAAGACCGGCCCGGGTCGCCTCGTGCCGTTCCAGTCCGGGTACGCCGGCGGCTGGACCTCCGACGTGCCGCCGCCCCCCGACATGAAGGTCGAGACCCTGACCTTCGGCGCCGGTGCCGTGTGGGAGCCGCCCGCCGACGACTCCCGCGACGACGCCGCCGACCTCGGCCCGACCGACATCCAGCGCCTCGTCGCCTCGATCGACCGGGCCTCGAAGCTTGCCGAGCTGCCGACGCCTCGCAAACCGTGGCTGCCCGACCTGCGCTCCGTCTACGACCTCGCGTCACTGCCCACCGGGCGTCGCGACGACGAGCTCGTCTTCGGGGTGGCCGACGACCCCGACCGGCAGGCCCAGCCCGAGATCTCGTTCCGCCCCGACAAGGAGGGGAACATCGCCATCTACGGCTCGTCGGGCTCGGGCAAGTCGGTGTTCCTGCGCAGCATCGCCGTGGCCGCCGGGTACACGGTGCGCGGTGGGCCGTGCCAGGTCTACGGGCTCGACTTCGGCAACCGAGGGCTGGCCATGCTCGAGGCTCTGCCGCACGTCGGCTCGATCGTGCCGGGCGGTGACCACGAGCGGGTCACCCGCCTGCTGCGGATGATCCGCTCGACCATCGACGAGCGGGCGGGCCGCTACTCGGCCGTGAGCGCATCGACCGTCACCGACTACCGGCGCCTCGCGGGCCGCCCCGACGAGCCGCGCATCATCGTGCTCATCGACAACATGACGGCGTTCCGTCAGGCCTACGAGGTCGGCGGCCGATTCCAGTGGCTCGACCACGTGGCCGGTCTCGCCGCCGACGGACGCCCGGTGGGGGTGCACTTCGTCATCGCCTCCGATCAGCGCACCGGCCTGCCGACGAACCTCGGGGCTGCCGTGCAGGGGCGGATCATCCTGCGGATGAGCAACACCGACGACTACAGCGTGTTCGGCGTGCCGGGCGATGTGCTGACGATGGCCTCGCCCCCGGGCCGTGGCCTGATGAACGGCTCGGAGGTGCAGGTGGGGGTGCTCGGGGGTTCGAGCGACGTCACGGTGCAGGCGGCTGCCGTCGAGGCGTTCGCGGCCGCCACGCGCAAGGCCGGCGTCGGTTCGGCGCCCCCGATCGAGAGCCTCGCGGAGGACATCCCGTTGGCCGAGCTACCGTCGGAACACGGCGGTCGCCCGGTCATCGGAGTGGCCAGCTCGACCCTCGCGCCGTACGGCTTCGACCCCAAGGGCACCTTCGTCATCACCGGTCCGTCGGGGTCGGGCCGCACCACCGCGGTCGCGGCCACGGCTGCCGGCCTCTACCGGTTCAGCTCGGCCTCGGCGCTCTACCTCATGACGCCCCGGCGCAGCAGCGAGCTGCTCGGCCTCGGGGTGTGGGCCGAGACCGCGGTCGGGGGCGAGGCCACTGCCGCGCTCGCGAACCGGTTGGCCGACGACATCGAGCACGGCCGCATCACTGCCCCGGTGGCGGTGTTCGTCGAACGCATCGACGACCTCGCCCCGGCCGGAGCCGAGAACGCCCTCACCGCTCTGACCAAGGCGTGCGTCGACAACGACCAGTTCGTGGTGGCCGAGGGGGAGGCGGCGTTCTTCAGCAGCAACTTCGGCATCCAGGCGCTGCTCAAGACCTCTCGTTCGGGGCTCGCTCTGCACCCCGACGGCAACGAGGGCCTGTCGGTGTTCAAAGCCAACCTGCCCTCGCTCAACCGGGCCGAGCTGCCCCCGGGTCGCGGGTTCGTTGTCGAGAAGGGCAAGTTCGAGCTGCTCCAGGTCGCCCTCCCCTGACCCCCAAGTCGAGTGGCCAGAACATGACGACCACCCGTACCATCCGCAGCGCCCTGTGGGAGTGGGTCGGGGCGGATCTCGGCAGAGCGCTGGGCTCGGGCCAGGTCCGGCCCAGGGAGACCGGTCAGGGGCTGGCGAGGTCGTTGGGCTGGTCGATGAGCTGCGGCTTCAGCGCCAGCCACTGTCGGGCCGACAGGATCCTCGAGCTCTGGGCGAGTCGGAGGGCCGTCGCCTCCGTGCTCCTGCTGAGCGCGGCGCCGCTCCACCCGACGTAGGCCACCAGGCCGGGGGAGGGTTCCCAGGCGACAGTACCGTTGCCGCCCCCGACCGTCGAAGCGACCGCCGGAGCCTCGTTCACGTTGCCCATCAAGGTGACGGTGCCGGCGTAGAGCGCGTCCTCGAACCCGCCCCCGCGGCCCAGGCCGGTGTAGGTCAGGCCGAGCGCCCCCTCGTAGTAGCGCAGCTCATGCACGAGCGGCATCCGCGACGGGGAACGACTGATGACCTTGAACCGCGAGGGCGGCGCCACCTGGGGGCGACCGTCGACGACCCGGGTGGCGGCGGCGATCTGAGCGAGCACGGTGACGGGGAGATCGCCGCGCACGCGGGCGTGCTGCTTGCCCAACGGCCACACGATCTGGCCGGCCGTGGCGACGCCGTCCACCGGTCCGACCGGCACCAGGTTCCGGTTCTCACGTGGCGCCGCCGGCACCGGGTACGTCACGACGGCGCCGTGGTGACCCAGCGACCCGTCGTCGCGGCGCACCACCACGGTCCAGGCGTCGAACACGGCCGGCAGGTCACGACTGGTCAACGCCGATCCGGGTGTCATGTAGTCGAGCGCCACGCCGCCGAACGGGGGCAGGGCGGTCTCGAGAGTGACCGAGGGCTCGACCCCGGATGCCGTCGGGGCCGGGCTCGCCGTCGCGGCGGGAGGTGACGAGCGCGAAGGTTGCGGTGCGGCATCCTTGCGGCTGCTGGCGTCGAACCGGCCCAGGGCCCAGATGCCCACGACCGCGAGCAGCACGATGCCGATCACCGACAGCAGCCGGCGAGGTCGGCTCTCGGGCCGCGCCGAGTCAGGACTGCGGTGTGGCTCACCCACATCTGTGAGTATCCACCCGACCCCGGACGAACACATCGGGTAACCGTCAAGCACCCCCGACTGCAGTCATCGGTCGTTGACGGTCACCCGGTGTTGCCGCGGCGGCGGACGGTCGAACAGGCATGTTTGTCAATGGATTTCATCATAGACACGACATCGGGCCACGCGACAGAATGTTCGAACTCGAAACTACCAACTGATCGGAACCTGAAATGCGAGCTCGTCGTGTTCTCCGTCTGTCAGCGGTCGTCGCCGGCCTGGGCCTCACCTCACTCGCTCTGTCGGGGGCGGCTGCCAACCCGCCTGACCGCACGCCCGCCGTCGGTCCGCCCCTTCCGGCACTGCAGTCGGCGTACCCGCCCAAGGTCGGTCTTCCCGGCCGCCTGAACTCCATCACCGATGTTCCGGGCGTGCGGGTCGGTCAGGTGCAGAGCCGCACGGCGCCCTTCCTCACCGGTACGTCGATCGTGTACTTCCCGAGCATGTCGGTCGCCAGCGTCGACCAGCGCGGCGGCGCCCCAGCGACCAAGGAGACCGACCTGCTGTCTCCGCTCAACAGCAACCCCGGCGTCAACGCCATTCAGCTGAGCGGCAGCAGCATGTACGGGTTGTCGGCCACCGACGGCGTCATCCGCTACCTCGAGAACCGCGGGGAGGGCGTGCCGTTGGGTTCGGTCGGGGTCGCACCCATCGTGCCGGCGGCCGACATCTACGACCTCGGCCGTGGCGGAGACATCAAGGCGCGAACCGGCCCCGAGTGGGGGCTGGTGGCCGCTTCCGCGAATGCGGGCGGCCCCGTACGCCAAGGCGCCTGGGGCGGTGGAACCGGCGCGCGCACCGGTGGTCTCAAGGGTGGGGTCGGCACGGCCAGCGTCTACTTGGGTGACGGCATCTACGTGGGTGCCATGGTGATCGTGAACTCGGCGGGCTCGCCGATCGACCCGGCGACCTGCGAGCTGTTGGGCGCGCAGTTCGGCATCGGCTACGAGTTTGCCGGCCTGAAGAAGCCGTCGATGAGCGAGTGCCAGCCTCCGAAGACCACGTCGACGAAAGGGGATGGCCTCAACACCACGATCGCGGTCGTCGTCACCAACGCCCCGCTGGAGAAGGCTGCCGCGCAGCGGATGTCAGGCAACGCGCACGACGGCATGGCGCGCGCGATCCGCCCGATCCATACTCTCTACGACGGCGACACGGTCTTCGGCGTCTCGACGGGCAAGGGAACTCCGTTGCGGATCAACGACCCCGCAGCCTCACCGCAGCTGAATGCGATCTTCGGAGCGGGCGCCGACACCCTGAGTCGGGCGATCGCGAAGGCCGTGCTCGCGGCCGACTCCGTGGGCGGTACGTCGAGCTACTGCGACCGGTACCCGTCAGCGTGCACGAAGCTCCCCCAGGCGAACGTGTGGCGCACCCACGGAAAGGCGGTCGAGATGACCCGGGCCTTGTTCGACCGGGCCTCGAAGGACCTGAAAGTGACTCCGCTGCCCCGTTGACCACAACCGGCCTGGCCCTGCACCCACCTGGGGTGCGGGGGCAGGCCGGCCGTTCAGTCGGTGGGGTCCAGCAAGGCCAGGAGCGGTTCGCGGTCGGCCTTGGGCAGGTAGCCGGAGTAGTAGTCGTAGAGGTTGCGCCGCGAGATCCTCGCTGCGGCGGCGCCGTCACCCGCACGGATGGCCTCGAGCACCTCCTCGTGGTGGCGCAGTGACTCGCGCATCAGGGCCTTGCTGTTGCGCGAACGCGCGATCTTGTCGGAGATCAGCGACAGCACGACCCCGCGCACCACCTGGTTGCAGACCTGGATCAGGCTGTTGCGGCTGACGCGGGCGATGGCGTCGTGGAAGGCGACGTCGGCCTCGCTGAACTCCTGGTAGCCGACGTCGATCGTCTGGCGCATGGCCTCGATGCTGGCCTCGATGGTGGCCAGCTCGTGGTCGGTGCGCAACCGCGCGGCGAGCATGTTGGCCGAGCTGTCGAGCACCATCCGAAAGGAGATCAGCTCGGCCAGGTCGACTCCCTCGACCCGGGCCAGCCGGGTGAGCTGCTTCGAGAGGGCCTGGCTCGAGAAGGGTAGGATCTCGGGCCCGTTCGGGTCACCGGGCCGGGAGCGGATGACGCCGTTGCTCTCGAGCACCCGCAGGGCCTCACGCACCGTCGACCGGCTCGCCCCGAACTGGGCGACGAGCTGCCGCTCGCTGGGCAGTCGTTGCCCGGGCCGCAACGTTCGGGTGGCCAGCGCGTCCTCGATCTGCTCGATGATGCGCTGGTAGAGGCGCACCGGTCGCACCTGTTCGAACGGCGCGTTCGAGCTCACGGGCGCTCCCGGGTGGAGGTGGGCGGGCGAGGGCCTGCGTCGTGCTGGGAGCACTGGTCCGGCCAGCGCGGAACGGCCGCTGCCGGCCGGTGCGCCTCGAACCACCTCGCCGCGCGCAGCACACCGAGGTCGTCAAAGCGCCGACCAGCTAGCTGTACCCCGATCGGGCGGCCGTCGGCGGTGAAGCCGGCGTTGACAGTGGCCGCGGGTTGCCCTGACATGTTGTACGGCGCGGTGAACCCGATGTGCCGCATGCCCTTGCCGTCGTCGGGATACGGCATCGGCTGTTCGGCGGGAAAGGCCGAGACGGGGGCGACCGGTGACAGCACCACGTCGTAGGGCGCGGTGGCGGCGACGGTGGCGGCCTGCATCCGCATGATCTGCTGGTAGCACTCCAGCACCCGGGCGCCCGCAGCGTCGGCCCCCACGAGGCACCACTGCCGCACGTACGGGTGAACCCTGGCTTGACGCTCCGGTGAGAGTGCGGCGTAGTCGTTCCACGACCGCACCCGCCAGAACAGGTCGAGGCCATCGAGCAGGTCGGGGGTCAGGAACGGCTCGACCGGCTCGACGTGGGCGCCGCCCTTCTCGAAGAGCGCCGCGACCTCGGCCACCGCGGCAGCGATGTCGGGCTCGACGTCGCCCCCGCACCCGGCATCCAGATGCAGGCCGACGCGGATGCCGCTCACATCGAGATCGAGCGCCGACCAGTCGATCCGCTGCGGGGGCAGGCTGGTCCAGTCACGAGTGTCGGGTCGGCTCAGCACCTCCATCAACAGGCCGGCGTCGCCGACGGTGCGGGTCAGGGGGCCCGCGCACCGGCCGAGGTACGGCGTATCGAGCGGGACGCGCCCGGCGCTCGGCTTGAGGGTGGCCAGGCCGAGCCAGGTGCCGGGCAGCCGGATCGAGCCGCCGATGTCGCTGCCCACGTGCAACGGTCCGTAGCCGCCCGCGGCGGCGGCGCCGGCGCCCGAGCTCGAGCCGCCGGTGGTCCAGGCGAGGTTCCACGGGCTGCGGGTCGTGCCGTGCAGGCTCGAGACCCCGGAGGAGAGCATGCCCCAGTCGGGCATGACGGTGGATCCGAGCACGACCCCACCCGACTCGATCACCCGGTCGGTGATGGGGGCATTCTTCTCGGGAACGACCGGCTGCACGCCGGCGTTGCCCGCAGGCATGGGAAAGCCGGCGCGGGCGATGTTCTCCTTCAACGTGACCGGCACGCCGTCGATGGGACCGAGGGGCTCGCCCGCCTGCCATCTCGCCTCACTGGCTCGGGCCGCTGCCCTGGACTGGTCGACGTCACGCACCCAGAAGGCGTTGAGCTCTGGCTCGCGCTGCTCGATGACTTGGTGCACGGCGTCGTGGATCTCGACCGGTGACACCGAACGGTCGGCGAACGCCGCCGTCATCTCGATGGCGGTCATCGTGGCCACGGTCTTCTGCTCCGGCACGGCAACTCCCTTCGCCCAGGCCTGGCCCCGCTGGTTCTGAACGGGAACCTTGACAAGAACCGACCCAGTCGTCAGGGTAGCGTCAATCGTCACGAAGTCCACTGGTCAGACCAGTTTGTCGAGGAGGTCACGATGACGCAGCCCGCCGCGCCGGTGCGCCTCGCGGTGATCCCGGGCGACGGGGTCGGGCCGGAGGTCATCGAGGCGACGGTGCCGGTCATGCGGGCCGCCGTGACGGCCGAGGGGGGCGAGCTGCAGTTCGACGAGCTCGACTGGGGCGGTGAACGATTCCTGCGCGAAGGTGCGGTCATGCCGGCCGACGCGGCGGCCGTGGTCAGGCAGCACGACGCGGTGCTCTTCGGCGCGGTGGGCCGGCCCGACGTGCCCGACCACGAGCTCGTGTGGGGCCTGATCATCGGTTTGCGTCAGCAGCTCGACCTTGCCGTCAATGTGCGCCCGGTGCGCGCCTTCTCCGGTGTGCCGACCAAGGTGCGCGACACCGACGGGGTCGACCTCGTCATCGTGCGCGAGAACACCGAAGGGGAGTACGTGGGCGCCGGCGGGCTGGCCCACGCCGGTACGGGGCACGACCTGGGCATCGAGGTGGCCGTCCACTCGCGCCGGGTGATCGAGCGCGCCGCCCACCACGCGTTCACCTTGGCGGAGCAGCGGTCGGGGCGCCTCAGCCTGGTGACCAAGTCGAACGCCATGCGCTACGGCTACCCGCTCTGGGACCGGGTCGTGACCGAGGTCGCCGAGCAGTACCCGGGCGTCGAGCTCGAGATCGTGCTCGTCGACGCCATGGCCGCCCGGATGATCCAGGCTCCCCGGTCACTGGACGTGCTGTTGGCCGGCAACCTCTTCGGCGACATCCTCTCCGACCTGGCGGCCGTGCTGGCCGGAGGGATGGGCATGGCGCCGAGCGCCAACATCCTCCCCGGCGGAGACGCTCCCGGCATCTACGAGCCCGTGCACGGGTCGGCTCCCGACATCGCCGGACGCGGGGTGGCCAACCCGGTCGCCTGCCTCCTGTCGGGCGCCCTCCTGCTGGAGGACCTCGGCCACACCCGTGCCGCCCACGACATCCGACAAGCTGTCGGCGGCGCGCTGCTCGACCCCGACCACCACACCCCCGACCTCGGCGGCAACGCCACCACGGCAGATCTCGCGACTGCCGTTCTCAACCGGATGGAGACCTAAGGTGAGGCACCAGATCAGGAAGACGGCCCTGCTGGCCGCAGCGGCCACGGCGGCGACCAGCCTGGCGCTCGCGTCGTGCTCGGCGGGCTCGTCGACCTCGGGCGGCAACGCAGGGGCCAGCAGCGGCGGCGCCACCGGCGGTCAGCAAAGCAGTGATGCAGCGCTGAGCATCGGGCTCGTCGCCGAACCCGCCAACCTCGACTTCACCAAGACCGACGGCGCGGCCATCCCGCAGGTGCTGCTCTACAACGTCTACCAAGGTCTTGTACAGCTCGACCAGAAGGGTGACATCTCTCCTGCCCTGGCCACGAAGTGGACGGTGTCAGACGACCGCAAGACCTACACCTTCGACCTCGCCAAGGACGCGAAGTTCACCAACGGCAAGCCGTTCACGGCCGACGACGCGAAGTTCTCGATCGACCGGGTGAAGAAAGACTGGACGGTCTCGCTCAAGTCGGCGATGAACGTCGTCGACAGCACCACGGTCGTCTCGCCCACCCAGCTCAAGGTCGTGTTGAAGGCGCCGAGCAACGACTGGCTCTACCGCATGACCACCCGGGTCGGCGCGATGTTCAGCCGTACCGGCGTCGACGCCCTCGCCACCAAGCCGGTCGGAACCGGCCCCTACCAGCTCGGCAAGTGGACCCGCGGCGACTCGATCTCGTTGGTGCGCAACGACGCCTACTGGGGCACGAAGCCCTACTACCAGACGGTCACCTTCAAGTACTTCAAGGACCCGACCGCCCTCAACAACGCGCTGCTGACCGGCACCATCAACGTCATCGGCACGGTTCAGACCCCCGAGTCGCTGGGCCAGTTCGAGAACAACGACAAGTACCAGGTGATCGAGGGCACCACCAACGGCGAGGTCGTGCTGTCGTTCAACAACGGCAGCGGGCCGATGAAGAACAAGAAGATGCGTGAGGCGGTGCGCTACGCCATCGACCACAAGGCACTGGTCGACACCTGCTGGGCCGGCCGGGGCGCCCTCATCGGCAGCATGGTGCCGCCGACCGACCCCTGGTACGAAGACCTCACAGGCCTCTACCCCCATGATGTGGCGAAGGCCAAGACCCTGCTCAAGGAGTCGGGTGAGGCGAACCAGACGCTTCGACTGCGCATCCCGACGCTGCCCTATGCCGTGTCGTGCGGAACCGTCGTCAAGAGCCAGCTCGAGCAGGCCGGTTTCAAGGTCAAGCTCGACCAGCTGGAGTTCCCGGCCGCCTGGCTCACTACGGTGTTCACGAACGCCGACTACGACATGTCGATCGTCGCGCACGTCGAGCCGCGCGACATGGGCGCCGTGTTCGGTGACCCGACGTACTACACCCGCTACACGAACCCGGCCTTCAGCGCTCTGCTCAAGCAGGCCGACGAGGGCACCGAAGCGGAGCAGGTCGCTGACATGAAGAAGGCGGCGCGGATGCTGTCGGAGGATGCGGCGGCCGACTGGCTGTTCGTGCTGCCGAACCTTATCGTGGCCGACAAGGGCATCACGGGAATCCCCAAGAACGCGATCTCCGAGTCGTTCGACGTGACAGGGCTGGCCGGTTCCTGACGGGCCTGGCCGCCGCCGATGATCCTCCGACTGCTCCAGCGTCTCGCGATCCTGCTGATCAGCCTCGCAGTGAGCTCGGTGATCGTCTTCGCCTTCATGGCGGTGCTGCCGGGCGACCCGGCCCGTGTCGCCTTGGGCGTCAACGCCACCGACTCGTCGGTCGCCGAGATGCGGCGCGAGTTCGGGCTCGACCGGTCGCCGGTGGCGCAGTACCTGAGCTGGGTCACGGGGCTGGTCACCCTCGACCCCGGCAACTCCTACGTGTCGAGCACGGCGATCGGGCCCCAGCTCTCGGACCGCCTGCAGGTCACCCTGTGGCTGGTGGTGGCGGCCATGGCACTGGCGGTGGTCGTGGCCATCCCGGTGGGCACGGTGATGGCGGTGCGCCACCGGCAGGTCTCGGGCTTGGCCCTGTCGGCGGTGTCCCAGCTCGGCGTGGCCATCCCGGCGTTCCTGGCCGGCATCCTGCTCATCACCGTGTTCGCGGTGAACCTGGGCTGGCTGCCGGCCAACGGTTGGACCCCGCCGGCTGATGACCCCGTGATGTTCCTCAAGCAGTTGGTGCTTCCGGTCCTGTCGTTGGGGCTGGTGCAAGCCGCGGTCCTGACCCGCTACGTGCGCAGCGCGGTGCTCGACGTGCTGCGTGAGGACTACCTGCGCACGGCTCGGGCCAAGGGGCTGACACCGATGCGGGCCCTGGTGCGCCACGGCCTGCGCAACGCCGCGGTCCCGGTGGTCACGGTGCTGGGCTTGCAGCTGGCCACCCTGCTGATCGGCGCCGTTGTGGTGGAACGGGTCTTCGTCATTCCCGGGTTGGGCAGCCTGCTGCTCGACAGCGTGTCGCAACGTGACCTGATCATGGTGCAGGACGTCGTGATGATCCTGGTGGTGGCGGTGCTCGTCGTGAACTTCGTCGTCGACCTGCTCTACCTGCTCATCGACCCGCGACTGCGGGTGGGTGCCCGGTGAGCGACGTGTCGGCCAGCACCCCAGCCTCATCCCCGCCGCCGGATGCCGCTGGGCGCCGATCCCGACGTCGGGTGAACCCGAACCTGCTCGTGGGGGCATCGCTGGTGCTCCTGATCGTCGGGATGGCCATCGTGTCGTTCTTCTGGACCCCCCACGACCCGACGCTCGTCAACGCCGCGACCCGGCTGCAGAAGCCCTCGGGCGACTACTGGTTCGGCACCGACAAGTTCGGGCGTGACGTCTTCAGCCAGGTCATGGTCGGCGCGCGCACCACCCTCTTCGTCGGCTTCGTCGCGGTCGGGGTGGCCACGGCGATCGGGGTGCCGCTCGGCGTCCTCGGAGGCATGGTGTCACGGGGTCCCGGTGAGGTGCTGATGCGCGGCAACGACCTGCTGCTGGCCTTCCCCGCACTGTTACTGGCGATCATGTTCGCCGCCGTCTACGGGGCCAGCACGCTGGTGGCGATGATCGCCATCGGCATCGCCACCATTCCCAGCTTCGCCCGGCTGATCCGCAGCGGCACGCTCCAGGTGATGGGCACCGAGTACGTGCTCGCCGCCAGAGCCGCCGGGCGCAGCCCGTTCGCGATCGGCGCGCGCCACGTGCTGCCCAACGTCAGCAGCCTGGTCATCGTTCAGGCGTCGGTGTCGTTCGCCATCGCGGTGCTGGCCGAGGCCGCCCTGTCGTTCCTCGGGTTCGGCACCCCGCCACCGACGCCGTCGTGGGGCCGGATGCTGCAGGAGAGCCAGGAGATGCTGTGGTCGGCGCCGCGGCTGGCGGTGTTCCCGGGGGTCGCGATCGCCGTGGCCGTGCTGGGGTTCAACCTGCTCGGTGACGGACTCCGAGACCGGTTCGACCCGAAGCTGGATGACCGCCGATGAGTGCCGCAGGCACGAGGGCCCGGGGTCGTGGCCGTGGCGACGCCGGCGACGTGCTCGTCGTGCAGGGTCTCGACGTGACCGTCCGCGAGCAGATGCTTGTCGAGGACGTCACCTTCACCGTCCGCTCCGGCGAACGGGTGGGCCTGATCGGCGAGTCGGGCTCGGGCAAGTCGTTGACCGCCCTGGCCCTGATGGGCCTGCTGCCGGAGGGGCTGACGGCGACCGGCTCGGTGCGGGTCGACGGTGTCCGCCACGACCTCGTCGGCGCCGACGAGAGGGCCATGTCCCGCGTGCGCGGTCGCGACATCGCCATGGTCTTCCAGGAGCCGATGACCGCGCTCAACCCGACGATGAGGGTGGGCGACCAGGTCGCCGAAGCCATGCTGATCCACCGGACCCGACCCAACCGCAAGGCCGCCCACTCCGCTGCCGTCGAGCTGCTCGAGCAGGTCGGGCTGCCCGACCCGCCCGATACGGCGCGGGCCTACCCCCACCAGCTCTCGGGCGGGCAACGACAACGGGTGGTGCTGGCCCTGGCACTGGCGAACGACCCGGCCCTGCTCGTGTGCGACGAACCCACGACCGCCCTCGACGTCACCGTGCAGGCGTTCGTGCTCGACCTCATCGTGCAGGGGGTGCTCGACCGACGGGCCGCGATGGTCTTCATCACCCACGACCTCGCCGTGGTCGCCACCGTCTGCGAACGCGTCATGGTGATGTACGGCGGCCGGATCGTCGAGGCCGGTCCGGTGCAGGCGGTCTTCACCCGGCCACGGCACCGTTACACCCAAGGGCTGCTCGGGGCCTCTGACCTGGCTGTGGTCGACGACCGCGGCCGCCTCGCGACCATCCCCGGCTCGGTACCGGCCGCGGGCAGGTTCCCGGCCGGGTGTGTCTTTCGCAACCGGTGCGCGCATGCCACCGCCCTCTGCGAGACCCGCCCGCCCTGGACCGCCACCGGTAACGACGCCGGCTTCGCCTGTCACCATCCCGCCGACGCAGCGGATGCCGCACCCACGTCGGCGTCCGAGGGGAGGCAGCGATGACCGGCTCCGTCCCGCAGGGCCCCGGTTCCGACGCGGACACAGACCCTGTCATGCGCGGCGTCGCGGCCACTGCCCCCGCCTACCCTGCGCCTGCCGGTATCCCGGTCAGCCCTGACCCGGCGGCGATCAGCGTGCGCAACGTGACCCGCGACTACCGCCGTCCCCGCACCTCAGTGCTGCGCGCCAGCGAACCGGTGCGGGCCCTACGCGGCGTCAGCTTCGAGGTGGCGCAGGGCGAGCGCTTCGGCATCGTTGGCGAGTCCGGTTGCGGCAAGTCGACCCTGCTGCGCATCATCTCGGGTCTCGACCATGCCACGACGGGGTCGGTGCACATCGAGGGCACCGACCTCACCGGTCGGCGTGACCGCCAGCTGCGGTTTCTGCGCACCCGCCTCCAGCTGGTCTTCCAGGACCCGATGAGCTCACTCGACCCACGGATGAGGGTGCACGACATCGTCGCCGAGCCGCTGGTCGCCCAAGGCCGCGGGCCCTCCCGTGAACGGGTCGGTGAGCTGCTCGAGGCGGTCGGGTTGCAGGCAGCCGCCGCCGACCGGTACCCGCACCAGTTCTCCGGCGGGCAACGCCAACGCATCTCGATCGCGCGCGCTCTGGCGCCGCGACCGAATATCCTCGTGGCCGACGAACCGGTCAGCGCCCTCGACGTCTCCGTCCGCGCGCAGGTGCTCAACCTCATCGCCGACCTCGTCGACGAGCTCGACCTCACCCTGGTGTTCGTCTCGCACGACCTCTCGGTGGTGCGCCACGTGTGCGACCGGGTGGCGGTCATGCACGAAGGTGAGATCGTCGAGATGGGGCCGGTAGCCGACGTCTACGACGACCCCCAGCACCCGTACACCCGCCAGCTCATCGCGGCGATCCCGACGCTGAGCAAGGCGCTCTCGGGCACCACTGCCGCCGACCTCACCAGGGAGACCTCACCATGACGACACGGCCCGGCCCGACCAACAGCCTCACGGATGTCGCGGGGCTGCGGGTGGGGCACGCCAGCCGGCGGGGTGACGGCTGGCTCACCGGAACGACGGTGGTGCTCTCGCCACCCGGTGGGGCGGTCGCTGGGGTGGACGTTCGAGGTGGTGGCCCGGGCACCCGTGACACTGACCTGCTCGACCCGCGGAACATGGTCGAGCGGGTGCACGCGGTCGTGCTCTCGGGCGGCAGCGCCTTCGGGCTCGGCTCGGTCGACGGCGTGATGGGTCGGCTCTTCGACGACGGTGTGGGCCTGCCGATGGGCGCCCCTGGGGAGGTGGTGCCGATCGTGCCGGGGGCGGTGGTGTTCGACCTCGGCCGGGGCGGTGACTTCGCCACCCATCCGGGGCCGCAGCTCGGCGAGCAGGCCTACGACGCAGCGACATCCGACCCGGTGCGGGAGGGCGCCGTCGGCGCGGGAACCGGAAGCGTAGCCGGGGGTCTCAAGGGCGCGGTCGGATCGGCCAGTGCCGTGCTCGACGACGGCACGACCGTGGCGGCGCTGGTGGTCGTCAACGCCCTCGGGTCGTGTGTCGACCCGGCCACGGGTGAGCTCTACGCCGTGCGCTTCGGCCTGCCGGGCGAGTTTCCGCCCCTCACCGTCCCTGACCCGCACGAGCTGGATGCCGCTCGGCAGCGCGCCGCCGATCTCGCCACCCCGGGCGGGCCGAGGTACGGGATGGCGACGACGATCGGGGTCGTCGCGACCGACCTCACCTTGACGAAGGCGCAGTGCGCCAAGGTGTCGGGCATCGCGCACGACGGCATGGCGCGCGGCATCCGGCCGACGCACACGATGTTCGACGGCGACACGGTCTTCACCCTGGCCACCGGCGAACGGGAGGCGCCCGACCCGGCCGCCTTCCACGCGCTGCTCGGCGCGGCCGGCGACTGCTTCACCCGCGCGATCGGTCACGCGCTGCTCAGCGCCGAGACGACCGCGACGCCCGCGGGCACGTGGCGGTCGTACCGCGACGCCTTCCCCTCTGCCTTCACCGCCGTGACATCCACCAGCGTGACGACAGGAGAGTGACAGCGCCCATGACCGAGCTCGCGATGAGCGTTCCCGACGGCCTCCCGATCGGCGACGGCTGGCTGCCCGCACCGTCAACGGCAGCGGTCACCTTCCCCTACGACGGCTCGCTGGTGGCGACGGCGCCGGTAGGTGACGCCGACCTGGCCCGCCGTGCGCTCGACGAGGCGTTGACGGTGCGGGAGGAGGTTTCGCGGTTGCCGTCGCACGTGCGCCGACGGGCCCTGCAGGCGACGCACGACGCGGTCGCCCTGCGCCGTGACCATTTCGAGCAGCTGCTCGTCGCCGAGACCGGCAAGCCGCTGGTCGACTGCCGGGTCGAGGTGGCCCGCAGCCTGCTGACGCTGCAGACGGCGGCCGAGGAGGTGGCGCGCCTGCACGGCGAGACGGTGCCCCTGGACCTGTTGCCCTCGGGGGAGGGGCTGCTCGGCTTCTGGGTGCGCCGGCCCATCGGAGTCGTCGTGGGTATCTCGGGCTTCAACTACCCGTTGTTGCTCGCCGCGCACAAGATCGCGCCGGCGCTCGCGGCGGGGTGCCCGGTGGTGGCCAAGCCCGCGCCGCAGACCCCGTTGGCCACCCTGTGGCTCGTGCACCTCGTGCGTGAGGCCCTGCACGACGCCGGGGGACCACGCGCGGCGGTACAGCTCGTGACCGGTGGCCCCGAGGTGGGGGTGGCACTGACGACAGACCGTCGGGTGAGCGCGGTGTCGTTCACCGGGTCGGCCACCGTGGGGCACCAGATCGCCCGGGATGCCGCGCCGACGAAGGTGCTGCTCGAGCTGGGCTCCAACGCTGCGCTCGTGGTGGCAGCGGACGCCGACCTCGATGCAGCGGCGGATGCGGTGGTGCGTGGCGGCTACTACGCGTCGGGTCAGGCCTGTATCAGTGTGCAACGGGTCGTGGTGGTCGACGCGGTGCGCGACGATTTCCTGACGCGGCTGTCGAGCCGGATGGACCAGGTCGTCGTGGGTGACCCGCGCGACGAGACCACGCGGGTGTCGGCCCTCATCGACGAGCGGTCGACGGGTCGGGTGCTCGAGTGGGTGGAGCAGGCGGTCGCGGCCGGTGCGGGACTGGTGACGGGAGGGCGACGGGTCGGGGGCGCGATCGAGCCCACGGTGCTGCTCGACGTCCCAGACGGCGTGGCCGCCTGGGACGAGGAGATCTTCGGTCCGGTGGTTGCGGTGCGGTCGGTGCCCGACCTCGACACGGCGTTCGAGGTGGTGAACCACTCGCGGTACGGGCTGCACGCGAGCGTCTTCACGGCATCCTTGGCGACGGCCTTCGAGGCGGTCGATCGCATCGAGGCGGGTGGGGTGATCGTCAACGACGTTCCCGGATTCCGCTCCGACGTCATGCCCTACGGCGGGGTCAAGGACTCGGGCTCGGGCCGAGAAGGACCCCGGTTCGCGATCGAAGAGCTGACGGTGACCCGGATGGCCGTCATCCGGCCGACGACGAAGGGCTGAGGCATGAGCGCGCAGACGAACGAACCTTCGAACGAGCAGGCGGTTGAACGGACTCTGGCTCGCATCGACTACTCGCGGTTGTTCCGGCTCGACGGCCGCTGTGTCGTGGTGGTCGGGGCCGGCAGCGGGATCGGTCGCGAGAGCGCCCTGGCGCTGACGGCACACGGCGCCGAGGTGGTGTGCGCCGACCGTGACGTTGCTGCTGCGGAGGAGACCGTCGCAATGGGCGGCGGAGTCTCGGCCTACGCGCTGGATGTGCTCGACTCCGAGGCGGTCTCGCGAGCCGCCGACGAGCTGCAGGGCGACCACGGGGTCGACGTGCTCGTCTTCACCGCCGCGACCAACGTGCGCAAGCGGCTGCTCGACTACACGGGTGAGGAGTTCGACCGGGTGGTCGCGCTCAACCTGCGGGCGTCGTTCGACCTGGTGCGGGAGTTCGGCGCCGGCATGGCCGAGCGCGGCCGGGGGAGCATCATCGGCTTCAGCTCGATCCGCGCCGTCACGGTCGAACCGGGACAAGGCGTGTACGCCGCGACCAAGGCGGGCCTTGTACAGCTGCTGCGCACGGCCGCCGCCGAGCTCGGCCCCTCGGGCGTGCGCGTCAACGCGATCGCTCCCGGCGTCGTCGACACCCCGCTGACGGCGCAGATCCGGGCTGTGCCCGAGTGGTCGGAGGCCTACGCGAGCAAGAGCGCTCTCGGCCGGTGGTCGCACGCCGAGGAGCTGGCCGGCGCAGTGGTCTACCTCGCCTCCGACGCGTCGAGCTTCGTCACCGGCAGCCACCTGTTCGTCGACGGCGGCTGGACCGCGATCGACGGCCGCTACACCCCGCCCGCCTGACCCACCCCGC
>JAKDLG010000334.1 GCA_030452985.1 Humibacillus sp.
TCAGCGCCACCGCATCGTCATGATGAAGCCGCCCATGAGCAGCACGAAGCCGACCGCGAGGTTCCAGACGCCGATCGACGGCACCGGATACTTGTACTCCGAGACGTAGTAGACGACGATCCACAGCAGGCCGACCACCAGCAAGGTGACGAAGGTGGGAGCCCACCAGGTGGGGTTCGGCTCGGTCGCCTTGCTCTTGCGCGGCGGGGTGTACGCCACGGCCTTGCGGTCGCGGCCTTTGGACTCGGGCACTGCGGTCTCCTTGCTCGGTGTTGCCTGCAAGGGTAGCCCGCAGCGGCGGGCCGGCAGCGCATTGGCAGCGCCTGGGCAGGGTGCCTGCCCCGGTGACCCCATCGGCTCGGTCGCCGGCGCCTCGAACCAGGGTGATAGGTGAACACGGCACAATGGGGGCAGAGGCGGTCAGACACGGGCCAGACATCGGGTCAGACCCCTCGGGCCGCAGCGCGGTCTCAGCCCCCACCACCAACCGCGAGGACACCCCCATGGTCGACGACACGGCAGCGCCGGCGCCCACGCGCCGTCGTCGCGGGTTCTGGACGCTGCTGGTCCCCGTCGTGACGGCCGGCGCCGGCGTCATGTTCGCGATGAGCTTTCAGGCCGCCCAGGGCAGTGACCTGCGAGCCGACCGCGACCTGCCCCAGCAGATCGTGGCCGGCGACGCCCTCGTCTCGGCCCGCGCCCAGCAGCTGGATGTCGTGCAGAAGGAGGTCACCGCCCTCTCGAGCGCCAGCTCGCCCGGCGACGAGCAGCTGCGCGACCTGACCGCTCGAGCCGAGGCGCTCGCGGGCCCGGCGGCGGCCACGAAGGTGACCGGGCCCGCCATCGAGGTATCGCTCAACGACTCCGACCGACCTCTGCCCTCGCTGCCCGACAACTTCACCGGTGATGACATCATCGTGCACCAGCAGGACGTGCAGGCCGTCGTCAACGCGCTCTGGCGGGCCGGCGCTGAGGCGATGATGATCCAGGACCAGCGCGTCATCTCGACGAGCGCGGTCCGCTGCGTCGGCAACACGCTCATCCTCCAGGGCCGGGTCTACTCCCCGCCCTTCGTCATCAAGGCGATAGGTGACACCGGGCGGATGCAGCGCAGCCTCGACGCCGACCCCTCCGTCAGCATCTACCGGCAGTACGTCGACGCCGTCGGCCTCGGCTACGACGTCGCGACCCCCGGCACCCTCGAGTTCCCCGCCTACTCCGGCTCGGTCGACCTCGACGAGGTCACCCCGATCCGTTGACCTCCCTCACGCACCCCCGCGAGGCCATCACCGCCTCAGCCCCGACCCGGAAGGCGTCATGACCAGTCAGCCCGAGAGCGACGTTGCCGCCACCCGCGTGCTCGTCGTCGACAACTACGACAGCTTCGTCTACACGATCGTGGGCTACCTCGAGCAGCTCGGCGCCGACTGCCACGTGGTGCGCAACGACGCGGTTGCTCCCGAAGCCGCGGCAGACTACGACGGGGTGCTCGTGTCGCCGGGGCCCGGCACTCCCGAGGCTGCCGGAGTCTCGATGGAGATCATTCGCGAGTGCGCCCGCCTGTCGACGCCGATGTTCGGCGTGTGCCTCGGGCACCAGGCCCTCGGGGTGGTGTTCGGCGCAACCGTCGACCGCGCGCCTGAGCTGCTCCACGGCAAGACCTCCCTCGTGCACCACGACGGCACCGGGGTGCTCGAGGGCCTCCCAAGCCCGTTCACGGCCACCCGCTACCACTCGTTGACCATCGACCCGGCCACTCTGCCGGCCGAGCTGATCGCCACCGGCCGAACCGACTCGGGCCTGATCATGGCGGTGCGCCACCGCGACCTGCCGCTGCACGGGGTGCAGTTCCACCCCGAGAGCGTGCTGACCGAGGGAGGTCACCGAATGCTGGCGAACTTCCTCGCGATGTGCGGCGACGACCAGGCGGTGGCCCGGTCGGTGGGTCTCAGCCCCCTGGTCACTGCCGCCGTCTGAGCTTTCACCCCCCAGGACGGTTGACGGGCAGCAGCCCGACTCACGCCGACCTGCACGCACGCTTTGGGCGGCGCGACACGGCTGCTGCCCGTCGACGTTCCCAAGCACGTGAACGGCATCCCGGATGCCGTCACCCCGGCTGCGCGACCTCAGCGATGTTCAGGGGGCCGGCGGGGTGGTCGGCTTGCCCGTG
>JAKDLG010000156.1 GCA_030452985.1 Humibacillus sp.
CCGGCTAACCCGGCCCCAGCACAGCACAGGCTATTTACGTGCCAGTGGCCACTTTGGTGCAGCCGGCGGCCAGCCGACCGGGTGTCGGGGTGCGCCGCTTGGTGTCCGTGATCCGGACCGAGCCGTGCCGACGGGGCGTCGCCGCGAGAATGGATGCTTCCGACCAGAGGAGACGCAGTGGCCGCGCTGGACCCACACCTGCAGGAGATCTACGAGGTCGTGCTGCGACGCAACCCGGGCGAGGCCGAGTTCCACCAGGCGGTGCTCGAGGTGTTCGAGTCGCTGGGCCCGGTCGTGCGCAAGCGTCCCGAGTACGTCGAGTCGCGGGCGCTGGAGCGCATGTGCGAGCCGGAGCGACAGGTCATCTTCCGGGTGCCGTGGATCGACGACTCGGGCCGGATCGAGATCAACCGCGGCTTCCGCGTCGAGTTCAGCTCGGTGCTCGGCCCGTTCAAGGGCGGTCTGCGCTTCCACCCCAGCGTCAACCTCGGCATCGTCAAGTTCCTGGGCTTCGAGCAGATCTTCAAGAACGCCCTGACCGGAATGCCCATCGGCGGCGGCAAGGGTGGCAGCGACTTCGACCCCAAGGGCCGCAGCAACCGGGAGGTGATGGCCTTCTGCCAGTCGTTCATGACCGAGCTCTACCGCCACATCGGTGAGTACACCGACGTGCCGGCGGGTGACATCGGTGTCGGCGGCCGTGAGATCGGCTATCTCTTCGGTCAGTACAAGCGGATCACCAACCTCTACGAGTCGGGTGTGCTCACCGGCAAAGGGCTGGGTTGGGGCGGTTCGCGAGTGCGCAAGGAGGCCACCGGTTACGGCCTGGTGTTCTTCGCGCAGGAGATGCTGCGGGCCCGAGGCGACTCGTTCGACGGCAAGCGGGTCGTCGTGTCCGGCTCGGGGAACGTCGCGATCTACGCGGTCGAGATGGCCCTGCAGCTCGGGGCCACCGTCGTGGCCTGCTCTGACTCATCGGGTTACGTCGTCGACGAGGGTGGTATCGACCTCGAGCTGCTCAAGCAGGTCAAGGAGGTCGACCGAGGCCGCCTCGCCGACTACGTGGTCGGCCGCCCCGGCGCGACGCTCGTGACCGAGGGCAGCATCTGGGACGTCGTGTGTGACGTGGCCCTGCCCTGTGCGACGCAGAACGAGCTCGACGAGGATGCTGCGATCAGCCTGGTCAAGCACGGGGCCTCGGTGGTGGCCGAAGGGGCCAACATGCCCACCACCCGGGCCGCGACCCGCGTGCTGCTCGACGCCGACGTGCTCTTCGCGCCGGGCAAGGCGGCCAACGCCGGGGGAGTGGCCACCTCGGCGCTCGAGATGCAGCAGAACGCCTCGCGCGACTCGTGGACCCACGAGTACACCCAGGACCGGCTCGAGGGCATCATGCGCGGCATCCACGAACGGTGCGCGAGCTCGGCTGACGAGTTCGGTGCGCCCGGCAACTACGTCGTCGGGGCGAACACCTCCTCGTTCGTGCAGCTCGCCGACGCGGTGCTCGCCCTCGGGGTCATCTGAGGGTCGTCTGAGCGTGGTATGACGGGTCGTCAGGCGCCGAGTCGCCCGGCCGTGCCGCCGAAGTGCACGACCAGGCGCTCGGCGATGACCTCGGCGTTTGCCTGCAGCACCTCGAGGGGCACGCGGGGGAGGTTCTCCTCCCAGTCGAGCAGGGGAGAGCCGCGCAGCTGCAGCATCCGGGCCGGGCGGCCGAAGAAGAACAGGTGCAGGTGCGCGCCGCCGTCGCCGTACTTCGCCAGCGCCGCCCGGCCGACCGACGGCACGTGCTCGACGGCATCCGCGATGGTGACGACGAGCTGTCCCATCTCGGCCGCGAGGTCAGCAGGCAGGTGGCCGAGGTCGTGGTGCTCGAAGGGCATCAGCATGGCCGTCACCGGGAGCCCGCTGTCGGCTCCAAGGTCGAGATGCCATCGCTCGTTGGTCCAGATCCGGGTGACCCCGTCGTCGGGTGCGGGGGGCCCCTGTGAGCACCCGCAGTCAGCGACAGTCTCACCGCGTCGGGCGGGCTCCTCGTCGGCCAGTGGCTGCAGCGTCTTCATCCTCAGGCTGTCGAGCTCGTACGGGTAGATGTCCCAGCCCGCCATCGCGTCGACGGCCACCGGCAGGCGCCCCTCGTCGTCGGTGGCCGCCAGGACGCGGGCGTAGAACTGCTCGGGGCTCTCCGGTTCGCGCATCTGCACAGTATGCCGACGGCCAGCATTCGACGCAGGCCCGCCGCTCGAGCCCACGGATGCCCACCCTTGAGTCGAGTGGCCACTTTCATACGCCCTTGCTCTCCACGGCCTCTTGGTAGAGGCCCTGACGCGCACCTGCCCGTACGAAACTGGCCACTCGACTGGTGGCTGGGGTGTCGAACCCTGACTCGCCAGACCCACCCGACTCGCTCGTCGGCGCTCACGGGTGCCCCACCCCCCAAGTCGAGTGGCCAGTTTCGTACGCCTCCAAGGTCGAGTGGCCAGTTTCGTACGGCCCTTGGCTTTCTACTGCCCTCGTCGAGGAGGGCCTCGCGTGCGCCGCACCGTACGAAACTGGCCACTCGACTGGTGGGGGTGTCGAACCCTCGCGCCGATCCGGGGACCGGACATCCCTTGAGCACGATCCACGTCGTTGCTGCCAAGTCCCCGGACCGGGCGGAAGGGAGCAACGGGGCCATAGGTCATCGTGGGCCGCAATCCCGGCGACCTCTAGGACACCAGTTCTTCGTACAGCTGCACGACCGAACCGATTGCCCCCTCGATGGTGACCTGATCACGCACTTCGCGGCAGCGACGGGCGAGCGGCCCGACGTCCAGGTCGGCCAGAGTCTGCGCCAGGTGCTCGACCCCGGGCGCCACGACGCCGACCCCTTCGGTGCGCACCCAATCGGCCAACGCCGCGTGCTCGAGGGTGAGAATCGGCAGCCCGCATCCGACGTACTCGAAGCCCTTGTTGGGCAGTACCGTGGCCAGGTGCGCATCGTTGAGACGGTCGTTGAACGCGGCCAAGCCGACGTCGAACTGCGGCAGCGTCGCCAGCAACGTCGTCGCAGGCAGTGTCTGATGCAGTACCAGGCTCGGATAGCGTTCGGCGAGCCGGTGATACTCCGCGGTCGGCTCGCGGCCGGGAAAGACGTGCAGCTCGGCGCCCGCCTGCACGATCGACTCGAAAATTCCTCGTAGATCGTAGTGGCCGCCACCGATCGAGATCGTGCCCTGATAGACCACCCGCAATGCCCGGGCACCCTTCGATACCGGCTCGGGCAGCGAGTCGAGTGCAGGCAGGTCGCGCGCCAGAGCGTAGTTGGGAAAAACGGTGTGCCTCGCCGGAACCCGGTAGCGCGCCTGGATCGCTTTCAGCAACACGTCCGACACCGTGATCAACGCGTCGCTGCCCTCGACGGCCGTACGCTCGGCCGCAATCGGGTCCGGAGGGTCGGGGAAGCCGTCTTCATACGGCGTGTTGCGTAGTGATTGGAAATCGTGCACGTCGTGGATGACGGCGGCCCCACCAGCGAGCGGCTGCACGGCCACGGTCAACACATCGGGCAGATTGTGGCCATGGATGATGTCGGGGCGAAAGTCCTCCACCACCTCGGCGAGGGCGGAGTCGGCTGCGATGGGCAGCTGGTACCACTGGTCGAACAACTCGTCGCCGGACCCGTACAGGGCCGAGAGCGTGCGGCCTTGGTAGGCGAAACTGATGGTGAGGTCGGGGATGACGCTGCGCAGACCGACGGCGTACTTGAGAGTTTTGATGCACGGCTGACGCTGCAAGAACAGCACCCTCATCAGTTGTCGACCTCGCCCGCCTCGTGGCGGGGTTCGGCATCTGGGAAGCGATACTTGATCACCTGCGCGGGCGAGCCCACCGCAACAGCGAACGGCGGGACGTCTTTGGTGACGAGAGCGCCAGCACCGACGATCGCGCCCTCGCCAATGGTTACTCCCGGCAAAATGATGCACCCCATACCGACCCAGGCGTCTCGGCCGATGCGGACCGGCTTCGAATCCCACCCCTGGAACGCAATGGGGGTGTCGCGGTCGCTGGTGATGTGGTTGGCGGTATGAATGAGGGTGCGGGGTCCGACATTGGCGTCATCTTCGATGACAAGCCCCCCGTAGCCGTTGACCCAGCAGCCCGAGTTGAACTTGACCCGGTCGCCCAGCTCGATGTTCGCGCTGTTCAGCCAGGTGATGTCGTCAAGATAGAAGCAGCCCTGGCCAACCCGTTTGGCATCGTTGGGGCGAAAGGGTATGACCCTCTTGGACGAGTCGGTGATCATGGTCACGGCGGTCAGCCTCCAGCTCTGGGAATTATCGTGCTCTTTGACGGCGCCCCGAGGACGATGCGCGCAACCCCGTCCCACCCGACGTCGGGGGTGATCCCTCGGCCGTCGACGATCGCCCGGACGCCCGGTAGGTCATCCTTGCTGAGGACGGCGTACTGGTCGTGGTCGGCCTGGACGATGGCGCCCTGACACGAGTCACCGAGGTGGTGGGCCACTAGGCCGTGCGCTGCCAGCTCGTGGTCGCTGAACAAGGGGTCGTGAACGGTGACGACCGCGCCCCGCTCGTGGAGCAGCTGCACGAGGGGGAAGACCCCACTGAAGGCGGTCTCTTTGACCCCTCCCCGGTAGGCGGCGCCCAGCACCACGACGCGGCTACCGGAGAGGTCGAGTCTGTGGGCGTCCATGGCTGCGACAAGTTGGGCGACGACGTGCGCCGGCATACCCAGGTTCACCTCGCGGGCCGTCTGCACGAGGCGCGCCTGAGGGTCCCCGGCCAGGTAAAGCTGTGGGTAGACCGGGATGCAGTGACCGCCTACCGCCACCCCGGTGGCGTGCAGGCGGCTGTAAGGCTGGCTGTTGGCCGCCTGGGCGATGACGTCGTAGTCGATTCCCAGTGATTCGGCGTGCACGGCGAACGTGTTCGCCAACGCGATGTTGACGTCGCGGTAGGTGGTCTCAGCCAGCTTGATCAGCTCGGCGGCGTCGGTGTTGCCGACCGCCCAGACCCCGTTCGGGCGATGGAGATCCGGTCGGTCGTCAAAGGTGAGGACGCTGCGGTAGAAGCTCTCCGCGCGCCGGGCGGACTCGGCGTCCAGACCCCCCACCAGCTTGGGGTAGGCGGCGAGGTCTCGAAAGACTCTGCCCGTGAGCACGCGCTCGGGACTCATGGCGACGAACAGCTCGCGACCCAGGCCCAGGCCGGATCCTGCGGCCAAGGCCGGCGCCAGGCGGGTCCGCGTCGTGCCCACCGGAAGGGTGGTCTCGTAGCTCACCAGCGTGCCTGGCCGTACTCCCGCGGCGACGGCCGCGGTGGCCGCGTCGATGATCGTAAAATCGGGACGAGCGCTCGCATCGACGATGAGGGGAACGACCACCACGACCACGGCGCTGCGAGCGACCGCCTCGGTGGTGTCGATCGTCGCGGTCAGCCGCCCACGAGCGATGACATCGGCGAGGCGGCGATCCAAGTCGCGCTCGCCGGGGAATGGCACCTCGCCCCGGCCGACGAGCGCCACGACGTCAGCCTGGACATCGGCACCCACGACCTGCCATCCGGCGTCCGCGAACTGGACGGCCAGCGGCAGGCCCACCTTGCCCAGGCCGACGACGGTGACGGTGTGCTGGCGCTCCGCAACGGATCCTGACGCGCTGGTCATGCCGCCTCTTCCTCGATGGTGACCGTCGCGCCGGCCGAGGCCGCTCGCAGCACGGCATCGGCGACTCTTGCGGTGCGCACCCCGTCGTCGAGCGTGGCGAGCTCACCGCGTTCTCCGGTGCGGACGAGGTTGCACCAGGCGGAGAGTTCGGCCCTCAGGGCGTCTACCGAGGATACGGGGACCTCTCGGCGATCGCCTGGATGAATCAGGATGAGGCGTCGGGCCACCAGGTCGGCCAGCAAGCTGCCGGCGCTGCCGTCGACCCTCAGCCACCGCTCCCGGTCCTTCGCCAACCGGCTGGCCCGTTGCTGCAGCAACGCGGTGCCTCCTTCACCCGGATCGCCGCCCGACGTCACGAGGCCGTTCAGCCTGGCGCTGACGACGACCTTGTCCGCGCACGGGCGCCCAGCGATCACCCGTGTCTGAGCCTGCACCTGATCGAATCGACCACCGAGAAGCCAATGCACGAGGTCGATATCGTGCACGAGGAGGTCGCTGACGACATCGGTGTCAATCGGGCGTTCGGGCATCGAGCCGATCCGGCAGGTGTGGACCTCGCGCAGCTGGCCGATGAGCCGAACCAGGTGATCGCCACTGGCAGCGGTCCGCCACGCGGCGACGGCCGGGTTGAAGCGTTCGATGTGCCCGACCGCAGCCGGCACGCCAGCGGCCGCGAACGCGTTGCTCAGGCGCTTGGCCGACGACGAGTCCACCGCCAACGGTTTCTCCACCAGCGTGGGCACCCCCAGCCCCGCCAGCTGCAGACCGAGCTGTTCGTGCAGGGGACTCGGCGCGGCGAGCACGGCGAGGTCGATGCCGAGCCCAGCGGCCTCGTCGATGCTCCCCACGGTCGGGATCCCTGGCAGCGAGTTGGTCGGGAGGTAGGGGTCCACGACCAGAACCGACCCGACGTCGGGGAGCGCGGCCAGGGCTCGCAGATGCAGGCGTCCCATGTAGCCGGCTCCCACGACGAGCGCCTTCAGCGGCGCGGTCACTGCGCGTCTCCGAACGACCGTACGCCCGCTACGATTCGATCGAGGTCGTCGTCGGTGAGTCCCGGATGGACAGGCAGCGACAACACCTCGCGACAGGCCCGTTGAGTCTGCGGCAGATCGGTGTCCTGCCACGGCCCGACGGCGTAGGCGGGCATCCGATGGACCGGCCGCGGATAGTGCACCGCAGTGTCTATCCCGCGTGCCCACAGGTGCTGGGCGAGCCGATCGCGGTCATCGTGACGCAGCGTGTACTGGTGAAAGACGTGGGTGGTTCCCGGGGCCACGGTCGGTGTCTGGACGACGTCGTCGAGCCGCGCGGTCAGCGTCGCCGCGTGGCTGCGACGGGCGTCGTTCCAGCCCGGTAGGTGGGACAGCTGGACGCGTCCGATGGCGGCGGCCAGGTCGGTCATCCGTGCGTTGAGACCGACGATCTCATGCTCGTAACGACGCTCCATGCCCTGGTTACGCAGCAGCCGGATCTGGCGGGCCAACGCCTTGTCGGCAGTGGCGACCAGGCCGCCTTCGCCGGTCGTCATGTTCTTCGTCGCATAGAAGGAGAACGCCGCCAGATCGCCGAACGTCCCCGCGGGTCTGTCACCGCGCCGGGCCCCGTGCGCCTGGGCGGCATCCTCGAGAACCAGCAGATGATGCCGTTGGGCGATACGGCCGATCGCGTCCATATCCGCGACGTGACCGAACAGATGCACGGGCACGATGGCCGCGGTGGACGGGGTCACAGCCGCCGCTACCGCAGCCGGTTCCAGACAGAAGCTGGAGGGGTCGATGTCGACGAATACTGGTAGGGCGCCAACGAGACGCACAGCGTTGGCCGTTGCCGCGAAGGTGAACGACGGGACGATCACCTCGTCGCCGGGCCCGATCCCGGCCGCTAGCAGCCCCAGCTGCAGGGCAGCCGTGCCCGATGCGACGGCCACACATTCGCGCCCGTCGACCAGGTCGGCGAACTCATGCTCGAACGCCGCAACCTGGTCACCCTGAACCACGTGTCCGCTCTCGAGCACGCGCACCACCGCCTGACGCTCTTCTTCGCCGATCAGAGGACGCGCGACGGGGATGCGCGCCCCGATGGTGGGATCGCGAGCCGGCAGCACCTTCGAGGCTGCGCTGCTCCCGGACGTCACGTCACAGCCCGCGGTGGCGCACCATCAGCAACGTCCGGCGGGCTGTCGGTCCGCCGTCCTCGACGATCGACCCAGCCGATCTGCCTGGCGGGGACCCCCGCCACCAGCGCGTAGGCAGGCACGTCGCGGACGACGACCGCTCCTGCCGCGACCATGGCCCACGCGCCGATTCGCACCCCGCCGAGCACGACGGCGCGCGCTCCGACCGCGGCGCCATCGTCTACCCTCACGCCGCGCCTCTCCCAGTCATCGTCTTCGAGGCGTTCTCCCTCGGGTGAGACGGCCCGAGGGTAGGAGTCGTTCGTCAGGCACGCAGCCGGCCCGATGAACACGCCGTCGCCGAGGTGGGCGGGGGCGTAGACGAGCGCGTGGTTCTGCACCTTGCAGTTCGTACCGACGCGGACGCCGACATCCACATAGGCTCCCCGCCCGATGATGCAGCCAGACCCGATGGTGGCCTTCTCACGAACCTGGGCCAGGTGCCACACCGTCGTCCCGCTCCCGAGGGAGGCGGACTCGTCGACGTCGGCAGTCTCCAGGATTCGGACGTCAACCGCCATCGTTTCGTCCCCTCATCAACTCGTCGAGTCCTGCGCCGACTGCGGACGCTGGGCTCAGGATAGAGCGATCCTTGTACAAACACTCCCTCCGAGCCCGCTCGAACCTTCACCACACACGTGTCCCTACGGGGCGCGTCTCACTGTCCTGTTCGCGGCCGACCGGCCAGGACCTGCGAGCGTGAGCGAGGGCAGAACCCTCCAGCGCAGCCACGAGCCGCACGAACAGCTGGCCCGCCGTCGCGGCACTCCAACCAGGCGGCAGGACTTCGGCTGGCAGCCCGGGGTCGTGGTAGGAGAGTCGGCGCCAGTGGTCGACGACGCGGAGATGGGTGACGAAGCCTCCTGAACGTCAGTGATGTGCGGTCTCGCCGCTGTGACGACCCGGGGTGAAGACCCGATGTCGGCCCGGTCTCGATTTCGGGGAACCGACCCCCGTGGCGTACTCTTGACCGTTGGGTGACGCGTGTCCCGTCGCCCGTTCTTTTTGCTGTCCCGGGCACGACGAACACCAGGCAGCGCAACACCACAGAGTGCAACACAACAGATTGACGGAGGATATGGCCAAGAAGGACGGTGTCATCGAGATCGAGGGCACGATCGTCGAGGCTCTCCCGAACGCGATGTTCCGGGTCGAGCTCTCCAACGGTCACAAGGTTCTCGCTCACATCTCGGGCAAGATGCGTCAGCACTACATCCGGATCCTCCCCGAGGACCGGGTCGTGGTCGAACTCTCGCCCTATGACCTGACCCGCGGTCGGATCGTCTTCCGTTACCGCTGAGTGCACGGGCCCGGCATCCGCCGGCGTCACGCACGAAGCACCAACCCGATTGAAACCAGCTCCTGGTCGTCGGTCCCGCACGGGGCAGGCGCACGGGGGCGTGATCTGAAGACAGCAGGGCTATGAAGGTTCAGCCGAGCGTCAAGAAGATCTGCGACAAGTGCAAGGTGATCCGCCGTAACGGCCGGGTCATGGTGATCTGCGAGAACCTGCGCCACAAGCAGCGCCAGGGCTGAGCAAGCCACCGGGGACACCCCGCACGCGTCGAAGACCTTCGACAGCACGCCTAAGAAGTACCCGCAGCACGACAGCAGTCACCCGGCCCCTGAGGCCCGGTTCGGTGGAGACATCGAGTCGGCACAGGACGTCACCCTCGGCACGGAGGCCGAGGACCGAGAGCTCATCCCGCACCGGGAGGGGCTTACCTCGGACCGGTGACCGCTCCAGACCTCCGCGAAACAGAATCCAGGAGAGACACCAACATGGCTCGTCTTGTTGGAGTCGACCTTCCGCGCGACAAGCGCGTCGAGGTCGCCTTGACCTACATCTTCGGTGTGGGTCGCACCCGTTCGAAGGAGGCGCTGGTCGCGACCGGCGTCAGCCCTGAAACCCGCGTCAAGGATCTCGGTGAAGCCGAGCTCGTTGCGCTTCGTGACTTCCTCGAGGGCAACTACCGCCTCGAGGGTGACCTACGCCGTGAGGTGCAGGCCGACATCCGCCGCAAGGTCGAGATCGGCTCGTACGAAGGCCTTCGTCACCGTCGTGGTCTCCCGGTGCGCGGTCAGCGCACCAAGACCAACGCGCGCACCCGCAAGGGTCCGAAGCGCACCGTGGCCGGCAAGAAGAAGGCCAAGTGATCGTGAGCCGAGTCGCTGTCGCGACCCTCGGCTGCTGATCGTCACCGAATCTCATTCTGACGTAGGAGAAACATGCCTCCCAAGGCTCGTGCGACGAAGGTTCGTCGCAAAGAGAAGAAGAACATCGCCCACGGGCACGCTCACATCAAGAGCACCTTCAACAACACCATCATCTCGATCACCGACCCGCAGGGCGCTGTGATCGCGTGGGCCTCCGCCGGCCAGGTCGGCTTCAAGGGCTCGCGCAAGTCCACCCCGTTCGCCGCGCAGATGGCAGCGGAGGCCGCCGGCCGCCGCGCCATGGAGCACGGCATGCGCAAGGTCGACGTCTTCGTCAAGGGCCCCGGTTCGGGCCGCGAGACCGCGATCCGCTCGCTCACCGCCACCGGCCTCGAGGTCGGCGCGATCAGCGACGTCACGCCCACGCCGCACAACGGCTGCCGCCCGCCCAAGCGCCGTCGCGTCTGATCCGGCCGAACCAACGACACCGCGAGAGAGACAGATAACTTATGGCTCGTTATACCGGCCCGATCACCAAGAAGTCCCGCCGCCTGAAGATGGACCTGGTCGGCGGAGACAAGTACTTCGAGCTCCGTCCGTTCCCGCCCGGCCAGCACGGCCGTCGCCGGATCCAGGAGAAGGAGTACCTGACGCAGCTGCAGGAGAAGCAGCGTGCCCGCTACTCGTACGGCGTCATGGAGAAGCAGTTCGTCCGCTACTACAAGGAAGCGGCCAGGCGCCCCGGCAAGACCGGTGAGACCCTGCTCACCATCCTCGAGTCGCGCCTCGACAACGTGATCTACCGCGCGGGCCTGGCCCGCACGCGTCGTCACTCGCGCCAGCTCGTCAGCCACGGCCACTTCGAGGTCAACGGCCAGCGCGTCGACGTCCCGAGCTACCGGGTCGAGCAGTACGACATCATCACCGTGCGCAAGCAGTCGGTCGAGAGCTTCCCGTTCGAGCTGGCTCGCCAGACCTACGGTGAGCGCCCCGTGCCGGCCTGGATGCAGGTCGTCCCCGGCTCGCTGCAGATCCTCATCCACCAGCTTCCGGTGCGAGCCCAGATCGACAGCCAGCTCACCGAGCAGCTGATCGTCGAGCTCTACTCGAAGAACTAGTACCGCCGTCGACGGATGCCGCTGAGCCCGCTCAGCGGCATCCGCACGGTTTGACCCAGGGTTGGGGTCGCAGACAGAGCCGACCCCCGCCGCCCGGATCACGACCGGGCCGTATCACTTCGCGTCATATAGCGGTCGCGAGGTGGGAAGGAAAAGAACAGTGCTCATCGCACAGCGTCCCGTGCTCTCCGAAGAGGTCGTTGCTGACAACCGCAGCCGCTTCGCCATCGAGCCCCTCGAGCCCGGCTTCGGCTACACGCTCGGCAACAGCCTCCGTCGCACCCTGCTCTCGAGCATCCCGGG
>JAKDLG010000157.1 GCA_030452985.1 Humibacillus sp.
CCGGAGCCCTCATGTTCACCGACGTCGCCCCACGGCGACGTCACGCCACCACGGGCACGTGACGAGCTGCTGGTGGTGGGGCTGTCGTTCTGACATTGCCCCACCACCAGCCGGTTCGCTCACCAGGGAGTCCCCATGCAGCAGCGTCGCACCCTCGTGCTGACGGCCGTCATCGCACTGATGACCGTCGCCGCCGCTTGGCTGATCATCCTGCGCCCTCTCGCGCCCGACCCGGTGAGCGCCAGCCCCGGCACACCGTCCGCAACATCGTCATCGACCACAGCAACCGCGGGTAGCTCGGCCGCGCCCACGAAGTCCGGGCAGCCAAGTACGGCAACCGTGTTGCCGAGATCAACGGCAGGAGCGACGGCCGGTTCCTCGGCCGGTCGGCCTGCCTCGACAAGTGGCAAGCCTCGTCAGTCGACCGCCATCTCGAACCGCTGCACCGCCGGCATCCCGGCTCGGCTGGTGATTCCCGCGCTGGGGGTCAACGCCACGTTCCAGAGCATCGGGGTCGACACCAAGGCACCCGCCGACTCGCAGGGACGCAGGCCCTTGGGCAACCCCAGCGACCGCACCCAAGCCGGCTGGTACTCCGCCGGTCCGCAACCCGGTTCAGGCACCGGGACGGTTCTGGTCAACGGCCACACGTACCACGACGGCTCCGCGATCTTCAAAGACAGCTTCGCCTCGCAGATCGCAGACGGCCAGCGCATCGATGTGGTGCAGGTCAACGGGTCGACGTGCTCCTACCAGGTGCAGCGGGTCTGGCGCGATGTCGCCAAGAGCGACTATCCCACCATCGTCTCGGGACAGGACCTCTATAACTTCAGCGGTCCGGAACGGTTGTTCCTGGCCACCTGCGGTGGCCCCTTCAACTCCGCGGAACAGAACTACGACTACATCAACCTGTTGATCGCCACCCCGATCGATCGCGGCTGACCCGCGTCACACGCTGAATCACCCTGCGACGAGCTCGCTGACGGGGCGGTCGCCGTCGTTGAACTCCAGGACCCGACCGGTGGCGGTCGACGACTCCGACGCGGTCGACCCGGCGTCGACGACCGCAGCGATGACCCTCGCGACGTTCCCACGAGAAACGGTCGAGGCCTTGACCCCGACGCCCCACTCGAGCGTGCCTGTCGCCGGCTTGTCGGTAAGACCGCTCGGGCGCAGGATGACATAGTCGAGCCCGGATGCCGCCAGATGGGCGTCGGCAGCCGACTTGGCCTCGGCGTAGGCGTAGAAGCCGTTGTCCTCGGGCACACCGTGATCCGGGCCCGCCCCGAAGTACGACACCATGACGTACCGCGAAACCTTCGCTGTGAGCGAAGCGTCCATCGTGGCGATGGCGGCGTCACGGTCGACCGCGTAGGTGCGATCGGGGCTGCCTCCTCCGGCGCCGGCCGACCACACGACGACATCGTGCCCCGACAGGGCATCGGTCAGCTCAGTGGCCGAGGCCGTCTCGACGTCGAGCACGAGAGGACGTGCGCCCACGGCGATCACGTCATCGGCCTGCGCCGGGTTGCGGATCACCGAGGTCACTTCGTGACCGGCCTCGGCGAGCAGCGGGGCGGCCAGCAGGGCCACCTTGCCATGGCCTCCGAAGATGACGATGCGAGCCATGCTGGTCCTTCCGTCGGGATGCCGCTGACGGCGACTTCTTCGACCCTACGCCAGCCGTCGACCCTGGTTCGTGGACACTCGACCTGGGGTGCGCGCAGCCAACGCAACCATGGCGGTGGGGCTGTACGAAAGTGGCCACTCGACTGGTGAGGGTCGAGTGGCCACTTTCGTACAGCGTGAACGGTTCAGCGGCGACGACCCAGCATCCAGCCGATCAGTACACCGATGACGGCTGCGGCCGCGAAGCCGGCGTACCGGCGCACCAGCACCGGCAGCACGGCCGATCCCAGATCCAGCGCGTCGTCCTCAGCCGGCCTCACCACCTGCGGGCGAGCCCCGTTCAGGGTCGAGACCGGCCTGCTTGCCGTCGGCTTCGCAGTGGCAGCGGTCGACGTCGTGTCGGCCGCCAGAGCGTCGGATGCCGTCTCGACGAAGCGGGTCTCACCGGCGCTGCCGGATGCCGCTTCGTCCGCATGTGCAGCCGCGGGCGACGCTGTGGGAGCGGGCTGTTCACCGCCGAGCTGCTTCTCGACGCAGGCCACGAACGCCTGCAGTAGCTTGTCGGAGACGTCCTGCATGACCCCCCGGCCGAACTGCGCCGGCTTACCGGTCACGGCCAGGTCGGTGACGACATCCGCTCGCGTGCCGTCACCGTCGGGTGACAGCGAGATGGTGACGTTGGCGCCTGCGGTACCGTTGCCCCGCTTGTCCTTGCCCTTGGCCTCGATGACCGCTCGATGGGCGGCGTCGTCACGTTCGACGAACGACCCGCTGCCGGAGTAGACGAGGGCGATCGGCCCGAGCTTGACCTTGACCGTTCCCGAGAACCCGTCATCGCGAACCTCGGTCACGGTGGCGCCCGGGAAGCAGCTGCCCACCTTCTCGAGATCCATGAACAGGGCCCAGGCGTCGTCGACCGAGGTCGGCACCGTGAAGGAGTGGGTGAGATCCATCAGCAGCTCACGCGCCTGCCGCCGCCAGCACGGCCCGGCGGGTCAACACCGAGGCCAGGTGCTTGCGGTAGACGGCGTCACCGTTGAGGTCGGAGGGCGGGTTGGTGCCCTCAGCCACCGACGCAACAGCCGACCGCACCGCCTCGTCGGTCGCGGGCTGACCCACCAGGGCCTGCTCAACTGCCTTGGCGCGCAACGGGGTCGAGCCCATGTTGGTCAGGCCGACGCGGGCCTCGGCGATCGTGCCGCCTTCACTGCGAACGGTGGCGGCGATGCCCACGATCGACCACTGGTGGCTGACCCGCACGAACTTCTCGTAGTGCGCCCCCCAACCCGTGTGCTTAGGCACCCTGATCTGGGTGAGCAGCTCGCCCTCCCCGACCGCCGTGGTGAACAGGTCCTCGAAGAAGTCGTCGGCCTCGACCGTTCGCGTGGCGCCGTCAGCCCCCGCGATGACGTACCTGGCTCCGAGCGCCAGCGCCGGAGCCCCGACGTCTCCCGCGGGATCGGCGTGCACGAGTGCTCCGCCGATGGTGCCACGGTGCCGGATCTGCGGGTCGGCCACCGTGGCGATCGCCTTGGACAGCAACGCCGCGTGGGTCGACACGGCACCCGAAGCCAGCACAGCGGCATACGTGGTCATCGCGCCGATGACGAGCTCGTCACCGTCTTCCGAGATGCCCTGCAGCTCGGCAATCTTGCCGAGGTCGATGACGATGCCGGGCGCGTTCAGGCGCATCCGCAGGATGGGCAGCAACGACTGCCCCCCGGCGAGCACCTTGGCCTCGTCGCCATGCTCCGCGAGGGCGGCGAGCGCCTCCGCCACCGTGGTGGGGGCGAGGTAGTCGAAACTGGCCGGGATCACTGGGCACCGCCTTGGGTTGTCGCAGTCGTATCAGGCGTAGCGGGCCGGTCGTCATTCGGCGCACCCTCGTCGAAGTGGGGCGCAGCCTCGCGCTCACCCTCGGCCGGCACACCGGGCTTCGCCCCACCCGCCTGGATCGCCTTCCACACCCGTTCGGGCGTACAAGGCATCAGCACGTCGTCGACGCCGAACTGGCGCAGGGCGTCAACGATGGCGTTGACCACCGCAGGAGTGGAGGCGATCGTGCCTGCCTCGCCGACTCCCTTGGTGCCCAACGTGTTCGTCGTCGATGGCGAGACCGTGTGCTCCGAGATGAAGCTGATGGTGTCGGCCGAGGTGGGCAGGGTGTAGTCGACGAATGAGCCGGTCACCAGGGTGCCGTTCTCGTCGTACTCGGCTCCTTCCCACAGAGCCTGTGCGATGCCCTGCACGAGGCCACCGTGGATCTGCCCCTCGACGATGAGCGGGTTGACGATCGTGCCGACGTCATCGACGCAGGCGTACTTGCGCATCGTCGTGGCACCGGTCTCGGTGTCGACCTCCATCGCGCACAGGTGCGTGCCGTGCGGGAAGGAGAAGTCGACCGGGTCGTAGGTCGCATCGGCGTCGATGTTCGGCTCGGCACCGTCGGGCAGGTTGTGCCCGGCGAACGCCGCGAGGGCGACCTCGCCGATGGCCAGGCCCTTGTCGGTGCCCTTCACCTGGAAGCGGCCGGCCGTGAACTCGAGGTCGTCCTCGCTGGCCTCGAGCAGATGCGCCGCGAAGACCTTCGCCTTCGCGATCACCTTGTCGGCAGCGCGCACGACCGCCTCGCCGCCGACCACCAGCGAGCGCGAGCCGTAGGTGTCCATGCCTCGGTGGGCGATCTGCGTGTCGCCGTGCAGCACCTCGACGTCTTCGAACGCGACCCCGAGCCGGTCGGCGACGATCTGGCTCCAGGCCGTCTCGTGCCCCTGACCGTGGGCTGAGCTGCCGGTGAGCACCTCGACCTTGCCGGTCGCCAGCATCCGGATGCTGGCGTGCTCCCACCCGCCGGCGCCGTAGTTGAGCTGGCCGAGGATGCGTGACGGCGCGAGCCCGCACATCTCGGTGAAGGTCGAGACACCGATTCCCAGCTGCACCGGGTCGCCACTCTCGCGGCGCTGCTTCTGCTCGGCGCGCAGCTCGTCGTAGCCGAACAGCTTCTTCGCCTTCTCGGTGGCGGCCTCGTAGTTGCCCGAGTCGTACGTCATCCCGGCCACCGTGGTGAACGGGAACTCCTCGTGCCGAATCCAGTTCTGCTCGCGAACCTCGAGCGGGTCGCGGCCCAGCACGGCCGCGAACTCGTCCATCATCCGCTCGATCGCGAAGGTGGCCTCAGGTCGGCCGGCGCCGCGGTAGGCGTCGACCCAGGTCATGTTCGTCAGCACCGTCTGGCAGTTGAACTGGTAGGCCGGGAACTTGTAGATCGAGTTGTACATCCACGCGCCCAGCACCGGAACGCCGCCACCGACAACGGCGACGTAGGCCCCCATGTTGGCGATGAGGTCGACCTTCAGGCCGGTGACCGTGCCGTCATTCTCGGCCGCCAGGGTGATCTTCTGCCACTGGTCGCGGCCGTGGTGGCCCGAGAGCAGCGACTCCGACCTGGTCTCGGTGTACTTGCACGGCTTGCCCAGACGTCGGGAGACCGCGATGGTCGCGAACTCCTCGGGAGTGGTCTGCAGCTTGCCGCCGAAACCACCGCCGACATCGGGGGCGATCACGCGCACCTTCGACTCGGGGATGCCCATCGTGGCGGCGATGAGAAAGCGCAGGATGTGGGGGACCTGGGTGGCCGACCACACCACCATCTGATCACCGGTCGGGTCGACCACGACGGAGCGGGGCTCCATGAACGCGGGGATGAGCCGTTGCTGACGGAACTCGCGCTCGATGACAATGCCGTCGACGCGGGCCTTCGCGATGGCCTCGTCGACGTTGCCGCCCGAGCCCTGCTCGGCCGAGTCGAGCTTCCAGAACGCCGACTTGTTGGTACCGAGGTCGGGGTGGGCGAGCACCGTGTCGTTGACGGCCTCCTTGAGGTCGAGCACCGCTGGGAGCACGTCGTAGTCGACGTCGACCAGCTCAGCGGCATCCCGTGCCTCGGCGGGGGTGCGGGCCACGACGACGGCGACGATCTCGCCCGCACAGGCCACGTGGTCGATGCAGACCGGCAGGTGGGTGGGCGTGACCTGGTCGGGGGTGATCGGCCAGGCGTTGGCGTTGACGCCCTGCACGTCCTTGATGTCTTCGCCGGTGACGACGGTGATGACACCGGATGCCGTCTTTGCCTCGCTGGTGTCGATGTTCGTGATGTTCGCGTGGGCGTAGGGGCTGCGCACCATGGCCAGGTGCAGCATGCCGGGAAGCACGATGTTGTCGGTCCACTTGGTGCGACCGGTGATGAGGCGCTGGTCCTCCTTGCGGGTGCGGGCCTTGCCGACCTCGGCTGCGTCGTTGCTTGCGGGGCGGTCTTCGGTGATGGTCACGCGGTCGCCCCCACGCTCTGCTCGGCGTCGGCGGTCTCGGCCGGGCTGCCGTCGGCCGCTGCCGTGCCGCTCTCGTGACCCTGCCGGGCCGCCTGCTGAACGGCCTTGACGATGTTGTGGTAGCCGGTGCACCGGCAGAGGTTGCCCTCGAGACCCTCGCGGATCTCTTGCTCACTCGGGTCGGGGTTGTTCTTCAGCAGGTCGCACGTCTGCATGATCATGCCCGGCGTGCAGTAGCCGCACTGGAGAGCGTGGCACTCGTGGAAGGCCGTCTGCACCGGGTGCAGCTCGCCGTTCTGGGCCAGTCCCTCGATCGTGGTCACTTCGTGCCCGTCGGCCTGCACCGCCAGCACGTTGCACGACTTCACGCTCGTGCCGTCGAGGTGCACGGTGCAGGCGCCACAGTTGCTCGTGTCGCAACCGATCACGGTGCCGGTCTTGCCGAGATCCTCTCGGAGGTAGCTCACCAAGAGTTTTCGTGGTTCGACCTCGTCGGAATACTTCGTCCCGTCGACGGTCACAGTGATTCGAGTCATGCGTAAAGTCCTCCTGCCGCGCTGCAAGTGTCATCCCCTGGCTGAGTCTTACCCGCCGGTCGGGTCCTGACAAGGGGAACGGCGAAGCTCGACAAGAGTGGCCGACCCAATCGGCACAAAGGGGTCCAGTGCCTCGAGGGTGCAGGCGCCATGCCGGGTGTTCTCCCGTTTGCGAGGGTGATCACGCCCGCATACGGGAGAACACCGAGCCTTCGGGCGGCACCGAGACGTGCCGCCGTTCCGATAGGTGCTACGTCACTGACCCGCAGGGCGAATCAGTGACGTAGGCGACGGGCGCAACTCCCCCAACTCGGTTCATACGTCACTGACCCGCTGGGCGAATCAGTGACGGAGCGAGCGGCGCGAAAAGTCCGCGCGGCGGGGACGTCTGGAGCCGGTCACGTGCCCACGTGACGAAAGGGCCACCCGACAGGGAAGACTGGCCCCATGACGATGCACGCCGACGACTACCAGGCCCTCCGCTCCCGCTACGACTCGATGACCTACCGCCGCACCGGCAACAGCGGGCTCGACCTGCCGGCCGTGTCGCTCGGCCTGTGGCACAACTTCGGCGACGACGTCGCCCTCGACAAGCAGCGCGCCACGCTTCGACGGGCGTTCGACCTCGGCGTCACGCACTTCGACCTCGCGAACAACTACGGCCCGCCCTACGGCAGCGCCGAACGCAACTCCGGCACGATCTTCGCCCAGGACTTCAAGCGGTACCGCGACGAGATCATCCTGTCGAGCAAGGCCGGCTACGACATGTGGCCCGGCCCGTACGGTCAGGGTGGTGGGTCACGCAAGTACCTGCTCAGCTCGCTTGACCAGTCGCTGCAGCGCATGGGGGTCGACTACGTCGACATCTTCTACAGCCACCGCTTCGATGAGACCACGCCCCTCGAAGAGACCATGGGGGCACTCGATTCCGCGGTTCGGCAGGGCAAGGCGCTCTACGTCGGCATCTCCTCGTACTCCGGCGCTCGCACCCAGGAGGCGATCGGCATCCTGCGTCAGATGGGCACCCCGCTGCTCATCCACCAGCCCAGCTACTCGATGATGAACCGCTGGGTCGAGGAGGACCTGCTCGACGTGCTGGGCGCCGAGGGAGTGGGCTGCATCGCCTTCTCGCCGCTGGCGCAGGGCATGCTGACCGACAAGTACCTCAAGGGTGTGCCTGCCGGATCTCGGGCCGCTCAGGGCAAGTCGCTGTCGCCGAAGCTGCTCAATGAGCAGACGATGAAGCATGTGCGTGCGCTGAACCGCATCGCGAAGGCTCGCGGGCAGTCGCTCGCCCAGCTCGCGCTGGCCTGGGTGCTGCGCGATCAGCGGGTCACCTCGGTGCTGGTCGGCGCCTCGTCGGTCAGCCAGCTCGAAGACAGCCTCGGTGCGCTCGACAACCTCCAGTTCACCGATGTCGAGCTCGAGAAGATCGACCGGCACGCCGTCGAGGGCGGCATCAACCTCTGGCAGAGCTCGAGCCGCCACTGACGCCCACGACACCAACCGCGCGACGCGCAGCGCGATGCGCGGAAAGGTCAGTGGGGCGGGGCGTCAGAGGGGGGCGTCCGTGCCTGGCGCCCGGTGGTGGTGGATCGGGCCGTCGACCTCGGCGAGCCGCTCACCGGCTCCTCCCCAGCGCAGGGCGATGATCTCGGCAGCGATCGACACTGCGGTCTCCTCCGGCGTCCGGGCCCCGAGGTCGAGCCCGATCGGTGAGCTCATCCGACCCAGCTCGGCGTCGGTCAGCCCCGCCTCGATCAGACGAGCGACCCGGTCGTCGTGCGTGCGGCGCGAGCCCATCGCGCCGATGTAGGCGACCTCCGGCAGTCGCAGCGCCACCTCGAGCAGGGGTACGTCGAACTTCGGGTCGTGGGTCAGTACGGCGATCACGGTGCGTGCGTCGACGCGACCTGCGTCGACCTCATCCTGCAGATAGTTGTTCGGCCACTTCACGACCACCTCGTCAGCGCCAGGAAACCGGGTCTTCGTCGCGAACACCGGCCGCGCGTCACAGACGGTCACGTGGTAGCCGAGAAAGCTGCCGACCTTGGCCACGGCCGCCGCGAAGTCGATGGCACCGAACACGAGCATCCGCGGCTTCGGCGCGTGCGCAGCGACAAAGACGCGCATTCCCTCGCCACGACGCTCACCGTCGGGCCCGTAGGTGAGGATCGCCGACCGGCCGGCCGCAAGCAGCCCTCTGGCGTCGTCGCGCACAGCGTCATCCGCCCGCAACGTGCCCAGCGAACCGCTCCCAAGCGGGGTGACCCACCGGCCGGTCGGCACCTCGGCCGGCTCGACTCGCCCACCCTCGGGCAGCTCCTCGTCCTCCTGCTCCTCCGCGTGCACCACCAGCCGCCGTCCCAGCCACGTCGGGTCGGGGTGCTCGATGACCGTGACGACAGCCACGGGCCGCCCCGCCTCGATGTCAGCCGCCACCGCTCCCAGCTCGGGAAAGGTCTGCTGCGACACCTTCTCGACGAACACATCGAGGATGCCGCCACACGTCAACCCGACGGCATACGCGTCATCGTCGCTGACGCCGTAGCGCGCCAGCACCGGCCGGCCGGACTCCACCACCTCTTCGCTCAGCTCGTAGACCGCGCCCTCGACACAGCCGCCCGACACCGACCCGACGGCGCTCCCGTCGGGCCCGACGAGCATCGACGCGCCGGGTGGCCGGGGAGCCGATCGCCAGGTGCCGACCACGGTGCCGACCCCGACCGTCTCACCCGCCGACCACCACTGCATCAGCTCGGTCATCACCTCACGCACGGGCCACCACCTCGATCAGTTCTTCGAACGCCGCGAACGAGTGGCCCGCGACGAAGTCGTCGATGTGCGGCAGCGCCGCGACGATTCCCTGTTGCACCGGCTGGTAGCCGACCTTGCCCCGGTGCGGGTTGGCCCACACCACGCGGCGGCTGAGCGCGGCGAGCCGGCGCATCTGCTCACCCAACTGCTCCGGGCCCTCTCGCTCCCAGCCGTCAGAGAAGACAACGACCACAGCGCCCCTCGCCATTCCGCGCCGGCCCCACAGGTCGAGAAACGCGGCGATGGCCTCGCCCAGCCGGGTGCCGCCCGACCAGTCGGGCACCACCTGACCGGCAGCGACGAGGGCGCGGTCGGCGTCGCGCTCGCGCAGGGCGCGCGTGACGTGGGTGAGCCGGGTGCCCATGGTGAACACTTCCGTGCTCATGCCGGATGCCGCTGACTGCACGAACGTGTGCGCGAGCCGTAGAAGGCTGTCGGAGTACGGGCTCATCGAGCCGGACACGTCGATGAGCAGCACGACGCGGCGCGGTCGGGTTGCCCTGCGGCGGTGACGGATGGGGCCCGGTTCGCCCATCCGGCGCAGCTGGTTGCGCAGGGTGGCCGGCCCGTCGATGCGCCCCGATCGTGCTGCGTTGTGTCGCCGGGCGCGACGGACCGGCGGTCTGGGGCGCAGCCGCGCGAACAGCTGGGCCAGCTCGCGGCGCTCGGCGCTGCTCAATGAGCCGACGTCGCGGTGCCGCAGCACCTCCTGGCTGCTCGACGCCGCCCTGACGATCTCGTCCTCTGACGGGCCGCCGTCACCGCTGTCATCGCCGAGCGGAGCCTGGCGCGTCACCGAGAGCGGGTCGGAAGGCCTGCCCCCGCCGGACAGGGGTTCGCCCGAGAACCAAGCCGTGAACACCGAGTCGTAGCGCTCGATGTCGGCGGGCGACGAGGTCAGGGTGGCGCGGCCCGACCAGTAGACGTTGACGCGCTTCTCGGCGCCCGTGGTGACCACGGCCTCGAGAAAGACGCGTTCGCGGTCGGCGGTGACGGGCAGGCCGCCGGCACGCAGCGCCCTCGCGAAGCCGAGGAATACGGCATCCGGGGGCGTACGCACCTGCGCGACGTCGCCGTCGACGGGTCGGTTGATCACGTGTTCGATCGCCTCAGGCCGTGAGCATGCGGTCGATCATGGCGCGCACGCGTTCGGCGTCTTCGCGGTACTTCACGGCAGCCCCCAACGTGGCCGCAGCGACCTCGGGGTCGAGCCGGGAGGCGCCCAGGGTGTCGAGCGCCCGGGCCCAGTCGAGGGTCTCGGCGACGCCGGGCGGCTTGATCAGCTCGCAGGAGGCGCGCATGCGCTGCACCGAACCGACGACCTGCTCGGCGAGGGTGGCACTGATCTCGGGCAGCCGGGTGCGCACGATCTCGAGCTCGCGGGCGAGGCCGGGGTGGTCGATCCAGTGGTAGAGACAGCGGCGCTTGAGGGCGTCGTGCAGCTCGCGCGTGCGGTTGGAGGTGAGCACGACGATCGGCGGCGTGGCGGCGCTGATGGTGCCGAGCTCGGGGATCGTCACCTGCCACGTGCTCAGCACTTCGAGCAGAAAGGCCTCGAACTCGTCGTCGGCCCGGTCGATCTCGTCGATGAGCAGCACGCACGGCGCTGACCGCACGGCCTCGAGCACGGGGCGGGCGAGCAGAAAGCGCTCGTCGAACAGCTCGGCCTCGAGGGCGGCGGTGTCGTGGTGCTCGTCTCTTGCGATGGCTTCGACGGTGCGCAGGTGCAGGATCTGGCGGGGGAAGTCCCAGTCGTAGAGGGCTTGGGTGGCGTCGATGCCCTCGTAGCACTGCAGGCGAATGAGCTTGAGGTCGAGCGTCTCCGCCAGCGCCTCAGCGAGGGCGGTCTTGCCGGTTCCCGGCTCTCCCTCGAGCAGGATGGGGCGCCCGAGCCGGGTCGCGAGAAAGGTGATGGTGGCCAGGGCGTCGTCGGCGAGGTAGCCGGTGCGCCCGAGGGCGGCCGCGACGTCGTCGGCACTGGAGAACGCGTGATCCATGCCCCGAGCATTACCCATGAAGCCACCTCGCGGTAGCGAACCCCCGCCCAGGTGTCCGCGCCATCCAGGATACGACGGTCGGGTTCGCTGCTCGGCTGGCCCGCTA
>JAKDLG010000030.1 GCA_030452985.1 Humibacillus sp.
ATTTCCGCCCGTTCCGTTTGGGCCCCCTCCACGGGTTGTATCGCAAAACCCGCGCACCAATGCCGCCCAGCCACAGACACCCGGTCGAGTGGCCACTTTCGTACGGTCTCAATGCTGTTCGGCGAGGGCCTGACGGCCCGAGCCCATCACCGTCAGGGGTAACAGGGTCTGACCGGTGGGACCCACCTCGATCTCGGTGCCCATCTGGGGGCAGACCCCGCAGTCGAAGCAGGGAGTCCAGCGGCAGTCGTCGACCTCGGTCTCGTCGAGGGCGTCCTGCCAGTCCTCCCAGAGCCAGTCCTTGTCGAGGCCGGAGTCGAGGTGGTCCCAGGGCAGCACCTCGTGCTGGTCTCGTTCACGCGTGGTGTACCAGGCGAGGTCGACGGGCAGGTCGGCCAGGGCCGTCTCGGTTGCGGCCATCCACCGCTCGTAGGAGAAGTGCTCGCTCCAACCGTCGAAGCGCTGGCCGTCGCGCCAGACCGTCTCGATGACGCGCCCGATCCGTCGGTCGCCACGCGACAGCAGGCCCTCGACGATGCCGGGCTTGCCGTCGTGGTAGCGGAACCCGATCGAGCTGGCGTACCGCTTGTCTGCGCGAATCGCGTCGCGCAGCTTGGCCAGCCTCGCGTCCGTCTCCGCGGCGCCGAGCTGGGCCGTCCACTGGAACGGAGTGTGCGGCTTCGGCACGAACCCACCGATCGACACGGTGCAGCGGATGTCGCGTCGCCCCGAGGCCTGCCGACCGGTGTCGATCACCCGCTTGGCCACCTCGGCGATCTGCAGCACGTCGTCGTCGGTCTCGGTGGGCAGACCGCACATGAAGTAGAGCTTCACCTGCCGCCAGCCGGCACCGTAGGCGGCCGCGACGGTCTTGATGAGGTCATCCTCGGTGACCATCTTGTTGATCACCTTGCGGATGCGCTCCGACCCGCCCTCGGGCGCGAAGGTGAGGCCCGAGCGCCGACCGTTGCGGGTCAGCTCGTTGGCGAGGTCGATGTTGAAGGCGTCGACGCGGGTCGACGGGAGCGAGAGGCCGGTCTGGGTGCCCTCGTACCGGTCGGCAAGCCCCTTGGTCATCGCGGCGATCTCGGAGTGGTCGGCCGAGCTCAGTGAGAGCAGACCGACCTCCTCGAACCCCGTTGCGGCCAGACCTCGTTCGACCATCTCACCGACGCCGGTGATGGAGCGCTCTCGCACGGGCCGGGTGATCATGCCGGCCTGGCAGAAGCGGCATCCGCGGGTGCAGCCGCGAAAGATCTCGACCGACATGCGCTCGTGCACCGACTCGGCCAGCGGCACGAGCGGCTGCTTCGGGTAGGGCCACGCGTCGAGGTCCATGACGGTGTGCTTCGACACCCGCCACGGCACGCCGGTCGCGTCGGGCGCCGGTGCGACCCGCTGGATGCGGCCGTCGGACAGGTAGCTGACCTCGTAGAAGGCGGGCACGTAGACGCCACCCGTGCGCGCGAGTCGCAGCAGCACCTCACGGCGCCCACCGGGGCGGCCCGACGCCTTCCACTCCCCCACGATGTCGGTGACGGTCAGCACCGCCTGCTCGCCGTCGCCGACGATGGCGCAGTCGATGAAGTCGGCCACCGGCTCGGGGTTGAAGGCCGCGTGGCCGCCGGCGATGACGATCGGGTCGTCGATACCGCGGTCGGCGGCGTGCAGCGGGATCCCGGCCAGGTCGAGGGCGGTGAGCATGTTGGTGTAGCCGAGCTCGGTCGAGAAGCTGAGACCCAACAGGTCGAAGTCACGCACCGACCGATGGGCGTCGACGGTGAACTGCGGGAGGCCCGCCTCGCGCAGCAGCGCCTCGAGATCGGGCCAGACGGAGTAGGTGCGCTCGGCGATGACGTCGGCCCGCTCGTTGAGCACCTCGTAGAGGATCATGACGCCCTGGTTGGGCACCCCCACCTCGTAGGCGTCAGGGTACATCAGGGCCCAACGGGTGGTCAGGTCGGCGCCGTCAGGGCCGAAGCCGCCGACGTTCCACTCCTTGACGGTCGAGTTGAGCTCACCACCGACGTACTGGATGGGCTTGTTCACCCGCTCGAGCAGCGGCTCGAGGTCACCCCATACCGAGTCTCCGATCATCGGGCCATCGTACGTGCCGTCGACGGTCGCACCTGTCGAAGCGACGCTAGTTTGCTAGCATGCTTGCATGGTAACCGACCCCCGGCCCGGCAAGGCCCAGTTCAACGTCTACCTGCCCCACCCCCTCATCACCCGCGTCAAACACCTCGCCATCGACGAGGGCACCAGCCTGTCGGCCCTCGTCGAGGCGGCGCTGACCGAGTACGCAGACCGCAAGGAGAAGCCATGAACGGCACGCCCGCCCCCCGGCTCACCCTGGCCGGCATCCGCTTCACCGACGACGTGGCCCGGATGCGCGCCTACCTCGAGGCGCTCGGCCTGTCGGCCGGCATCACCCGGTCGACGACGCAGGCCGACTGGGCCGCGATGCACGCCGGCGCCGGGCAGGTGCTGCTGCACTCCGCTGCCACGAGCGACCACCGGATGCCGTCGGGCACGACCCTGCTGACGGGTGAGACGCCAGATGTGGCCGAGCTCGCCGGCATCCTCGAGCACCGTGGCCCGGCGACCGTCCTGGTCGACGAGGCGTACGCGCGCTCGCTCGAGGTGATCGACCCCCTCGGCGCTCTCGTCGTCGTCAACGAGACCCAGACCGACACCTACGGCTACGACACGCAGCGTCCCGAGCCCGACCCCGGTGTCGAGGTGGTGCTCTCCCGCTTCACCGACCCGACCGGCCCCTACGCCGACTTCGCCCTGGACGTCGGGCTGCACCCGGTCGGCGAGTGGGGCGGCGGGTACGCGGCGTACGGCGCGGGGCGCGGCATCCTCGGGCTGCATCACGACGACGGGTCGACGGGTCTGGGCGGCCCTGGCCCACACCCCCGCGTGGCACTGGGCTTCTACACGAGCGGTCACCTCGAGCAGCTGCAGCAACGGCTGTCGGCGGCCGGCTTCGAGCCGGGAACGATCGTCCTGGCCGACTTCGGCTCGCGGATCGAGACGGTCGACCCCGACGGTCAGCACGTCGAGATCCACCACCGGTCGAGGTGATGCGCGGCCATCGGCGGTCGCGCATCACCTCGAATCCACTGTGGTAGCTCGTCAGGCGTCGGTGTAGAGCTTGTCGATCTCGTCACGATACTTGTCGGTGACGATCCGGCGCCGCAGCTTCATGCTCGGCGTCAGCTCGCCGCCCTCGACGCTCAGATCGTGATCGAGGATTGCGAAGCTCTTGATGGTCTCCCACCGGTTGAGGCCGGCGTTGAGGTCGTCGACGTACTTCTGCACGAGCGCCCGGGCCTGTGGTGAGGTGGCGATCTCGGCGTACGACTTGCCGGCCAACCCCTGCGTCGCGGCCCACCCGGTGATCGCGTCGGGGTCGAGGGTGACGAGTGCCGTGGCGTAGTTGTGGCCGGCGCCGTGAACGAGAAACTGGCTGACGAACGGGCACTGCCCCTTGAAGGTGGCCTCGATGGCGGCCGGAGCGATGTACTTGCCGCCCGAGGTCTTGAAGAGGTCCTTCTTGCGGTCGGTGACGTAGACGAAGCCGCGCTCGTCGATTCGCCCGATGTCGCCGCTGCTGAACCAGCCGTCGTCGGTGAGCACCTCGGCGGTCGCCTCGGGGTTGTTGTGGTAGCCGCGCATGACCCCCGGCCCCTTGATCAGGATCTCGCCGTCGTCGGCGATGCGCACCGCGGTGCCGGGCATCGGCCAGCCGACCGACCCGAAGGCGTACTCCCCCGGCGTCGGGGTGTTGACCGTTGTTCCCGAAGAGGTCTCGGTGAGGCCGTAGCCCTCACCGACGAGCAGACCGACCGCGGCGAACCACTTGGCGACATCGGCGTTGAGCGGGGCCGAGCCACTGATCATGAACCGCACCCGGCCGCCGAAGCGCTCCTGAACCTTGCTCAGCACCAGCTTCGTGGCGACCTTGTGGCGAAGCGCGAGGGCGGTCGAGGGAGACTCTCCGCGCTCGCGCACGTCGCGCATCTCGCCGCCGACGCCGAGCGCCCAGTCGATCAGAGACTTCTTGACGCCGGTCTCCTGCGCGAACATCAGTGAGACCCGGCCGTACGCCTTCTCGAAGATCCGCGGAGGGCCGGCCATGAAGGTCGGCTTGATGATCGCCATGTTCTCGACGATCTTCTCGACACGCCCGTCGACGGCGGTCGGGAAGCCGATCTGCAGGCCGGTCGCCAGCAGCATCTTGCCGAAGACGTGCGAGAGCGGCAGCCAGAGGAACTGCAGGTCATCCAGGGTGAGCGAGCCGACAGCGTCGATCACCGCCCCCTCGTAGACGACGCTGTCGTGCACCAGGCGCACCCCCTTGGGCCGGCCGGTGGTGCCCGAGGTGTAGATCAGCACCGCGAGGTGCTCGGGGCCGAGGGCGTCGATGCGGTCATCGACGGCCGTGGGCTGCTCGGCAAGCAGGGCCCGCCCGCGTTCGGCGAGGTCGTCGGTGGTGATCACCCAGCCGTCATCGCTGCCGCTGCCGGTGAGCGCGATGACATGCCGGACGTCGCCGATCTCGGCCCGACGTTCGGTCAGCTTGGCGACCTGGGCGTCGTCCTCGGCGAAGACGATGCACGAGCCCGAGTCGGTGAGGATGTAGGCGACGTCACCTCCGATCGTCGTCGGGTAGACGGTCGTGGTGGCGGCCCCGCAGCAGATGATGGCGAGATCGGCCAGCACCCATTCGACCCGCGTCGTCGATGCCACCGCGACCCGGTCCTCGACCTCCACCCCCAGGCTGATCAGGCCTGCGGACCACTCCCGCACGACTGTGTCGGTCTCACGCCACGTCATGGTACGCAGCCGGCTGCCACCGTTCTCGAAGTACAGGTAGGCCGCTGCGTCGGGCGTGGCCCGCACCCGGTTCCGGAACAGGGCACCGACACTCGGCGCTCGGCCGTCGAGGATGGCCTGGTCGACGACCTGGTCAGTGCGGGCGTGCAGGGGCATTCGGACTCCTTCGTCGCTGCGGTCAGCCGTGGCGTCGTGTCGCCAGCGCTTCCGTTGGGCAGATCGTGTCAAGGAACGCCCGTTCCGTCACCTCTTCGGCGGTGAAGGAGACCGCACCGTGACCCCCCGGTAACTTACCGCCCCTCGCTGCCGAGCAGGCCAGTCGTCGACGAGACCTTGCCGACCAGCCCGACCGCGATCCAGGCGGCCACCATCGAGGAGCCGCCGTACGACACGAACGGCAGCGGCAGGCCCGTGACCGGGGTGATCCCGAGGTTCATCCCGATGTTCTCGAACGACTGCACCCCGAACCACACCGCAACGCCGGTCACCACGAGACGCCCGAAGGGCTCGACCCGGCCTGCCACGAGCACCGCGCGCACGACGATGAAGCCGATCAGCCCGATCAGGCCCACGGCTCCGACGAATCCGAGCTCCTCCCCCACGACGGAGAAGACGAAGTCGGTCTCCTGGAACGGGATGAAGCCGCCCTGGGTCTGGTGGCCCTCGAACAGGCCTTGGCCGCCCCACCCTCCGGAGCCGATGGCGAGGCGCACCTGCCGGGTCTGGTAGCCGATTCCCTGAGGGTCGAGCGAGGGGTCGAGAAAGGCGCGCAGGCGGTTGCGCTGGTAGACGCTCAGGATCGGCGTCAGGAACGCGGCCAGCACGACCGCGATGGCGGCCAGCGACACCCCAACGGTCCAGACCGGGGGCGTCCCCGCCGTCGCGATGATGACCACCGCCATCGCCACGAGCACGACGGCCGAGCCGAGATCCGGCTGAGCCAGTACAGCCGCGGTGGGGATGCCGGCTACCACCCAGGCGAGCGCCACGTCGCGGTGCCGTTGGCGCACGCGGCCCGCGGCCCGATGAGCCGTGCCCGCCCGGTCGGACCGGTCGGCGAGAAGCATGGCGATGCCGATCGCGAGCGCCACCTTCATCAGCTCGGACGGCTGCAGCGTGAAGCCACCCGGTAACCGGATCCAGGACCGCGACCCGTTCACCGTCGAGCCCAGGGGAGAGATCACCGCCACCAGTCCGAGCACGGCCAGCAGGTAGACGGCCGGGGCCAGCGCCCGGACGACCCGGAGGTCGACCCGGGTCACGGCCACGGCGGCGGCCATCCCCAGTCCCACGCTGATCGACTGCTTGAGGGCCAACGACGACCCGTGCGTCACATGGGTGGCCGACCAGATGAGCAGCACGCCGATCGTCGACAGACCCGCCGCGCCGGTGAAGAGGCCGAGGTCGACCCGCAGCAACGAACGCCCGCGCCCGCTGCGCCGACCAACCCGACCCGGGCCGCCGAGCCCGCCCTGGTCGGTGCGGGTCAGGAAGGCACGATCGAGGCGAGGATCTCGCGACACCGTGTGACATCCTGCTGCATCTGCTCGACGAGCGCGTCGACAGAGTCGAACTTCAGGGTCGGCCGCAGGTTGGCGACGAACAGCATCGAGACGCGTTCGCCGTAGAGGTCGAGATCGGTGCGGTCGAGCACGTAGGCCTCGACCCGTCGCTGCTGGCCGTCGAACGTCGGGTTGGTCCCCACCGAGATGGCAGCGGGCAGGGTGCGGTCGGGATGGTTCGAGGCCATCCCCTGCCGCACCAGCCAGCCGGCGTACACCCCGTCGCAGGGCACCAGCCCCTCGTGGTCGGGGCTGAGGTTGGCGGTCGGGTAGCCCAGCTCACGCCCTCGGTGGTCACCGTGCACGACCGTGCCGGCGACTGCGTGCGGCCGGCCAAGGATCTCGATGGCGTGCTCGACGTTGCCGTCGAGCAGGTCGGACCGCAGCTGGGTCGAGCTCCAGCGGGTGGCCTCGGTGATGGGCTCAACAATCGCCTCGGTAGAGGCGTCGCCGGCGGTGTCGAGGGGCTGGGCCTCGCCGACGTCGTCGAGCGTGATCACCTCGAAGCCGTGCACCACCCCGAGCTCACGCAGGGTCTGCACGTCACCGGAGTTGCGCACCCCGAACCGGGTGTCCTTGCCGACCACCACCACCGCAGCTCCCAACGCGTCGACGAAGGTCGAACGCACGAACTCCTCGGGGGTCTGCTGGGCGAAGTCGCGGGTGAACTCGATCACCAGCACAGCTGCGAGCCCGACCGACTCGAGAGCGTCGAGCCGCTGCTCGAGCGACATCACGGCTTCGGGAGCACGGTCGGGGTAGAGCACCGCCACCGGGTGCGGCTCGAAGGTCACGGCGACCGGCATGGCCCCACGAAGGCTCGCCTCACGCACGACTCGGGTCAACACCTCACGGTGCCCGCGATGGACCCCGTCGAAGTTGCCGAGCGTGACGACGGTGGGGCTCAGGCCCGTCGGGACGTCGCCCATTCCATACCACCGCTGCACGGCGACCACTGTAGTGGCCGCATCGGAGCCTTCGTACACGCGCTCAGCCGGCTGCCGGTTCGGGCGACGGCGACACGGGTGCCGACGCCGCCGTGGCGGGCTCGAAGACCACCCGGGCCCGGGCCATGGTCGCGGTCTCGTCGAGCACGGCGACGAGTCGCCCGTCGGGGTCGATGGCGGCAACGGCGTCACTGCGCACCGACCCGCTCGCGATGCGTCGGCCGTGGCTGATCCTGACGGCATCCTCGGTGCTGACCTCGTGCACCTCGAGATGGGCCCGGGCGGCGTCGACCAGTGAGACGAGGGGCAGACTGGCGCCGCCGTGCTCGTCGACCTGAGCCGTGAGCGCATCGAGAGAGGTCGCTGCGGCCAGGTCGAACCGGCCGACCCGAGTGCGTCGCAGTGCGGTCAGGTGGCCCCCCACCCCCAGCTGCCGGCCGAGGTCACGGGCCAGCGCACGCACGTAGGTGCCGGACGAGACCTCCACCGCGACGTCGAGGTCGAGGACGTCGACGAGAAACCCATCAGGCATCTCGGCCACCGCCGGCCGTCGGGCCAGCACGTCGAACCGGCTGACGGTGACCGGCCGGGCCGGAAGGTCGACCACGCCGCCCTTTCTCACCCGGGCGTAGCTGCGCTCACCGTTCACCTTGATGGCGCTGACCGAGCTCGGCACCTGCTGGATGTCACCCGTCAAGGCGCTCACGGCATCCGTCAGAGCAGCCGAGGTCACCGCCGAGTCAGGGGCACCGACCGCGCAGGTCACCTCGCCCTCGGCGTCGTCGGTCAGGGTCGACTGACCGAGCCGGATGGTGGCGGTGTACTCCTTGTCGAGCCCCACCAGGAAGGTGAGCAGCTTGGTGGCGCGGCCGACTCCGAGCACGAGCACACCGGTGGCCATCGGGTCGAGGGTTCCCGCGTGTCCCACCCGACGGGTCGCGCAGAGCCGCCGGGCCCGAGCGACGACGTCGTGACTGGTCCAGTTCGTCGGCTTGTCGACGACGAGCAGCCCGGAGTCGACGCTCACCTGGCCGCGGCGTCGGTGTCGTCAGCGTCCTCGGCGTCCTCTTCGGCTGCACGGTCGACGGGCTTCTTGTAGGGGTCGGCCTCGCCCGCGTGGCGCGCGCCGGCGGCCGCTCTCGCGAGCTCCTCGTCGCGAGCCCGGGTCTGCGCGACCAGGTCCTCGAGATGGGCGGCGCCCTCGGGGAGGGCGTCGGCGATGAACTCGATCGACGGCGTCAGCCGGATGCCGATCCCCTTGCCGACGGCCGAGCGGATCCGCCCGCGGTTGGCGTACAGCACGGCAGCCGAAGCGGCCCGTTCCTGCTCGGAACCGAAGACGGTGTAGAAGATCGACGCGTGCTGGAGGTCCCCGGTGACCCGGGTGTCGGTGATCGTGACGAAGCCGAGCTGCTCGTCCTTGATCTGGTACTCGAGGTACTCCGCGACGATGACCTTGATGCGGTCTGCGACCTTGCGGGCGCGGGCTGGGTCGGCCATGGCTGGTTCCTTCTCCTCGTGGCGGGCGGTGGCTGCCGCCGCCCTGAACGGGCACCCTCCACCCTAACGAGAACGACTCAAAGCTTCGCGACGGCCTTCTGCAGCTCGGTCGCGGCCAGGGTGATGAACGCAAGGGCACAGAGCAACAGCACGATGTTCGACCACGCCCGGTTGCGCCATTCGCGGGGGATGCGGTCGGTGTTGAGCAGCCAGAGCAGGGTGATCGAGAGGAACGGCATGAACAACGCGCCGAGCACGCCGTAGGCCAGGATCAGGTAGACCGGCCGGCCGAGGAACATCATCACCATCGGTGGGAACGTCAGCCAGAGGATGTAGGCCCGGTACCAACGTCCTCCGGCCCGGCGCTCAGGGTCATCGAGCGCCAGACCCCGCACGTGGCCGGCGAAGTCGGCGAACATCAGCGACACGCCGTTCCACACCCCGACCAGCGAGCTCATGGCCGCCGACCAGAAGCCGACGAGGAACACCTTTCCGGCAATCTCTCCGTACCGGTCGGTGAGCACGTTGCCGAGGTCGAGCAGGCCCTGGTCGCCCGTCTTGACGGCGATGTTGGCGGAGTAGAGCAGCTCGGCCCCGACGATGAGGGTCGCCACCACGAAGATGCCGGTGACGACGTAGGCGACCCGGTTGTCGATGCGCATCAGGCGCATGTGCCGCGTGGTGGTCCAGCCCTTCTCCCGGATCCAGTAGCCGTAGGCCGCAAGCGTGATCGTACCGCCGACCCCGCCGGCCACCGACAGCACGTTGACGACCGAGCCGGTGGGGATCGTGGGCACCAGCCCCTTCAGCAGGTCGGGGAGGTTCGGCACGGTGAGCGCGGCCGCGCCGATCATGCTGACGAACATCAGCCCGACCAGAGCGGCGCAGACCTTCTCGAACACCGCGTAACGGCCCCACCAGACGAGGGCCAGGCCGGTCAGGCCGGAGAGGATGCCCCACAACGGGACCGAGAGAAACGGGAAGAGTGTGTGCAGCGGCAGGCCCGTGCCGGCCATCGCGGCCGCGCCGTAGACGAAGCCCCAGATCACGATGTACGGCCCGAAGTAGAAGGTGGTCCACCGGCCCAGGCTCGACCAGCCCTCGAAGATCGTCCGACCGGTCGCGAGCGTGTAGCGGCCGACACCCTCGACGAGCACCACCTTCATGACGCAGCCCACCACGACGCACCACAGCAGGGCGTAGCCATACTTCTGGCCGGCAACGAGGGTGGCCACCAGGTCGGCCGCGCCGACTCCGGTGGCGGCCACGATGAGACCGGGACCTACGAGCCGCCACTTGTCCGTGCGGTCGGCAGTGGTCGGTGCAGCGGTCTCCGTGGCCATGGCGCCTCCTCGTCGTGGTACGGCCAACCGTAACGTCCGGGCGCGCCCCAGCAGGGTCAAGAGCTCCCACCGATCGGATGCCGTTGAGAGGCGGGCTCCCGGTGTCCGCCCCCTGCGCAACTCACACCGGGTTGGCGGGACAACGTGTTGGGACATCCGTTGAACGGCGGCGGCGCCCCTCCCGAGGGAGGAGCGCCGCCGCGCGTTCGACGGATCGGGTCAGGCGCGCGGCTTCTCGCGCATCTCGAACGTCTCGATGACGTCGTCGACCTCGATGTTGTTGAAGTTGCCCAGGTTGATACCGCACTCGAAGCCCTCGCGGACCTCGACGACATCGTCCTTGAAGCGGCGCAGGCCGGTGATCTCGATGCCCTCGGCGATGAGGTTGCCGTCGCGCACGATGCGGGCCCGGGTGCCGCGGCGGATCTCTCCGGAGCGGACCAGTGAACCGGCCACGTTGCCGAACTTGCTCGACTTGAAGACCTCGCGGACTTCGGCCGTGCCCAGCTGGAACTCCTCGTACTCGGGCTTGAGCATGCCCTTCAGGGCCGCCTCGACGTCGTCGATGGCCTGGTAGATCACCGAGTAGAAACGCATGTCGACGCCCTCCCGGTCAGCCATCTCGGCCACCCGTTCCGCAGGGCGGACGTTGAAGCCGATGATCACCGCGTGGTCGACGGTGGCGAGGTTGACGTCGTTCTGCGTGATCGCACCGACACCGCGGTGGATGATGCGCAGGTCGACGTCGTCGCTCACCTCGATCTTGAGCAGGGCATCCTCGAGCGCCTCGACCGAACCCGACACGTCACCCTTGAGGATGAGGTTGAGGGTGTCGACCTTGCCTGCCGCGATGGCCTCGTTGAGGTCTTCGAACGAGATGCGCTTGCGACGCTTGGACAGGTTGGCCGCCCGCGTGGCCGCCTCACGCCGCTCGGCGATCTGGCGTGCGGTGCGGTCGTCGGGCGCGACGAGGAAGGTGTCGCCGGCGCCGGGCACCGAGGTGAGTCCGAGCACCATGACCGGTCGGGAGGGGCCGGCCTCTTCGAGGTTGTTGCCGTGCTCGTCGAGCATCGCCCGAACACGGCCGTGGCCGTTGCCCGCCACGATGGAGTCACCGACGTGCAGCGTTCCCGACTGGACCAGCACGGTCGCAACCGGCCCGCGGCCCTTGTCGAGGTGCGCCTCGATGGCAACACCACGGGCGTCCTTGTCGGGGTTGGCTCGCAGGTCGAGCGCCGCGTCGGCCGTCAGCAGCACGGCCTCCAGCAGCCCGTCGATGTTCGTGCCCTGCTTCGCCGAGACGTCGACGAACATCGTCTCGCCGCCGTACTCCTCTGCGACGAGGTTGTACTCGGTCAGCTGCTGGCGGATCTTCGCCGGGTTGGCGTCGGGCTTGTCGACCTTGTTGACCGCCACCACGATCGGCACGTTCGCCGCCTGCGCGTGGTTGAGCGCCTCGATGGTCTGCGGCATCACGCCGTCGTCGGCCGCCACCACGAGGATCGCGATGTCGGTCACCCGAGCGCCGCGAGCACGCATGGCCGTGAAGGCCTCGTGACCCGGGGTGTCGATGAAGGTGATGGCCCGCTTCTGGCCCTCGTGGGTCGTGGCGACCTGGTAGGCACCGATGTGCTGGGTGATGCCACCGGCCTCACCCTCCGCGACCTCTTCGCTGCGGATCGCGTCGAGGAGCTTGGTCTTACCGTGGTCGACGTGGCCCATGACGGTCACGACCGGCGGGCGGGCGAAGAGCTCGTCGTCGTTCTCACCCTCCAGCTCGGCATCGAGGTCGATGTTGAACGACCCGAGCAGCTCGCGCTCCTCGTCTTCGGGCGAGACGACCTCGATCTCGTAGCCGAGCTCGGCTCCGAGCACCTTGAAGGTCTCCTCGTCGAGCGACTGCGTCGCCGTCGCCATCTCACCGAGGTGGAACAGCACGGTGACCAGCGAGGCCGGGTTGGCGTTGATCTGGTCAGCGAAGTCGGTCAGTGACGAGCCACGACGAACCCGAACCGTCGTCTTGCCGTCACCACGGGGAACGCTGACACCACCCAGGCTCGGGGCCTGCATCTGCTCGAACTCCTGGCGCTTCGCACGCTTGGACTTGCGCCCGCGAACCGGGCGACCGCCACCGCGGCCGAACGCGCCCGCCGTCGAACCACGACCGCCGCCGCCACGGGGGCCACCGAAGCCGCCACGACCAGGACCGCCGGGGGCGCCGCCGCCGGGACCACCACCGAAGCCGCCACGACCGCCGCCAGGACCGCCACCGGGTCCGCCGCGGCCAGGCGCCGGGCGCTGGCCCGGGCGACCGACCGTGCTGCGCTCGGGCATCATGCCCGGGCTCGGGCGCGAACCGCCACCGGGACGCGGAGGGCCACCAGCAGCGCCGCCGGGACGGCCGGCGCCGGGAGCACCGGTGCCGGGTCGCGGGGCGCCGCCCGCACGCTGCTGCGGACGCGGCATCCCCTGGCTCGGGCTGAACGGGTTGTTGCCCGGTCGCGGGCCGGCGTCACCGGCAGGACGCGGGGGCCGGGACTGGCCCATGCCTTGACTGGGCGCGAAGGGGTTGTTGCCCGGACGCGGCTGGTTCGGCCGCGGTGCGGGTCGGGGCGACGGGGGGACGCCCGGGCCCTGCTGGCCGCCGTCACGCGAGGACTGCACGCGAGCCGGTGCCGGCGCTGCGGGAGAGCTCGGGGAGGGTGCGCCCGGGCGCGCCGGAGCGGTCGGAGCGGACGCGGCCGGTGCGGATGCAGCCGGAACTGGGGCAGCCGGAGCTGGGACAGCGGGTGCTGCGGGAGCCGGCGACGGGGTCTCCACCGAGGCCGGGGCCGGGGCGGCCGGTGCCGCGCTCGCGGCCGGAACAGCCGGAACCGCGCGCGGGCCCGGCTGACCGGGTGCGGCCGGCTGAGCCGGCGACGGCGTGGCGGGACCTGCTCCGCTGGGGGCAGGCGCGGCCGGACGCTGCGGAGCCGACGGCGAGGGGCTCGCGCCGGCCGGGGTGCTCTTCGGCGCCGGCTTGGCCGCCGCGGAGGTTTTGGACGTGCCGGCGCCAGAACGCAGCTCTGCTGGGAACTGTTCCTTGATCTTGCGCACGACGGGGGGCTCGATGGTCGAACTGGCCGACCGAACGAACTCTCCCTGACTCTTCAAGTGTGCGAGGAGAGCCTTGCTCTCCACTCCGAGCTCTTTGGCGAGCTCGTAAACCCGGACCTTGGCCACATCTCTCCTGTCTTGGTCCGGCCTGACAGGAGGGGCCGAACCGTCGTTAGTACTGGGGCTTGCTCATCGCTGAGGACTCATCGGGTGCTCATAGCGTTTCAACCCGCCTTGTGGTTCGTTCTGGTGATGGTTGGCATGTGCCGTTCTTGCCGGTTCAACCCTGGGGGCGAACCGGGTGGTGCCGTTCGTGCTTCTCACTGCTGGGCGCCAGACCGAGATGTTCGGCCACGGCGCTCAGGTCAACCGCTGACCTCAGACGCAACGCGCGTCCGAACGCCTTCCGGCGCGAAGCCTGCTCGAAGCACTCGGGCACCATGTGCACCCACGCGCCGCGACCCGGCATCCGGTGTCTCGGGTCGGGAACCAGCACCACCACACCCGCAGGGTGAGGGGATACCGCTTCCGTCGCCGCGACGACTCGCAGCAGGGCCGACCAGCTATCCGATCTGCGGCATCCCACACACGTGCGGGATGGCTCAGCACGGAGTCCAGTCCGGTCGGCCACGTACCAGTCTACCGCGTCGTCGCCCTACCTCGGGCCATCGCCCGCCTCCGCCGGCCCTGGGGTCGGTGAGGGCCGGTCGGGGTCGGGCTGGGCGCCCGCGTCAGGTCGTCTCCGGCGACGGCGCCTCGATGTCGGGCCGGATGTCGATGCGCCATCCGGTCAGCTTGGCCGCCAGGCGGGCGTTCTGGCCTTCCTTGCCGATGGCCAGGCTCAGCTGGTAGTCGGGCACCGTGACCCTGGCGGCCCGTGCCTGCGCGTCGACGATCTCGACCTTCTGTACGCGAGCCGGCGAGAGCGCAGCGGCGACGAACGTGGCCGGGTCTTCGGAGTAGTCGACGATGTCGATCTTCTCGCCCCGCAGCTCGGTCATGACGGCGCGTACGCGCGAGCCCATCGGCCCGATGCACGCCCCCTTGGCGTTGACGCCACCGACGCGGGAGTGCACGGCGACCTTGGTGCGGTGACCCGCCTCGCGGGCCAGGGCCGCGATCTCGACCGTGCCGTCGGCGATCTCGGGCACCTCGAACTTGAAGAGGGTGCGCACGAGGTTGGGGTGGGTTCGAGAGAGGCCGACCTGCGGGCCCTTGGGGCCGCGTTTCACGCTGACGACGAAGCAGCGCAGCCGCTCGCCGTGCACGTAGCGCTCCCCCGGGATCTGCTCTGCGAGCGGCAGGATGCCCTCGACGGTGCCGAAGTCGACGAGCACGTTGCGGGGGTCCTGGCTCTGCTGGATGATCCCGGAGATGACATCGCCCTCGCGGCCCTTGAAGTCTCCGAGCACCGCCTCGTCCTCGATGTCGCGCAGGCGCTGCACGATCACCTGCCGGGCCGTGGATGCCGCAATGCGACCGAACCCGACCGGGGTGTCGTCGAACTCGGGGCCAGGGTCTTCGCGCTGGGGCCGCTCGTCGTCGTCGCTGGGGGGCAGCAGCTCCCCCTCCTCGCAGGCCCAGACGATCACGTGGCCGCTCTTGCGGTCGAGCTCGACCCGGGCCAGCCGCTGGCTGCCGTCGGTGCGGTGGTAAGCCACGAGCAGCGCCTGCTCGATGGCGGGGATGAGTATGTCGAGGCTGATGTCGCGCTCGCGCTCCAGAGAGCGTAGTGCGGCCAGGTCGATGTCCATCAGTTCTCCTCATCGGGCTCGGGCGACGAGTCGTCCGGCGTCAGGTCTGCGTCTGCTGTCGTCGAATGCCGCGTGAACTCGACCTGCACCGTGCCCCGCACGATGGAGTCGAGATCGAGGTTCACGGTGCGCCCGGGGACCTTCTTGACCGGTGCCACTTCGATGGTGGCCGTGTCGGCGCGCACGTCGACGAGCCGTCCGGTGTCGGTGCCTTCGGTGTGGACCACCTCGACGAGCCGGCCCACCTGTCGTCGGAAGTGCTCCCGCGAGGTGAGCGGCCGCCCGACGCCGGGCGATGACACCTCGAGCACGTAGGGCGACTCGCCCATCACGTCGGACGCATCGAGGCCTTCGCCCACGGCCCGCCCCGCGTCAGCGACCGCGTCGAGCGACAGCGCGTCGACAGTGCTCGAGGAGTCGGCCGGGTCGAGGCCGCTGATGTCGTTGTCGACGAGAACACGCACGACACTACGGCGGCCCGCCGGCGAGACTGTGACGTCTTCGACCACCAGTCCGAGAGGAGCCAGAACCGGCTCGACGGCCAGCCTGATGTCGTGAGGTGTACTCATCGCCCCTCCTGTCTTCTCGAATGTCCAGCGTCGCCGGTCGCCCCGTAGCCCTCTTCGCCGTGACTCGACGTCCGTCGAGGGCGAGCCGACCGGTCGCGCTGCGTTGGTCCACTCTAACGGGCGTTTCCGGCGCCCGCGCGCGGCTCGAGGCGTGCGAGGATCGCGCCATGAGTGTGCCCACCCCACCCGCACTCGGCGGCTCCCGCCGTCGTCTTGCCGTCGACGGGGTGACGAGACGCTCGCTGCTGCAGCTCGCCGCTCGCGGTGTGGTCGGCACGGGGCTGGTCCTGTCGGTGGCCGGGTGCGGGCTGCGTCTCGACCTACCGGCGCCCGAGCCACCCGTGCCGACGAGAAAGCAGGCCCCGGACGAGGCCCTGCTGGTGTCGGTGATCGGCGACCTGTCCCAGATCGTCGCGGCCGAGAAGGCCCTCCTGTCCGACCCTTCCGCGGTGCGCACTGCTGGCACCCGGTCGACACTGTCGACCCTGCTGCGCCTGCAGCGTGAGCAGGTCACCGTGCTGACCGGCCGGCTGACCAACGACGGGGTTCCGCTCGCCGCGATCACGGCCCGCCCGACCGCGGGTTCCGGCATCCGCTCGGTCGGCGAGCTGGCCGCCCGGCTCGACTCGCTCGGCGACTCGGACTGGGCTGCTGTGGCCAGTGCGACCGCGTCTGCTCGTGAGCTGCTCACCTCGGCCTACAGTCTGCGCCTCGCCGGAGCGGCCCTGCTCGGGCGTGCGGTCGCGATGCCGACGGCGGCTAGCCCGGCGCGGGAGGCCCTGATCACACGCACCCGTCCGCTCGTGTACGCCTTCGAGGTCGTTGCGGCCCAGTCGGCGGGCGCCCAGCGCAGTCGAGCGGTGGCCACGCTGGACCGCGTGACGAGCCTCGAGGAGGAGGTGGCGGCCGGCAGCACCACCGTGCCGACGGGGTGGTCGCTGCCCTTCCCGGTCACGACGCCGGCCGCGGCGAGTCGGCTGGCCACGCACGTGTTCTCGGCGGCCATCGCGTCCCTCGTCGACGTGGCGGGCCCGAGCCCGACTGCCGCCTCCCTCCGTGACAGCGCCAGGTGGAGCGCCCGGGTGCAGTCGCTCGCCATCGACTGGTCGGTGCCCCTGACTCCCTTCCCCGGAACCAACGAGTGAGCGGCCGATGACGACTGACCGGTTCGACCTCGTGCCCGCCCACTTCGCCCACGAGGTCAGTGGCTACCCCGCAGCGACGGCCGGTGGCGTGACGGGCGAGGACTGGGTGCTCGACCTTCCAGACCTGCTCACCGACCTGCTGACGGAGTGGGAGCTGGAGCCGATCGGTCGGAGCATGAACGGCAGCTGCTCGGTCGCCGTGCCGGTGCGCCTGCTCGGTTCCGGGCGCGAGGCGGTCGGGGTGAGCGGCGAAGCCGTGCTCAAGGTGACCTGGCCTCATCCCGAGGCGGCCACCGAGCACCTCGCCCTGGCCGCTTGGGACGGGCAGGGGGCGGCCCGGCTGATTCGGGCCGATCCGACCCGTCATGGCCTGCTGCTCGAACGGCTGCACGACCGCGACCTGACCCGCCTCGACATCGACGACGCGTGCGCCGTGATCGGCGACCTGCTCGCGAGGCTGCGTCGGCCACCGCATCCACGGATGCCGCTGCTCGACGACTACGCGAACCGCCAGGCCGTCGAGCTTCGATCGGCACCGCCGGTCATCCCGCGCCGGTATCTCGACCAGGCGGCGTCCCTGGCAGCGGAGCTCGTGGCCCGGCCCGCCGCCGAGGCGCGCCTGCTGCACACCGACCTGCACTACACGAACGTGCTGGGCGCCTACCGCTCTCCGTGGCTGGCGATCGACCCCAAGCCGATGGCGGGAGACGTGGCCTTCGAGGTGGCGCCGGCGCTGTGGAACCGCGCCGGCGAGCTCGGCACCGGCTCACAGATCCGGTGGTCGCTTCGCAGGCGCCTCGAGATCATCTGCGAGCGGGCCGGTATCGACGAGGGCCGGGCCCGAGCCTGGACCATCGTGCGCGAGGCCGACAACGCCCTCGAGTTCGCCGACGACGCCGACACCTCTGCGACGTCACCGGCCCGTGACCGCATCAGCCTCGCCGTGATGATCATCAAGGCGATGAACGACTGAGCTGCACGGTAGCGAGATGGGCTTCTGCCAGGCAAAGCATGAACGTGCGACGATGAATGTGAGACGAGGATGAGGAGTGGACGTGGTTGTCATGGATCGCGAGGCCATTGCCGACCTGTGCCGTCGTTTCGACGTGCGCCGACTGTCCGTCTTCGGTTCTGCGACAACGCACCGTTTCGATGAATCGCGCAGCGACATCGACTTTCTCGTCGAATTCACCGACGCGGCGGCAGCTCGGTTCGATGCCTACTTCGGGTTGAAGGAGGAGCTGGAGGCGCTCCTCGGACGTACGGTCGATTTGGTGATGCCGTCGGCATTGGAGAACCCGTATTTCGCTGCCTCTGTCGAAGCCAGCGCCGAGGAGCTCTATGCGGCCTGAGTCGCCTGCCTACCTCTGGGACGCCCGACGCGCTGCGAGCCTGATCCAGCAGTTTGTCTCTGGCCACGTCCTGGCGGACTACCTTCGTGATCCGTTGTTGAAGTCTGCGGTCGAGCGTCAGTTCGAGATCATCGGTGAAGCGCTGAACAAGTTGAGCCGCATTGATCCGGAGGTGGCGGTTCGAGTGCCTGACCTGCCAAGCATGGTTGACCGGTGCTTCGTATCGGCCGGCGGTGACCTTGGGGCGAAGCCCGAGCGGGACGCGATGCTCCGGACCGGGAGCCCGTGGACGGAGACGGCCCGTACAAGGGTCCGAGCGGTTGGAGCACATCCATGAATCGACTGGCCAGCGCGACATCGCCCTACCTGCTCCAGCACCGTGACAACCCGGTGAACTGGCAGGAGTGGGGCGATGAGGCCTTCCGGGAGGCACGTGAGCGCAACGTGCCGGTGCTGCTGTCGGTGGGCTACGCCGCCTGCCACTGGTGCCACGTCATGGCGCACGAGTCGTTCGAGGACGAGACGGTGGCCGCCGCGCTCAACGACCGCTTCGTCTCGGTCAAGGTCGACCGCGAGGAGCGTCCTGACATCGACGCGGTCTACATGTCGGCGGTGGCAGCGACCACCGGCCAGGGTGGCTGGCCGATGACCGTGTTTCTCACCCCCGAGGGCGAGCCCTTCTTCTGCGGCACCTACTTCCCGCGCGACCACTTCCTGCGCGTGCTCGCGGCTCTCGACGAGGCCTGGCGCACCCGGGAGGGCGAAGTGCGGGCTTCGGGCACGCATATTGCGACCGCGCTGGCCGACTCCCTTCAGGCCCCGACCCCGTATGCCGCTGAGCCCGCCGATCTCGACCGCGCCGTCGGGGTGCTGGGCCGCCACTTCGACGGCGCGGCAGGCGGTTTCGGGACCGCCCCCAAGTTCCCGCCGTCGATGGTGCTCGAGTTCCTGCTTCGCCACCGTGCCCGCACGGGCGACGACCTGTCGTCGCGGATGGCCGACCGCACCCTCGAGGCGATGGCCCGCAGCGGCATGTACGACCAGCTCGGCGGCGGTTTCGCGCGCTACTCCGTCGACGCCGGGTGGGTGGTGCCCCACTTCGAGAAGATGCTCTACGACAACGCCCAGCTGTTGCGGGTCTACGCGAGCTGGTGGCGCGCGACGCGAAACCCGCTGGCCGAGAGTGTGGTTCACGACACTGTCTCCTTTCTGCTCGGCGAGCTGCGCACGGACGAGGGCGGGTTCGCCTCTTCGCTCGATGCCGACACCGACGGCGTCGAGGGCCTGACCTACGCCTGGACCCCCGATGAGCTGCGCGCCGTGCTGGGAGAGCCCGAGGGGGCTCGGGCCGCAGAGCTGTTCACCGTGACCGACGCCGGCACCTTCGAGCACGGCAGCTCGACGTTGCAGCTGCTTGTCGATCCCGATGACCCGGCCTGGTTCCGCTCGACCCGAGCACGGTTGGCCTCAGCCCGGTCTGAGCGACCACAACCGGCTCGTGACGACAAGGTCGTCACGTCGTGGAACGGTCTGGCGATCGCCGCCCTCGCCGACGCCGGGGCGCTGTTCGACGAGCCGGAATGGGTCGAGGCAGCCCGGCGCTGTGCAGACTTCGTGCTGGAGACCCACCTCGTCGACGGTCGCCTTCGTCGTGCTTCGAGGGCCGGCCAGGTCGGAGCGGCCACCGGTGTCGCCGACGACTACGGCAACCTCGCGGAGGGGCTGCTGGCAGTGCACCAGGCCACCGCGGAACCACGCTGGCTCGAGGCGGCAAAGGCGCTGCTGACCACGGCTCGCCGACACTTCAGCGCTGACGACGGGGGCTTCCACGACACCGCCGACGACGCCGAGGCCCTCTACCTGCGCCCTCGCAGCGGCGCCGACAACGCCGAACCCTCGGGTCAGTCGGCCCTGGCCGGGGCGCTGGTGACGGGTGGTGCCCTCACCGGTTCGACCGAGCTCCTCGAGGCGGGCAGGCGCGCCACCGAGGCGGGTCTCGCCCTGGCGGTGCGCGAGCCGCGTTTCGGGGGCTGGACCCTCGCGGTCGCCGAGGCCCTGGGGGCCGGCCCCCGCCAGGTGGCCGTCGTCGGAGACGGCCCTGACGCCGCTGCCCTCGCGGCCGTGGCACGGTCGTCGACCAGCCCGGGCCTGGTCGTCGCGCACGGACAGCCCAACGCCCCCGGCATCCCGCTGCTGCAGGGGCGGCCGCTCATCAACGGTGGCGCGGCCGCCTACGTGTGCCGCGGGTTCGTCTGCGACCTGCCGGTCACGACGCCCGACGCCCTCGCTGCGAAGCTGCGCGGGGCCTGACTCCCGACGCCCTCGCGACGAAGCTGCGGTGGGGCCGTCCTCGTCCTCTGACAGACCTAGAGGCTCACGACGCGGGCGCCGCGAGAATCTCGCCGTGGGGCACGGTGAACCAGCCGTCCTCGCTGCGGGACCAGTCGAGCCAGGCCTGCGAAAGGCTCTGCAGGTCATCTGGGGTGGCCAGACCCTTGGCGAGCGCGGCCCGCGCCAGGTCCGACTCCAGCACTCGCGCCGCCCAGCTCTCGCCCCACCATCGCCGGTCGGGCTCAGCGGCGTAGCACCAGATCGAGGCCGACGTGCGGATGTCGCTCAGCCCGGCCTCTCGGGCCCAAGCGAGCAGGCGACGGCCGGCATCCGGCTCTCCCCCGTTCGCGCGCGCGACCTGGTGGTAGAGCGAGAGCCAGTCGTCCAGGCCCGGCAGGAGCGGGAACCACGCGAACGCGGCGTAGTCGGCGTCGCGAACGGCCACGACGCCCTCCGGCCGGCACACCCGCGACATCTCGCGCAGTGCCCCGACGGGGTCGGGCAGGTGCTGCAGCACCTGATGGGCGTGCACCACGTCGAAGCGGTCGTCGGCCAAATCGAGGCCGAGCACGTCACCGACGATGAAGTCGACGTTCGGGGCGCCCCGGCGTTCGGCCTCGGCTCGGGCGAGGTCGAGACCGGCCTCTGTCGGCTCGAGAGCGAGGACCCTCCCGGGGGCGACGACCTCGGCAAGGTCGGCAGTGATCGTGCCCGGGCCGCAACCGATGTCGAGCACGCTCGTTCCGGGGCGCAGCCGCGGCAGGAGGTACGCGGCCGAGTTGGCGGCCGTGCGCCATCGATGCGAGCGCAGCACCGACTCGTGGTGGCCGTGGGTGTAGACCGGACTGTCCGAGGGATGATACTGGTCGCTCACGATGTGGACACTACGCTGAGGCCCGACCCGTCACAAGGCCATCGTCACAGCGTGAAAGAGGCGTAACCGACGGCCTGAGCCTCGAACGCCTCCCGCGTGGGCAGCCCTCCCACGAACAGGGCGGTGGCCCAGATGTCAGCCCACAACAGGGTCGGGCCGGTCACGGTGACCGAACCGGCTCGGTCGACCATCCAGTCGGTGGACGGGTCGTAGAGGTGCGCCCCGCGTGCGGCGGTGCCCGAGGTCGCCACGGCACCTTCCGACAGCGCGATCGCCCTCGCGACCCGGGTGCGGTCACCGGGGTCTTCCACCCCGACCTGCCAGGTGATCGACCCGGGGCCGTGCCGGGGCAGGTCAGGGTGGGCGCCGACCCGGAGGTCTCCCCCGGCGTTGATGCACCACGACACGCCTGGCAGATCCGACAGGTGGCCGCAGGCCAGGTCGACGGCCCAGCCCTTGACCAGTCCGGTGGGGTCGAAGGCCAGGTCGCCGTCGCCGGTGGGCAGCAGAGTCGTGAAGGCTCCCAGGGTCACACGTGCCGCGAGCTCACCAAGGGCCATCGAGTCGACCAGGAGCGGGCTGCAGGCCTCGAGCCCGATCTCGTCGCGGCGCAGCCGCCTTAGCTGCGACTGCGGGCGGTACGTGGAGAAGATGTCGTCCATCTCGCGGAAGGTCTCGAAGGCCGCTTGCACGGCTTGAGCCGATCTGGTGGTGTCGGCCCCGTCGCCGCGCAGGTGGATGCTGACCGGCATCCCCATGTGTGGCTCGACCCACGCCCGGTGCGCGGGTGCTGCTCGGGCGGTCAGGTGCTCGGCGGTCGGGCGGTCGGCTGGTGTGGTTGTCATGGCTGCTCAGAGGTGGGCTTGGTCGAGGGCGGACTGGAGCGACTGGGTGTAGCCCTCCCAGGTGACGGTCGCGCCCGACATGACGTCGATCTGGGCCGACTGCGCGTCGATGACCTCGCCGTTGTAGACCGGCACCGCCTGCGAGTTGATCTGCTGGTCGTGACGGTCCTCCATCGGCACCTGCAGCGTCTGGGCCGACGTCACCGTGCCACCGGCGACGGTGACCTGCACCTGAACGGGCCCGTAGCGGGTCATAGCGGCGTCGCCGTCGAAGGTCTGAGACGCGCTCACCGTGCCGTTGGTGGTCGTGCCGTCCGTGGTCGTGCCGTCCGGGGTGGTGCCATCCGTCGTGGTCCCACCGGCGCTGGTCGTCTTCTTCGTCGTGGGTGCGAGCGCCTGGGCACTGGTCAGCGGCATCGTCGATGCGGCAAGGGTGGAGCTGGTCGAGGTGTGGTAGCTGAAGAGCAGCACGAGCACGGACACGGTGCTCAGGGCCCAGAGGGTGATGCGTCGCATGAGGTCTCGATTCAGGGGCTGGTCAGAGCTAGGTCAGTAGCTGAAGCGTTCGTGGTGGATCGCCTCCTCGGGCACCCCGGCGCTGCGAGCCGCGGCGATCACGGCGTCCATCCAGGCCGGTGCCCCGCAGACGTAGACGTCACGCTCGGCGATGTCGGGCACGATCCGCCGCAGCGCCTCGGCGTCGTCGACGTGGCTCGCCTCGACCGGCAGCCAGCTGTCCCCAGAGAGCTGGCGATGGCCCACGACCGCGGTGACTCTCGCGCCTCTCGACGCGGCCAGGCTCACCAGCTCTTCGCTCAGCACCAGGTCGTCCCGGCTGCCGACCCGGTAGATGAGCACGGTCGCATCGGGCCCAGGGGGCAGTTCCTCCAGCAGCGCGCGCAACGGGGTGATCCCGATACCGGCACCGATCAACACCGACTTCTCCCGCGTGCGTACCCCGGCGTGCAGCCGCCCGTACGGCCCCTCGACCAGCACCCGGGTGCCCGGTCGCAACCCGCCCAGGCGTTCGCTCGAGTCGCCGACGCCCTCGACGGTGAGGCGCAACGAGTGACCGTCGGGGGCCGCCGACAGCGAGTAGGGGTTGGCTCGTGACCAGCCTGCGCCATCGAGGAAGCGCCACTGGAAGAACTGCCCCGCGCGAACCGGCAGCCGGTGCAGGTTCCGGCCGGTCAGCACCACCGACGTGACGGTCGGTGACTCGGCGACGACCTCGGAGACGACGAGGCGGTGCCGCAGCGAACGCGCCAGCGGCACCGCCACCCGGAAGATGAGCACGGACGCCAGCGCCGCGCCGTAGAGACCCCACCAGAACACGGTGGATGCCGTGCTGGCCCGGAAGTCCGCGCCGCTCCAGAGCTGGTGTGGCAGGGCCAGGCCGGCCCCGAGGTAGGCGTAGAGGTGCAGCAGGTGCCACGACTCGTAGCGCAGCCGCCGCCGGGCCATCTTCACCGAGGTCACCACGACCATGACCAGTGCGAGCGCGCCGGCCAGGGCCAGCAGCATCCCCGGTGAGTGCAGCACCTCGTCGAGGAAGGTGCCGACCACCCCGACACCCGTGCCGACGCTGTAGCCCACCATCACCAACCCGATATGGGTGAGTATCAGGGTGAACGAGGTGAACCCGACCAGGCGGTGCACGCGGGCGAGCTCGTCCTGTCCCCAGGCCTGCTCGACGATCGGGATGCGGGCCAGGAGCAGCACCTGCAGCAGGATCAGTGCCGAGGCGAGCAACCCGGCCAGCCTCCCGACGTTCGTCAGTCCGTCACCCAGCGCCCCGAAGTCGGTCAGGCCACCACCGGACACCCATAGCGCAACCACGAAGAGCACGACCGCCCACGCGAAGGCCGCCGAGGCATCACGCCACCACCGCGCCGGCGGCCGGGTCACGGTCGACCAGGGCGTGCGACTGTCTCGCGCGATGACTGCGCTCATGAGAAGAAGCCTCCGACCCCACCCTGTGGGATTGCTGTAACGGCGCGAGGGTGAGCATGTGACTGCTCCCCTACGCTGGTCGGCATGGCCGAGTGGACCCAACACGTCATCTGGTGGCACGTCTACCCCCTGGGAGCACTCGGGGCCGATACCACCGGCCGTGACCGCTCGCCCGAACCGAGGCTGCGGCGTCTGGTGCCGTGGCTCGACCACCTCATCGAGCTCGGGGCCAACGGCCTCGCGCTGGGCCCGGTGTTCACCTCGAGCACCCACGGCTACGACACCATCGACTACCTCGAGGTCGACCCGCGGCTCGGCACGAAAGACGACCTCGTGCACCTCGTCGAGGAGGCCCACCGCCGTGGCATCCGGGTGATGCTCGACGGCGTCTTCAACCACGTCAGCCCCCAGTTTCCGGCCCTCGTCGCGGCGCAGCAGGATCCGGCCCTGCCACAGGCCGCCCTCTTCCGCCACGACGCCGACGGCTCGCTGGCCACCTTCGAGGGTCACGGCGGGCTGATCGCCCTCGACCACGAGAGCCCGCTGACGGCTGACCTGGTGGTCGAGGTCATGACCCACTGGCTCGACCTCGGCGTCGACGCGTGGCGTCTCGACGCGGCCTACTCGGTACCCATGCCGTTCTGGGCGAGCGTGCTGCCCCGTGTGCGTGAGCGGCATCCCGACGTCTACGTCGTCGGTGAGGTGCTGCACGGCGACTACCCGTCCATCGTGGCGGAGGGCACCCTCGACAGCGTGACCCAGTACGAGCTGTGGCAGGCGATCTGGCACGGTATCCAGACCTCGAACTTTCACGAGCTCGCGTGGGCCCTGACGCGTCACGACACCTTTCTCGAGTCGTTCGTGCCCTACACGTTCGTCGGCAACCACGACGTGACCCGCATCGCCAGCCAGATCGACGACGAGCGACACCACGCGCACGCCACCGTGCTGCTCCTGCTGCTCGGCGGCACCCCGGCGGTCTACTACGGCGACGAGGTGGGCCTGACTGGTGTCAAGGAGGAGCGGTTCGGCGGCGACGACGCGATCCGGCCGGCCCTGCCCGCCGACCCCGCAGAGCTGACCCGTTCGAACCCTGGAGTGTTCGCCCTGCACCAGCAGCTCATCGGCCTGCGTCGGCGGCGGCCCTGGCTGCACCGGGCCACCAGCAGCGCGTCCACGCTCGACAACCGCCAGCTCGTGCTCGAGGTGAGCAGCGGGGACGACCGGGTGGTCGTCGCCCTCAACATCGGCGAGGAGACACTCGTCGTCGAGGGTGAGTGGGAGGTGCTCGAGGCGGCGGATGCCGGCCCCGACGACGGCACGGTCCGCGTCGGACCGCACGGCTGGGCGGTGCTGGCACCGCGTTCGTGAGCAGGTTCAGGCCCAGAGACCGAGCAGGCTGCCGCCGATCTTGATGATGAACGCGCTGACGATGACCACGAAGACGACGCGCACGAAGCCGCTGCCCAGGGCCACGGCCGTGCGCGCCCCGACGTAGCCGCCGACCAGGTTCGCTCCCGCGAGCACGAACCCGATCTTGACGAGCACCAGCCCCATCGGCGCGAACACCGTCAGGGCCCCGAGGTTGGTCGCGAAGTTCGCGATCTTGGCCTTGGCGCTGGCCTCGAGAAAGTTGTAGCCGAGCAGGCCGACGAGCGCGAAGACGAGGAAGCTGCCCGTACCGGGGCCGAGGGCGCCGTCGTAGACGCCGATGACGAAACCGGTCACCATCGCCAGCACCGTGTGCTTGGCCCCGTAAAAGCGCCGGATCGACTCCTTGCCCAGATCGGGCTTCCAGAGGGTGTAGGCCCCGACGACCACCAGCAGCACGAGGATGATCGGGTTGAAGGCCGCCTTGGGGATGTGCAGGCCGATGAGCGCGCCGCCGATCGAGCCGACGTAGGCCACCGCCGCCATCGGCAGCGCGGTTCGAAGGTCGGGGCGCACCCGGCGGTAGTAGGTGACCGAGCTCGTCGCGGTGCCGAAGATGGAGCCGAACTTGTTCGTGGCCAGCAGCTGCGCCGGGCTCGCGCCGGGCAGCCCGATCAGCAGGGCGGGCAGCTGGATGAGGCCACCGCCGCCCACCACGGCGTCGACCCAGCCGGCCGCGAACGCGGCCATGGCCAGGAAGCCGAGGGTCGTGAGGGTGGGGTCGCTCACCCCGTCTCGCTGTTCCAGCGCCTGACGATGTCGGCGACGTCGAGCAGCTGGTGCGCGACGGCGTCGGGCGTCACGTCGACGGGCACGCGCTGGTTCGTCGGGATGTCGGAGTGGGGCACGAGGATGGCCCGCAGGCCGGCCTGCTGCGGCCCATGGACGTCCTCGAAGAGGCGGTCGCCCACGTAGACGCAGCGCTCGGGCACGACGCCGACCGCCTCGCAGGCCAGCAGAAAGGCCTCACGGTGCGGCTTCACGACGTGGATCTCGGAGGAGTACACGTCACCGTCGAGCAGGTCGAGCACGCCGTCACGCTCGAAGACCTCCCGGTGGTAGTCGCGCGTCCAGATGGTGTTCGACAGCACCCCGACCCGAACCCCACTCTCGTGCAGGGCTTCCCACAGCGGGCGCACCTGCGGGTCGGTGTGCGTGTGCGGTTCCCAGAAGCGCTGGTACGCCGCGAGGGCCAGCAGGTGCCGGTCGTGGGCGGGGTCGATGCCCGCCTCGTCGAGGATGCTGGCCAGCGACGCGCTCTCGTGCCCCTGCCGTCCACGGCTCCAGGCCCGCTCCTCGGCCTGCGTCAACCGCAGCGCGAGCGAGTCGGCCTCCGCGAGGTCGTCGAGCGGCATCCGGGGGTCGTCGACGGGAAGCCCGTGCACCTCTCTGGCGTAGACCCGCCACTGCTGGGGCAGGTCGACCTCGTGCCAGGGCGTCAGCGTGCCGCCCCAGTCGAAGATGACCGCCTCGACGGCGCCCATCACCCGCCCCGGACCTCTCGCACTACCGCGGCCACGACCTCGTCGCGGGGCACCTCGCGGCGCTCGTTGCTACGGCGGTCCTTGATCTCGACCTTGCCCTCCGCCAGGCCCCGGCCGATGACGACGATGGTGGGCACGCCGATCAGCTCGGAGTCCTTGAACTTCACCCCGGGGCTGACCCCCTTGCGGTCGTCGACGAGCACGCGCAGGCCCTGCGCCTCGAGGTCGCGGGCGACCTCCTCGGCCGCGACGAAGACCGGCTCGTCCTTGCCGGTGGCCACGATGTGCACGTCGACCGGGCTGAGCTCGCGGGGCCAGACGATGCCCGATGCGTCGTGGTTGCCCTCGACAACGGCGGCAACGGCCCGGCTCACCCCGACCCCGTAGGAGCCCATGACGACGGTGACGAGCTTGCCGTTCTGGTCGAGCACCTTCAGACCGAGGGCCTCGGCGTACTTGGTGCCGAGCTGGAAGACGTGCCCCATCTCGATACCGCGGGCCGTCTCGAGCGTGTGCTCACAGTTGGGGCAGGCGTCACCGACCCGCACCTCGGCCGCCTCGATGGTGCCGTCGGCGGTGAAGTCTCGGCCGGCGACGAGGTCGAGCACGTGTCGGCCCGGCTCGTTCGCTCCGGTCACCCAGCGGGTGCCCTCGACCACGCGCGGGTCGAGCAGGTAGCGGATGCCGGAGGCGCCGTCGGTGCCCAGCGCGCCGGGGCCGATGTAGCCCTTGACCAGAGCGGTGTTCTGGCTGAAGGCGACCTCGTCGAAGGCGACCACCTCGGCGGGCTCCACCTGGGCGCCGAGCCGCTTCTCGTCGACCGCGCGGTCACCCGGAATCCCGATCGCGAGGGGCTCGCGGGTGCCGTCAGGGTGCTCGAGCATGACGATCACGTTCTTGAGCGTGTCACCGGCCGCCCAGGGCCGGTCGTCACGCGGGAAGCGCTCGTTGAGGTGGTCGACCAGGGTCTCGATGGTCGGGGTGGCCGGGGTGTCCTCGACGTGGGAGGCGGGCAGTCCGTCGAAGGGTACGGCGTCCGGAGCCGGCACCCGCACCGCCTCGACGTTGGCGGCGTAACCGCAGCTCGTGCACCGCACGTAGGTGTCCTCGCCGACCTCGGCCGTGGCCAGGAACTCCTCGCTCTTGCTACCGCCCATGGCACCGGCCATGGCCTGGACGATGACGTAGTGGAAGCCGAGACGGTCGAAGATGCGCACGTAGGCGTCGCGGTGGAGCTGGTAGCTCTTGTCGAGCCCGGCCGCGTCGACGTCGAAGGAGTAGCTGTCCTTCATCACGAACTCACGCCCGCGCAGCACACCGGCGCGGGGCCTGGCCTCGTCGCGGTACTTGGTCTGGATCTGGTACAGCGCGAGCGGTAGGTCCTTGTAGCTGCTGTACAGGTCCTTGACCGTGAGGGTGAACAGCTCCTCGTGGGTCGGACCGAGCAGGTGGCCGGCGCCCTTGCGGTCGGTGAGCCGGAAGATGTTGTCGCCGTACTCGGCGTAGCGGCCACTCGCCTCGAAGGGCTCCTTGGGCAGCAGGGCGGGGAAGAGCAGCTCCTGCGCGCCGATGGCGTCCATCTCGTCGCGCACGATCCGCTCGACGTTGCGCAGCACCCGCAGGCCCAGAGGCAGCCAGGTGTAGACCCCGGGGCTCACCCGTCGCACGTACCCGGCCCGCACGAGGAGGCGGTGGCTCGGTACCTCCGCGTCGACCGGGTCCTCGCGCAGGGTTCGCAGGAACAGGGACGACAGGTGCAGGGCCACAGGGGCACTCCTTCGAGAGCGGTCGAGCAGGGGTTCGCAACCCCGGAAGGATATCGGGCGACGAGTGGTGGCTGCCTCCGGCACCATGGTGGGATGCCGCCCCGCTCGCTGACCTTCACCAGCACCACCGACCCCCTGGAGGCCAAGGCCTGGTTCGCCGGGCTGATCGAGCGCGAGCCGGCGGCGTTGAGCGTCATCGCCAGCGTGGTCGACTCCCTCGTGGTCGACCCGGAGCGGTTCGCCGACCCGCGCTGGTGGGCCGGCCGGGAGGGCGGGCCGGACGGCACCGTGGTGGCCGCCGTCATGCACACCCTTACCCGCCCCGTGTACATCGGCTGGGCCACACCGGAGGCGGCCCGGCAGCTTGCCGAGCAGCTGGCGCGGGAGCAGCACGTCGCGGGTGGGGTCGGCGGAGACCGGGAGGCCGCGCTCGCCTTCGCCGACACCTGGGTGGCCGAGCGAGGGGGCCGAGCCGTCACGACGATGGAGCTCGGTGCCTTCGACCTGCCCGCCGAGGCGACGCTCCCTTTCGAGGTGGCCGGCAACGCTCGACCGGCCGAGCCCGACGACGTCGACCTCGTTGACGGCTGGATGCGCTCGTTCCAGCTGGAGGTCGAGGCCGGCCACGTCGACCCGCCCGCTGTGCCCCCTCCCGGCTTGGAGCCGGCGGTGCGGGACGGACGCGTCCTGCTCTGGGTAAACGACCACAGGGCGGTCTCGATGGCGTACACGTCGGTACCCAACGGCGGGGTGGTTCGCATCTCGGGGGTCTGGACCCCGCCGGAACACCGTCGTCATGGCTACGCGAGCGCGGTCGTCGCCGACCTCAGCCGGTTGCAGTCGGAGGCCGGCTACCGGTGCCTGCTCTTCACCGACCTGGCGAACCCCACGTCGAACGCCATCTACCAGGCGATCGGCTACCGCCGCATCGGCGACCAGGTCACCATCGACTTCGGCTGAGCCGACCGAGCTGTCAGCGCAACACCGGAGCCGTCAGCGCAGCACCCCGGCCGTACGCAGCGCGATGCGGATCATCGGCCACTGCAACGGCAGCCTGACGACGGCGGCCGCGAGGTAGCCCCGCTTCTGGGTGCTGTGGGGGTCGCTGTCGAGGCGGGCTTTGGCCTGGCCGGCCGTGGTCACGTTCGCCGGTAGGACAGCGACCAGCAGGGCTGCGGAGGCGAAGCCGGCCGCCCGGCGCGTCGCACTGTGGAGCAGCCCCAGCCCGCAAGCGATCTCGGCCCCGCCGGAGATGTAGACCAGCAGCCGCCGGGCCGGGATGGAGTTCGGGACCATCGTCTGGAAGGTGTCCGGCCGCACGAAGTGCATGACCCCCGACGTCAGCAGCACGCCGGCCAGTGCCATCCCGTCCTTGCCGAGCCCCTCCGGTGCGGTTCGCTTCTCATGACTCATGCACAGCAGCCTAGAGCGGCATCAGAGCAGCACGGTGGTGAACGTACCGACCTGCGCGAACCCGCACCGTTCGTAGGTGGCCCGCGCCGCCGTGTTGAAGTCGTTGACGTAGAGCGAGACCTCGTCGGCGAGCCCATCGAGCACCAGCTCTAGAACAGCGGCCATCGCCGGCACCGACCGCCCCTGCCCACGCAGGCGTGGGTGCAGCCAGACCCCCTGGATCTGGGCGCACCCGAGGGCGAGCGAGCCGACGTCGGCCTTGAAGACGACCTCACCGCGCTCGACCTTCACGAAGGTGTGGCCCTGGCGGATCAGCGAGGTGATGCCGGCGCGATAGCCGCGGTCTGACCCGAAGTAGGGCGGGTAGCCGATCTCCTCGGTGAACATGTGCGTAGCTGCCGGTAGCACGATCTCGACCTCGTCGGGACGGGCCGGGCGAATCTCGGGGTCGAGGTCGAGCCCGAGTCGTGACGGTCTGGTGGTGGTCGCCACCAGCGGCTGCCGCGCACGCAGGGTGCGCGCCGGTCCCCAGGTGGGGCGGAGGCGGTCCCAGACGCCGTTGACCTGGTCGCTCGGGCCGAAGATCGAGGCACACTGACGGCGCAGCCGAGACACCTTCGCCGCGATCGCGGCGAGCCCGTCGTCGTCGAGCCCGACCGGCACCACGTTGGCACTCACCCAGGCGAGGCCCGCGAGCTCACCGTCACGGTAGTGACCGAGCACCGACCCCGGGCTGCTGCGTAGGGCGCCCTCGACGATGCGGGCGGCCGCGAACACGTTCGACGCCCGGTCGCGAGCACAGATCGCCAGCGCGGCATCGCGGTCGGAGACTGACAGCGGCCGCACCGGGGAGCGGGTGCGCAGCATGGGCTCAGCCTAGGGCCATGCTGGGGTTCATGAGCCGCGTGGACGCCTGGATCGCGCAGGTACCCGATCACGTCGCACGGTCGGCCGAGCGGGGAAGGCTCGACGCGACCGAGAAGGCCCGCTTCGACGAGATCGCGCACGCGCCCACCGCGCGGGCCTACCTGGCTCTGCACACGCTCGCCCGCCAGGTCGTGGGGAGCATCATCGGCGCCCCCTCCCATGCCGTCCGGTTCGACCGAACGTGCCCTGTGTGCAGGCGCCAGCACGGTCGCCCCACGGTCGGTGACCATCCCGAGCTGCATGTCTCCCTCTCACGCACGACCACCCTGGTCGCGCTCGCGGTCACCAGCGTGGGCCCGGTCGGCATCGACGTGGAGGAGGTGGGGGCCACTGCCTTCGCCGGGTTCGGCGAGGTCGCCCTGCACCCGGTCGAGCGGGCGTCCGCTCACCTACCCCCCGAGGGGCAGAACCGGGCCAACGCGACGGCGTGGGTGCGTAAGGAGGCGGCGCTCAAGGCCATCGGGACCGGGCTGCGCACCGACCCGGCCACCGTGCTGACGCCGCCCACCGGCATCCCGACCGTGATCGTGCCGGGCACCGGGCCGGTGACCGTCACCGACCTCGTGCTCCACGGTCGAGCTGCTCGCACGCACGTCGCGGCGCTGGCCGTGGAAGGCGACCCGACCCAGGTTGTCGTGCACACCGAGGAGCCGTCGCCCTGACGGTTCAGGCGTGCGTCGCGGCCGGTAGCAGCGGCAACGGCGTGCGCCACAGCCACGCGTCGAGCAGCTCGTGCACCGCCGGGCGGTCGTCGTGGGCGACCACCAGGTCGACGAAGCCGGCGGTCGACACCGAACCGTGCTCGTAGGTCGCCACCCAGGCCCGTACGAGCGCGAAGAAGGTGTCGTCGCCGAGCTGCCGTCGCAGGGCGTGCAGCGCCAGTGCTCCCCGCTTGTAGACGCGGTCGTCGAACATCAGACGGGGGCCGGGGTCGGCCAGCACAAGGGTTTGCGGCAGGGCCGCGAGCTGCGACCGGTGACCCTCGGCGAGGGCGTCGGCGCTCACCGCACCCGATGCCTCCGACCACAGCCACTCGGCGTAGCAGGCGAAGCCCTCGTTGAGCCAGATGTCGCTCCACGTGCTGATGGTCAGGCTGTTGCCGAACCACTGGTGGGCCAGCTCGTGGGCGACGAGCCGCTCCTCGGCGCCTCTCCCCCGCAGCCAGTTCGGCCCGAAGGTGGCCATCCCCTGCGCCTCGAGCGGGATCTCGAGCTCGTCGGCCGTCACGACCACCGTGTAGTCGTCGAACGGGTAGCGACCGAAGACCTCGGCGAAGAAGCTCATCATGCGCGGCTGGCGCTCGAGGTCGGCCAGTACCGGGGCCTTCACCGCGGCGGGGAGCACCACCCGCTGGGGAACCGGGCCGTCGGCGAGCAGCACCTGCTCGTACTGCCCGGCGTGCACCGCCGCCAGGTAGGTCGCCATGGGCCGGCGCTGCTCGAACACCCGCCGGGTGCGACTGCCGCGAACGCGCTTGTCGGTGAGGGTGCCGGTCGCGACCACCTCGTAGGGCGAGTCGCACTCGATGGCGATGCGGTACGTGGCCTTGCTGCGCGGGTGGTCGTTGCACGGGAACCACGTGGGCGCCCCGCTCGGCTGGCTCGCGACGAGCACGCCATCGTCGAGCTCCTCCCAGCCGACCTCACCCCAGGGTGAGCGCACCGGGGCGGGCGAGCCGGCGTAGGCGATGGCGACCCTGACCCGCTCGTCGGTGGCGAGCCGGTGGCGCAGGGTGACGTTGAGGCGTTCGCCACGGTGGGCCCACTTGACCGCGTCGCCGTCGACGGTGACCTTGGAGACGCGCAGCCCGGCGAGGTCGAGGTGCAGCTTGGCCAGCGGGGCGAGGGCGACGACCTCGAGCAGCGCCTTGCCGCTGAGGCGGTTGCTCGACATCTTGTAGTCGAGGTCGAGGTCGTAGTGGGTGACCTCGAAGGCCACGTCACCGCGGCCGGGAACATAGGGATCACCAGACGACACGGGTCGAGAGTATGCCGAACCTGTCATGGGCGTCCGATCGAGGTGCCGGATGCCGTCTCTACCGTCCCTGTTGTCTCTGCCGTCCACGGAGCGATCGGGTTGCCGGTCCACCGGCTGCCGCTCGGCACCGACTCTCCGCGCAGCACGAGGGAACCGGGCCCGACCGTGGCGCCCTGCTCGATCGAGGCGGCCGGGAGGATGACCCCGTTGGGCCCGAGCGTGGCCCCCGCGCCGAGCGTGACGGTGTCCATCGACATGATGCGGTCGTGGAACAGGTGGGTCTGCAGCACGCACCCCCGGTTGACCGTGACACCCTCACCGAGGGTGACGAGGTCGGCCTCGGGCAGCCAGTAGGTCTCACACCAGACGCCATGGCCGATGTGCGCCCCGAGGGAGCGCAGCCAGACGTTGATCGCCGGGGTGCCGGTGGCGGTCCAGGCGAACCACGGGCCGGCCACCATCTCGACGAAGGTGTCGACGACCTCGTTGCGCCACACGAACGGGCTCCAGAGCGGGTGCTCGACCGCCCGGATCGGGCCGACGATGACCCACTTCGCGAGGGTGGTCACGGCGGCGGCAACCGCGCCGACCCCGGCGAGCACCACACCCGAGACCACGGCCGCCTGGCCCACCCCGAACTCGTCGACGACCCAGGCCAAGGCGACGAGCACGGTGATACCGAGGGCGAAGGTCACCATGACAGGCACGATGCGGCACAGCTCGACCAGCCCCCGAACCACCTTCAGCCGCACCGGTGGTGCAAAGGTGCGCTCGGCGTCGGCATCGCTCGACGCGCGTCTGAGGCGAACCGGTGGGCTGCCGAGCCAGCTCGAGCCCGCCTTCGACTTCTCGGGGGCCGCCGACAGCACGGCGACGAGCCCGTTCTTCGGCACGCGGCGCCCCGGAGCCGTCATGCCCGAGTTGCCGAGAAAGGCCCGCTTGCCCACCTTGGCCGGGGCGATCCGCAACCAACCGCCGCCCAGCTCGTAGCCGGCGATCATGGTGTCGTCGGCGAGGAAGGCACCGTCGGCGACCGTCGTCATCTTCGGCAGCAGCAGCACCGTCGAGGCCTCGACGTCGGCGCCGATGCGGGCGCCGAGGGCGCGCAGCCACCACGGGGTCAGCAGGCTGGCGTAGATCGGGAAGAGCAGGGTGCGGGCCTGGTCGAGCAGCCGTTCGGTCATCCACACCTGCCAGCCGACCCGGCTGCGCACGGGGTGGAAGCCCTCGGTGAGACCCAGCCCGAGCAGCCGCACGATGGCGATCGTCAGCCCCGCCAGCACGACCATGGCCAGCACGGTGGCCAGTGGCACGGCGACGTACGCCGTGCGGGCGGCTTCGCCGTAGGAGGCGGCGTCACGCAGCCTCGCGGCGAGCACGAGCAGCCCCGGCAGCAGCGCGACCAGGGGCAGCACGGCGAGGCCGATCGACGACACCCCGTAGACCGGAACCCAGCCTGGGGCCCGCGGTGGGCGGGTCGACGGCCACGTCGTCGAGGTGTTCGGGGCGATGACGACGGCCGGAGACCCGGCCACGGTCGTACCTCGGTCGACGTGGCCCAGCACTGTCGAACCGGCCTCGACCACGCCACCGCGACCGACGTGAACGTCGGGGCCGACGGTGCTGCGAGCACCGATGGCCGCCTCGGCTGCGATGTGGATCTCGCCGACGTGGATGACGTCACCGTCCATCCAGTAGCCCGAGAGGTCGACCTCCGGTTCGACACTGGCGCCGTCACCGATCGTGAGCATCCCCGTGACCGGCGGCACGGAGTGGAGGTCGACGTTGCTGCCGATCTTCGCGCCGAGGGCCCGGGCGTAGACGATGATCCAGGGGGCGCCGGCGAGAGAGATCGCCCCAAAGGCCTCAGTGAGGCGCTCAGCCGCCCAGAGCCTCAGCTGTACCTGGCCCCCACGGGGGTAGGTACCGGGCATCACGCCGAGCAGCAGCAACCGGGCCCCCAGTGCTGACAGGCCCATTCGACCGACCGGGGTCACGAACGCGAGCCAGCCCACGGCCAGTACCCACCATGAGACCGGCCTCGCCCAGGGCGCCAGGTCGAGCGCTCGGAGCAGCTCGGTGGCCGTCACGAGTGCGACCACCCACTGCATCCCTTTGACCGTGAGCAGCACGAGTGAGATGAGGGTCTGCAGCAGTTGGATAGGACGCGGGATGCGGCGGACCTGTCGAGCCGGTCCCTGCTCGCCGGCCGGCGCGAGCGAGTCGAGCAGGGCGGCCTGGGCCCCGAGGCGGGGGTGGGCGTAGAGGTCGGCCACCGTCACCGTCGGCGTGTGTGCTCGCAGCAGCGACACCAGCCGCGCGGCCGGTAGGCTGCCGCCCCCGTGGGCGAAGAAGTCGGCGTCGAGGGAGCGGATCGGGGCGCCGAGCACGGTGGTCCACTGCTCGGCGAGCCAGCGCGGCGTGCCGCGCAGGTCGTTGGGGCCGGCATCGGCCGCCTCACCGGGCAGCGGCCAGGGCAGGGCCGCCCGGTCGACCTTGCCCGAGGTGCGGGTCGGCAGGTCGTCGATGACGACCACCAGCGGCACCAGGGCGGCCGGCAGCTCGGCCCGCAACCGGCCGACGGCGCCGTCGTGGTCGAAGGATTCGGGGTCGGCCGCAACGACGTAGCCCACCAGGATCTGGCTGCCGGCCGGGGTGGACTTCACTGCGGCGGCCGCACCGGTCACGCCGGCGAGCCCCTGCAGGGCGGCGTCGACCTCACCGAGCTCGATACGCCGGCCGCCGAGCTTGACCTGCTCGTCGGCCCGCCCCACGAAGACCAGTCCCTCGGGATCGTTGACGACGAGGTCGCCCGAACGGTAGGCCCGGGCCCAGCCCAGCGTCGGCATCGGCGCGAACTTCTCGGCATCCTTCCCGGGGTCGAGGTAGCGGGCCAGGCCCACCCCGCCGATGATCAGCTGCCCCGTCTCGCCGGGCGCGACGGGAGTCTCGGCGCTGTCGACGACGGCGAGGTCCCAGCCGTCGAGGGGCAGGCCGATACGCACCGGGCCGAGGCCGTCCATGATCGCTGCGCACGCCACGACCGTCGCCTCGGTCGGGCCGTAGGTGTTCCAGACCTCTCGCTCCGGTGAGACGAGACGCGCCACGAGGTCAGGGGGGCAGGCCTCTCCGCCGAAGATGAGCAGGCGCACCGGCTCGAGCGCCTCCGGGGGCCACAGCGCTGCGAGCGTCGGCACGGTCGACACGACGGTGATGCCCTGGGCCACCAGCCAGGGGCCGAGGTCGATGCCGGTGCGCACGAGCGAACGGGGCGCCGGCACCAGGCAGGCCCCGTGCCGCCAGGCCAGCCACATCTCCTCGCACGAGGCGTCGAAGGCCACAGAGAGACCGGCCAACACCCGGTCACCCGGCCTGATCGGCTCGTGCTGCAGGAACATTCGCGCCTCGGCGTCGACGAAGGCGGCTGCCGACCGGTGGCTCACCGCCACCCCCTTGGGTCGCCCGGTCGAACCGGAGGTGAAGATGACCCACGCGTCGTGGTCGACCGTCACTTCTGGTGACGAGGGTGCCGCGACCCCCGAAAAGGGCATCGTGCCGTTCGTCCCGCGGTTCGTCTCGATGCGACGGTCGGCCCCCACCACCGCCGCGACGGCGGCCTCGGCGAACACGAGGTCGGCCCGCTCCTGCGGGTCGTCGGCGTCGACCGGCACGTAAGCGCCGCCGGCTCGCATGATGCCGAGGATCGCGACATAGAGGTCGTGGGTGCCCGACGGCGCCCGCACCCCGACCCGGTCGCCCAGCCGCACCCCCGATGCCGTGAGTCGAGCGGCCATCTCATCGACGTCACCGGACAGCTCGCGGTAGGTCAGCACCGACCGGGTGTCGTCGATGGCCGGCGCGTCGGGATGCCGGGCCGCAGTGGCCGCCAGCACGTCGAGCAACGTGCGGGGCGTGGTGACCCGGGTGCTGGCCAGCAGTGGGTCGGGCATCTCCCCCTCCTCGGGCTGCGAGCGTGCTCGCTCTGGGCGATGGCCGAAGTCTAGTGAGACCGGGTGGGCGGGCTGCTGTTCTCGAACCCGGCGCGCCGCCTGCCGTGCGCACTACGGTGGAGGGACCCGCGCGGTGTACCCGACCGCAACCGTCTTCAGCCCCGGAAAGGCCCACCATGACCGAGTTGCGTGTCGTTGCCGAGATCGCCGCCAAGCCGGGTTCCGAAGACGGCATCCGCTCTGCCCTGTCGACCCTGGCCGTGGCCACCCGCGACGAGGACGGCTGCGTCTCCTACGAGGTGTTCGAGTCGGAGGCCGCACCGGGCACCTTCTTCACCATCGAGACCTGGCGCTCACCGGAGGACATGGCCACGCACCTGCAGACCGAGCACCTGGCCGCCGCGTTCGCAGCGGCCGACGGGCACGTCAGTGTGCCCCCGGCGATCCACCCGCTGATCCCCGTGGGCTGAGAAGCGGCCGGTCGAGGTCGGTGTTGTCGAACACCCAGCTCGCCTGCTCGCGCGGCCTTACCTGCGCGACGTAGAGCCGCTGGCCCTCGACGTAGCGGCGGTTGGTGGCCGCCTCCGGGTCGGGGTCATGGTGCCCGTCGAAGCGGACGTTGCCGCGCGGCACCGTCACGGCGAAGGGAGCGTCGACGAACACCACGGCATCCCACTGACCGGCCAGCTCGGATCGCTGGAGGAAGATCCCGTCGACCAGCAGCAGCGTGTCGCCGGCGGTCTCGACGCACGAGGGTGTCACTGCCTTGTCGGCCTCCACGTCGAACACCGCTGGAGTCAGGGGGCGCCCGGAGCGGAACGGCTCCAACACGCAGGTGCGAATAGCCTCGTAGTCGTAGGAGTCGTCGTAGAACGTGTCGGGGCCGGTGCCGCGGGCGTAACGCCGGGCCCGGGGGTGGTGAAACCCGTCGATCCCGACGCGTACCACCGTCCGGGCGCCATCCGGCAGGCTGCCGATGACCTCGGCGAGCTGGTCGGCCAGCACCGTCTTGCCCACGCCGTCGACCCCGTCAACGGCGACCGCCACCCGCTCCCCCGGTGCGAGCGCCACCAGCGCCTCGGCCAGAGCCCGCACGGCCGCCCGACGCTGCGTCGCGAGGACGCTCGGGCGCATGATCTCAGCCGACGGTGACCGACGGGGCTCCGGCGGCGGACTCCTCGACCGGCTCGCCCATCTCCTCGGCGAGGCGCATGGCCTCCTCGATGAGGGTCTCGACGATCTGACTCTCGGGAACGGTCTTGATGACCTCGCCCTTGACGAAGATCTGGCCCTTGCCGTTGCCGGAGG
>JAKDLG010000335.1 GCA_030452985.1 Humibacillus sp.
GGGTCGCTCGTCGGGCGGTGTGAGTCGTTCGGTTGGGCGTGTGTCAAGGGCTGCAGGCCGGGCTGGGCGACTGGCGCTGGCCTACTCAAGTGGTGACCGAAACGCGCTCCGCCGCGCAGGCCTGGACTACGACGAGCTTCGCGCCCTGGGTGACCCGGTCTCTATCGGTATCCAGATCGTCGAGGCCGCGTTCGAAACTTGGGCCGACAGCACCATCGACGACTCTGAAGCTCGCGACATCGTGGCGGGGGTAGTTGACTGGATCCTCGAACAGCCGGAGGGCCAGGCGCCAAGCCCTGAGGATGTCGTCCGCAAGTCGATCGAAGTCACCATCGCCGAGGTGACCCTCACAGAGATTGCTGCGCGCATCCATGCCGAGGGTGCTACGTACGAGCAGCGACGCGCAGCCGAGCAGATGGTGCGCGACCTGGCTGCCGAGGTGGCCAGTCAGGCCATCCTGACGCCGACCGGGGCGACCGAGCAGGAGATGTCGGCAGCGATCGAAAATGGCCTCCGCGATCTCGGCAAAATCTTCGGAGGCGACTCATGACCCGGTGCCTCCTGACTGTCTCCGAGGCGGATGCCGACGCGGCAATCACTGCCGCCTCGTTCGATGAGGTGTTTTTCTGGTCTAGGTCCGCGCGGTCCAGCTTTACCGGCACTCTGAGCCCGTATCTGGAGAGCCTGGGCCCGGTCAACCCACGAAACGTCGATCTCGTACGCATTGCGCTGGGAGCCTTGGCGACTGACCGGTCCGTCCTACGGGAGGGCGGAGGGGCGAGTTGGAACACGCGAGATCTTGAGCTCACGGTTCAGGTAGACGATCCGACCACGTGGTCGGGCGTTGCGGGCGACCTGGCAATCTTGGTCGGTTTTCTCTCCGGCGACCGCTGGGCGTTTACCTTCACCCAAGCCCCAGCCGACACCGTTGAGCCGCTGCCTCTGCCAGCGGTCGACTACCAGCGCACTGTGCTCCTAAGTGGCGGTGCTGACTCGGCTGCAGGCGCCCTCATCTCCGCTCGCCAACTCGACGAAGGTAGCTCTCAGGCGCTTGTGTCGCAGTACAGCTCGACGGCTCTCTCACCGATTCAGCAGGGTCTCGGCAAGGCGCTCGGTGGCTACGCGCCCAGGGTTGCCCAGATTCATCATCAGTTCCATATCAACCGTGGATCCCGCCGTCTGGATGGCAGCATCTTCCGTGACGAGCCCTCGACTCGCTCCCGGTCGCTGCTCTTCCTATCGCTGGGTCTGGCGGTTGCCAGCTGCGCGAACGTGCCACTTTGGATTGCCGAGAATGGGTTTGCATCTCTGAATCCATCGCTCGGTGCCGATCGTCGCGGCGCCCTGTCGACCCACACAACCCACCCTCGGTTCTTGCGCGACCTCCAGGCCCTTGTCGAGCGGGTGGGCGGCCACGGTCATATCGAGAACCCGTTCGAGTCCTTGACCAAAGGGGAGATGTTCGCCCTGGTCGCCGAAGAGGTGGGCACCGACGCGTCTTCAGCATATCTCAGCGCTACGAACTCCTGCTCCCACACTGACGCTCGCTATAGCGGTGCCCAGCCTGGCAGCTCGTGCGGCGTCTGCTTCGGCTGTCTGGTGCGACGCGCGGCGTTCGCAGCAGCCGGGATTCCCGATCGCACCGAGTACCTCTGCGACGACACCACCGGCCGATTCACGAACTTCGTTCAGCAGAAGTCGATTGTCGATCCGATGTGCGACTTCGCCATTGGGGGCATCAGGCCGCGAGATGTCATGGCTATGTCCCTCCCTGCCGACTACGCGGCCACCGATGCACTCCACCTGTGCCGAAGGGGGGCAGACGAGCTACGGAGCTTTTTCGCATGAGCCGCGTACTCCCACCTCTGGATCTGCATGCGCACATTGACCCCGGGATTGCGCCCCGCCAACTCGAACAGCTCGGTGCCGTCGTCTTCGCTGCCACCCGATCCGCAAGCGAATTTGAACAGACCACCGCTCGGAGTGACCAGGTGGCCATCTGGGGCATCGGCTGTCATCCGGGTGTGGCCGCAGCGCAGGCCAACTTCGATGTTGAGCGCTTCGCTGAGCTGATGCGGAAGATGTCGCTTGCCAGCGTGATGGGACCACCTCGTTGCCACGAGCATGGGACCACGT
>JAKDLG010000158.1 GCA_030452985.1 Humibacillus sp.
AGTAACGAACTGCCCAGCGCCCCAGCGGTCCCGGCAGTCAAATGGATAACCCACACTGGCCATTCGACTGGGGATATGCATTGGGAACGAGGACGTCAGCGCGGGGGCCCGGCGCGAGAGCGCGCGATGGCTTGCCTGGTCAGACCTGCCTCCACCGACACGACCAGAAGCACATCAGAGCCCTCGACGGAGCACGATTTCAGCGTGGCCCGGTTCAGACCAGCGACGCGGCCCGCCTCGGTGCAGGCCTGCCCGGCGCTCGCACCAGTTTGCGCCCGGCCGGCCCCGGCCAGCGCGGCGAGGTCAGCGGCCAGACGGGCCTGATGGCTGGCGACCACTGCTGAACCCAGAACCAGGGCCGCCAGTGCCACCGTCAGAACTGCTCCGGTTATCGCGACGGCCAACACCGTTCCCGCCCCGCGGTCGCCTCGTGACCAGGCGGCGCTCATCTTCGGTGTCACCAGGGCATCACCGGGCCTTCTGCTCGACCGGGGTGGTGGCGGTGGCGACCAGGTTCCACGACGGGACGAACCCTGCCCATCCGCCGGCGGTCGCGGTGACGACCACACGGACCTCCCCATGGGAAGAACCGATTGACACCCGGGCACCTTCGGGGGCCGCGCGCTCCGCCAGCGCGCGCACCCCCGCCGGAGGGTCGCCTCGCGCCGCCGCGCGCGCCCCCAACCTCGCGGCGTCGACGCACCGAACCTGATCGACCACCGCGCCCAGCCCTGCGAGACACACCGCCAGAACGAGCACCACGGACGGGATCGCCACCGCGAGCTCGGCGGTCACCATGCCGGCGTCGGGACGGCGGGCAACCGCGATCGCATCGACCACCGGGCCCGGGCCGCATCCAGGGCAGCCGATGCGAGTGCAGTCGGTGCGAGTGCAGCCAGCGGTCGGTGCGCGTACCGAGGGCTCAGCCGGCGAGGGCGAGGGCACTCTGCACGATGCCGGCCAAGGCGCTGCGCACAGCACCGGACTTCACGACGCCGAGCAGAACGAGCGCGAACGTGCAGGCCGCCATGATGCCGACGGCGTACTCGGCCGTGGTCATGCCGGCGTCGCGCTGACGACGTCGAAGCAACCTGGTGAGCTGTGCAGTCATGTGGAGTTCCTTTCTGGGGCGGGCTCGTCGGCGTCTCCGACGAGCGACTCATCCCGTCGTCAGCAACTGACGACCGAGCGAGACGACGAGGGGCACCACCGTGGTGAGGCAGAACGCCGGTAGCAGAACCAGACCCAGCGGCAGCACCAGGCGCACCCCGACCTGGGCCGCCGCTAATTCGAGACGCTCGAGGTCAGCTCGCCTGGTGTCTTCGGCCGCCTTCATGAGCAGCGCTGCCGGGGCAATACCGGCCCGATGGGCGATGCTGACCGCTCGGGCAGCGGGTGCCCACGCGGAATCCACGGAGGCCCAGGCCTCATGCTCGTCTGCACCCCAGCGAAGCGCAGCCGCCACCTGGCGCAGATCTCGGGACACCGGCTCGGGTGACTGGTCGGCTACGGCGTCGAGCACCTGCCAGGTGGGCAGACCCGACCGGAAGGCCAGCGCCAGGAGCGCCAGCGCGGACGCCACCGCTTCTGCAGAAGGCGCCGTTCGCAGGCCCACCGTGAACGGCGAACCTCTGCGTCGACGCCAAGGCACCAACATCCGGCGGGCTGAATCATCGGGTCGATCGAGTGAACCGGGTGAATCTCGTCCGGGGACAGGGCGCCCCGCCCCAGCCTCGTGCACCTGGGGCGGGGTGCCCTCCAGCGTGCCGTCACCCATCCTGCCGGGGAGCAGCAGCACGACGACCGCCACCAGAGTCGCCACGAGACCGGCCGCCAAAGTGCTGCTCATGCCTCGACCGCCGTTCTCACGAGGCGACGGCACCACAGCCGTCCGAGAAGAACGAGCACCACCCCTGCGACGACCGACACCGCCGCCAGCGACGACCCCAGGTAGAGCTCGACCGGCGATAGCCCGCAGGCCAACCCGAAGATCGGGCCGGTGAGCGGGAGGGCTGTGAGGACAAAGACCGTCGCCCGCGGCCCAGCGACCGCGACCGCCACCCTTCGCTGCCGGGCTTGGGCGTCGCGGAGTGCCTCGGCCGCCCGCTCCACGGCCTCGGCCAAAGGAGCCCCGGTCACCTCCGAGAGCCGCCAGGCGCCGGCGACGAAGGCAACCGGCCCCGAGCCCGACCGTGTCGCCAGCTCGGCCCACACTCTCGATGCCGGAAGGCCCGCCAGGGCTGCCTCGTCAAGACCCTCGACGAACCTTCGCAGCTCGTCGGAGGGCAGCCCATGGGCCGAGATGACGGCGAGGCGAACGGCGGCTGCTGGGGTCAACCCGGCCCGCAGCGCGGGGCCGGCCGCATCGAGCAGGGCGAGGGCGGCCGCCTCGACGTCTTGCGAGCGACGAGTCGCCAGCCACCGCTGGAAGACCTGCACCGGGTCGTCGTTCCACAGCGCGGTGAAGCGACCCAGCCGTCCGGACGACACAAGCTGCTCACTCGGTCGAGCCGCGGCAAGCGCCCGGAGGTCGTGCGCCCGCCCGGCTGACGGCCGACCCGGCCAGAGCAGCACGGCCCCGGCCAGGGCACAGGCGACGACGACCATCACCGCCGCACCCCCGTGGCGGTGCCGGCGAGGCCGAGCCGGTCAGCCGTGGCGGCCCAGCCCTCGTCGCGGTCGGGGCGCGTGCCCGGTCCGCCCCAGCTGGCCGCCGGTACCACGCAGGGAACCCCGTTGCGACGCACGACCGCCGCGATCTGCGCCACCCGTCGCACCGCACCGGCGCGACTGACGTGGATCACGAGGTCGATGGCCGACGCCAGCTGCGACTGCACCGCCGCCGGCCCAAGACCGGCCAGCGCTCCGAGGGCCTCGAACCTGGCCAGGAGGTCTTCAGGGGCGTTGGCGTGCAGCGTTCCACAACCGCCCTCGTGGCCGGTGTTGAGCGCGGCCAACAGCTCACGCACCTCGGCTCCACGCACCTCACCCACGACGAGCCGGTCGGGTCGCATCCGCAGGGCCTGTCGCACGAGCGTCGTCAGGGTCACCTCGCCAGCGCCCTCGACGTTGGGCGGTCGGGCCTCGAGCCGCACGACGTGGGGGTGCTCGACGTGCAGCTCACGAACGTCTTCGACGATGAGGATGCGTTCAGCCTCGGCCGCCTCGCCGAGCAGCGCCGCCAGCAAGGTGGTCTTACCAGCACCCGTCCCACCCGAGACCACGAAAGCAACCCGTTCGGCCACCACAGCGCGCAGCAGCTCGGCCCACTCGGGCGGATACATCCCTCTCCGCTCCAGCGCCGCCAGGCTGACGGGCACGCGCGAGGGCACCCGGATGGTGATGTGCGGTCCGTCGGCGACGAGCGGCGGCAGCACCGCATGCAGACGGGCGCCCGCCGGCAGCTGGCCGTCGACCCACGGGCTCGCCTCGTCGAGGCGTCTTCCGGCGACGCCAGCCAGGCGAACCGCGAGCACGCGCGCGTCGTCGATCGAGAGCTGTTCGCCGGTCCACTCCATGCCGTCACCCCGGTCGACCCAGATACGACCGTCACCGTTGACCGCGATGTCGCTCACCCCCGGCTCGCCGAGCCAACGATCGAGCGGGCCGGCGCCCAGCACCCGCGACGACAGAGCGTCGCGGGCCTGCTCGACCCGCACCACACCCAGCGGGCCCGACTCGACCTTCGCCACGTCGCGAACGAGTGTGACGTCGGGAGAACGGCCCTCGCGGGCGTGCCTCCACATTGCGGGGCTGAGGCTCACGCGGCACGCTCCACGGCGACCAGGCGCAGGAGCAGGTCGTCAGCCACGTCGACGAGCGACCCTCGCCCCCGAGCGCCAGGAACGAGGCCGCGCTGCAGGTCGCTGATGACCCGGTGCTCGTCACCCACGATCCCGACCAACGGCAGGTCGAGATGGTCGACCACGACGTCGGCGAGATCGTCGGAGACGGCAGAGCCGCGCAGCACGAGCCAGGTCGGCGGCGGCGGGCACGACCATGGCTGTCTGTCGACGTCAGCCGTCGGAAGCGCGCGCAGCACCCGAGTCAGCACCACGGTGGATGCCGCCGCCGCCGCGACCTGAGACAGGTGGGAGCCAACCACCAGCACCACCGCATCGACGAGGCCGGAGACCAACTCGACCAACGTCAGGTCGCGCGGAAGGTCGACGATGGTCAGGTCATGGGCCCGGGCCAGCCCGGACACGACGTCGGAAACCGCCTCGACCGCGACGCCGTGCCCGACAGGCGGGGATGAGTCGCCGCGACCGGCGCCGTCGTCGGTGCCGTTCGGTCCCAGCTCGGCCGAAAGCGCAGCCCGGCTGCGGTCGTGGGCCAGCACGCGAACGCCCTCCGCGCAGGGCAACCGCTGCCCAAGGGCAGTCCCATCGACCACACCGATCACCTCGGTGAGGGCGTCCCACCGCCAGCCAGGATGCTGCTCGACCCCGAACACGACGTCGAGTCGGCCCGCGACGTGGTCGAGGTCGACGGCGACCACCGCCCGACCGGCGCTGGCCCCGCGAACGGCGACGGCGGCGGCCAGCGTCGAGGCTCCGACCCCTCCCGAGGCCGGAATGAAGGCGATGACGTGTCCCATGAACCCACCGTCGCTCGCCGACGGAGGCCGGCCCAGCGGCATCCTGGCGCCTGTGGACGGACCGTCGGGTGGCAAGGGGGTGTGGATGACCGGAAGCGCCGACCCGAGGAAGAGCACGACCCGAGGGAGAGCACGACCCGTTCGTGCCCCCCTCGACCCCGCGCAGTCCTGCTGGCCGGCCAGGAACCTCGATCTGGTTCCGGGCAGGCCGGTGGCCCTCACCGGGGGGGAGATGAAGGCCACCACGTGCCATCCGGCAATCGGGGGGGACACGCCGGACAACGCGGCGCCAGCCCCAACCGGGGGGGCGCCTCTCAATGGTCACGCTCAGGTCGGTCGAAAAGCAAGCGCGGCGCGCTACCTGTCACCGAATTGCCTTGCGCAACAAGCCTTCGGTCGCCGTGAGGCTCTGGCCAAAGCCGGACCAAACCCCCGAAGTGGGATGAGGCCCCCCGACGATGTCGGGGGGCCTCCTGAGACGCTCCGTGCTACCAGGCGCGCATCGTGTGTGTCGCCCCGGTTGTGTCCCGGGGGTGAACGGTTCCAAGGGAACTGATCTCGCGTGGGTACTCGGTGCCTCTCGAGACTTACATTCTCGGAATCGCTGCCTACGCCTCGCGGCGATGTGGTTCCTTGGGTCATTTGTACCCCAGGGTCGACCGCGGCAACAGGGTACGAGGCACCGATCCCGAGAAAGTGTCCACCACCGTGGACACCCCGCTCCCTCAGCCGAGCCGACCCGCTCGAACGGCGTCGCAGATGCGCACGCCCTCACCCGCCCCTGCGATGACGGCGTCGGCGGCCTGCTGCAGCCACAGCCCCACTCCGGCTGCCGTTCCCTGGCCGTACGCCGTGAGCGCGCCCAGGTAGGCCGGGCCGCCGCCGGCCACATGACCGGCCTCCGGCACCGCCACCCCGGTCGGATCGAGACCGAGGGCCTGCACCAGCACGCGCTCCATCGCGCGGGCCACGAGCCCGTTGCCGGCCGCGAACGGACGGATGCTGACGATCTCGGCGTGCACGATCGAAGAGACCACCACGGCAGGGGGACGACCCGGACCCGAGCTGAGGCTCGTGATCAGGTCGGCCAGGTTCGCCAAGCGAAGCGAGACCACCGACGGAGGCGGGGGCGGTCCGAGATCGATGAACTCGTCACACCCGTCGGTGCCCGTTCTCGGTCGGCCCAAGCGGTCACCGGCGACGAGAGACGACGCCGCGGCGACGTGCAGCCGGGCCAGTACCTGAAGCGGAGCGGTGAGCACCAGGGTCACCACCCGCTCGCTCTCGGCGGTCACCCCCACGGCCCCCCTGACCACGCGCAGGCCGGGATCGGTGTCGTCCGGCCACTCGCGAGCACCGCTCATGTGCTCGCGCACCGCCGAGAGCGGCAGGTTGGCGCCGTCGAGGGCCGCGCTGGCTTGGGCACCGCGCACCCGCGACTCCGCGGACGCCTCCGGAATGCGGCGCCGTAGGGCCTCGTGGAAGCGCAGCCGCGTGCAGGCCTCCCGGGCCATTTCAGCGCGCTCGCGCACGCCCGGGAGGGCGACGAGCGCGCCCACCTGCTGGACGATCTCGGTTCGGTCGGCAGGCAGGCTCACCTGGCCAGCCTAGGAGTCGTCGGCCGGCACCCCACCCAGGGAGCACCGGCCACCGGCCCGGTTCCCGCATCCCGCACGTCGAAAGGACGGTTCGTGTCGCACGAACTGTCCTTTCGACGGGAGAACACGGTCGAAAGGACGGAAGGTCGCCGGCGATGCAAGGACGGAGCGACATCCGGTGCGAGGTGGATGCCGCTGAGACTGACCGCGGGCGGCTACCCTGAGAGGCGTGACACCGTTCGCCCGAGGATCCCGCAACCTCACCTGGTGGCCGCCCAGCTGAGGCGGCCCTCCCGCGAACCTGTCGCGAACTCACTCCCCAGAGCCGCCCACGGGTGGCTCTTGTCATGTCTGGCGGGCGACCCCTCGTGGGCGTCCAGCCGACACGATGAAGGAGCAAACATGACCACTACCCCCACCACTCCCGCACCTCCCCCGGCAGCGTCCGCGGGCGCTGACCAGCGAGTCACCCAGCCGACGAGCCCGAACGTTCCCGAGAGCGTGACGTATGCCACCGCCCTCGAGCGCAGCGCCGTCCTCGACTCCCTCATCGACGACTCGGCCGCCCGCGACCCCCAGCGGTTCCGGATGCTGACCGGCGACCGACCGACGGGCCCCTTGCACGTCGGCCATTACCTGGCCAGTCTTCGCAATCGGGTTCGTTTGCAGGACAAGGGGGTCGAGACCTTTGTGGTCATCGCCGACTACCAGGTGATCACCGATCGTGACTCGGTGGGCAACCTCGGTGAGAACGTCTACGGGTTGGTGCTCGACTACCTGGCTGCGGGCCTCGACCCCAAGCTCACGACGATCTTCACGCACAGCGCCGTGCCGGCCCTGAACCAGCTGATGCTGCCGTTTCTGTCGTTGGTCACCGATGCCGAGCTGCGGCGCAACCCGACGGTCAAGGACGAGCTCGCCCTCTCGGGGTCGAGGCCCCTGTCGGGCCTGCTGCTCACCTACCCGGTTCACCAGGCTGCGGACGTGCTGTTCTGCCACTCCCGCATCGTGCCGGTCGGCCGCGACCAGCTGCCCCACCTCGAGCTGACGCGCTCGATCGCCCGGCGTTTCAACACCCGATACGCCGCCGGGCAGTCGGTGTTCGCCGAGCCCGAGGCCCTGCTCAGTGACGTGCCACTGCTGCTGGGCACCGACGGCACGAAGATGTCCAAGAGCAAGGGCAACGTGGTGAATCTGCGCGACACGGCCGACGAGACCGCCCAGCGCATCCGTGCCGCGCGAACCGACTCGGAACGACAGATCACCTTCGACCCCGTGGCTCGCCCTGAGGTGGCCAACCTGCTCACCCTCGCCGGTCTGTTTCTCGACCAGAGCCCAGAGGCGATCGCCGACCAGGTCGGCAACCGCGGAGCCGCCGGGCTCAAGGCCACGGTCACCGAAGCGATCAACGAGGGGCTGGCCGCCCATCGGTCTCGGCGGGTCGAGCTGGCTCGTGACCCCGCCCAGGTGACGGCCGTGCTGCACCAGGGCAACGCCCGCGCGAACGCGGTGGCCCAGCGCACCCTGGCCACCGTGCGGGCCGTGATGGGCATGGCCTACTGACGGCGGGCTCGACTGCGCTGCAGCGCGACCCGGTCTCGCGGGCTGAGCGCCGACTCGTCGAGCCGGGCGGCAGCCGAAGGGGTGGGAGCGGAACCGCCGTGGGAGGCCGGTAGCCACCACGCGTCTTCGTCGGGGCGAGGTCGGTCGGGATGCATCGCCATGGCCTGCTCGAGCAGCTGGTCGGTGGCGGCTCGCAACGCGAAGCTGACGGCATCCGGCTCGTCGCCGGGACCGGGGTGCAGCGGTGCACCGACGAGGATGGTGATGGCTCGTCCGCGTCGAAGGCTGCCGCGGCCCCCGACGGTCAGCACGCGCTGACCGCCCCACACCACGACGGGCACGAGCGGCACCTGGCACCGAACGGCGACCGCGGCCGCGCCGGGCTTGAAGGTGCGCAGCGTCCACGACCGGCTGATCGTCGCCTCGGGGAAGACGCCGACCACCTCGCCTCGTGCGGCATCCTCGACCGCTCGGCGCAGAGCCACCTCGCCGTGCGCGCGGTCGACCGGGATGTGACCCATCGAGCGCATCACCGCGCCCACCACTGGCACTGCGAAGACGGCCTCCTTGGTCAGGAACCGAACGAAGCGTCCTCGGCGGATACCGACCAGACCGACGAAGAGGAAGTCGAGAAAGCTGATGTGGTTGCTCGCGAGAACGGCTCCACCGCGTTGTGGCAGGTTCGCGGCGCCGTGCACCCGGATCCGCAGCCCCAACGCCGCGAACAGCACGCGGACCAGCCGGACGACGAGGCGGTAGGTGCGGTCGGTCACAGCCGAGGTTCGGGCCCGAGAACCCCGCGGATTGGCGGCCGACCCGATAGGCGCCGCCGGCGCCCGCCACCGCGCCTCCTGGGGCATGACCGCTCGTCGGCCGAGCCGGACCGCTCAGCCGACTACTGGCCAGTAGAGGCGTGACCCGCATCACGACCGCCCGGCCCGGCGAACTACGGTGGCATTGAGTTGACTCGATGGGTCTCCGGGCGCCGACGCGGCCGGCCGGGACTCTCCCGCACCATTGCCGATGCGAAAGGTGGAACCCCGTGAGCGATGACACCCTCACCCACGCGACCAACGACCCCTCCCTCTCCCCCTCTGCCGAGTTCGCGGCCGGGGCGAACGGCACGGCCGACCTCTACGAGGCGGCAGAGGCCGATCACGAGGGATTCTGGGCCGACCAGGCCAGGACGTACCTGACGTGGAGCAAACCCTTCACCGAGTCGCTCGACTGGAGCAACCCGCCGTTCGCGAAGTGGTTCGCCGACGGTGAGCTGAACGCCTGCGTCAACGCCGTCGACCGGCACGTCGAGGCTGGCCACGGCGACCGCGTCGCCATCCACTTCGTCGGCGAGCCCGAGGGTGACACCCGCGACATCACCTACGCCGACCTGCACGAGCAGGTGCAGCGGGCCGCCAACGCCCTCTCCGACCTCGGGGTGGGCAAGGGCGACACCGTCGCGATCTATCTGCCGATGATCCCCGAAGCCGCCGTGGCCATGCTGGCCTGCGCGCGCATCGGCGCACCGCACTCGGTCGTGTTCGGCGGCTACTCGGCTGACGCCCTGCGCACCCGCATCGACGATGGTGGCGCCAAGCTCGTCATCACCTCTGACGGTGGCTACCGGCGCGGCAAGCCGTCGGCGCTCAAGCCCGCCGTCGACGCCGCCCTCGAGGGCGGGGAGACCTCGGTGACGAAAGTGCTCGTCGTGCGGCGCACCGGGCAGGACATCGCCTGGAACGAGCGCGACCTCTGGTGGCACGAGGCTCTCGAGAAGGCGGCGCCCACCCATGAGGCGCAGGCGTTCGAGGCCGAGCACCCGCTGTTCGTCCTCTACACCTCCGGCACCACCGGTAAGCCGAAGGGCATCTTCCACACCACCGGCGGCTACCTGGCCCAGTGCGCCTACACCAACGCCGTGGTGCACGACGTGCACGCCGACACCGACGTCTACTGGTGCACCGCCGACATCGGCTGGGTGACCGGGCACTCCTACATCGTCTACGGTCCCCTGACCAACGGCGCCACCCAGGTGATGTACGAAGGCACCCCCGACAGCCCGCACCAGGGGCGCTGGTGGCAGATCGTGCAGGACTACAAGGTGACGGTTCTCTACACCGCCCCCACCGCCGTTCGCACCTTCATGAAGTGGGGCGACGACATCCCGGCGAAGTTCGACCTCAGCTCGCTGCGCCTGCTCGGGTCGGTCGGCGAGCCGATCAACCCTGAGGCGTGGCTCTGGTACCGCAAGCACATCGGCGCGAACACCGCCCCGGTCGTCGACACGTGGTGGCAGACCGAGACCGGCGCGATCATGATCAGCCCCCTGCCAGGGGTCACCACCCTCGAGCCCGGTTCGGCCCAGAAGACCATCCCGGGCATCGCCGCAGAGATCCTCGACGACGAGGGCCAGCCTCTGACCGAGCCTGACCAGGTCGGCTACCTGGTGCTCACCAAGCCCTGGCCGGCCATGCTGCGCGGCATCTGGGGCGACCCCGAGCGCTACCAGCAGACCTACTGGAGCCGCTTCGGGCCGAAGTACTACTTCGCGGGCGACGGCGCCAAGTACGACACCGAAGGCAACATCTGGCTGCTGGGCCGGGTCGATGACGTAATGAACGTCTCCGGTCACCGGCTTTCCACGACCGAGATCGAGTCGGCGCTGGTCTCCCACCCGAAGGTGGCCGAGGCCGCTGTGGTGGGCGCGTCCGACGCGACCACCGGTCAGGCCGTCTGTGCCTTCGTCATCCTGCGCGCCGAGGCCGTGGCGGAGGCAGACGAGGTGGGCGAGGGCGCCGACCTCGTGCAGGAGCTGCGTAACCACGTGGCCAAGGAGATCGGCCCGATCGCCAAGCCCCGGCAGATCCTCATCGTCGCCGAGCTGCCGAAGACCCGCTCCGGCAAGATCATGCGGCGCCTGCTCAAGGACGTCGCCGAGGGCCGCGAGGTCGGCGACGTCACGACCCTGGCCGACGGTTCGGTGATGGACCTCATCAAGGCGGGCATGAGCGACTGAGCCGCTCAGGACCACGGCAGACGGATGCCGCTGACCCCCTCAGTCGGGTCAGCGGCATCCGTCGTGGTGGCCTCTGTGGTTGGGCGGGACGAGCCGGTTGGCAACTCTCGAGGCTCAGGCCGCCTTGGTGGCCGGCACGCAGAACTCGTTGTAGAGGAACAGCTTTCCGACGGGGCGCGGAAACGGGAAGCCGTCGGCCTTGACCGGGGTCGATCCGACGGCACGGCAGATCCGCGAGATGTCGGCGTCGGTCGTGAAGCTCACGTGGGTCGGGTCGCTGCGGTAGCCGACCTCCTGCGGGCACACCACGAAGACCGAGCCGCCGGGACGCAGGTAGGGCAGGTACGACGTGAGCAGGTCGAGCTGAAACGGCAGGATCTGCTTCCACCAGACCCCCTGCTTCTGCAGCCTCTCGGCGTAGCTCGAGTCCTGGGTTCCGTCACTCACGTACCACTCCCGTCGCTGCCAACCCGTCGCCGGTGACCCTATAGTAGGGGGAACCCGCAGGCGGGGTCACCGGCAGGCGGGGTGACCCGCAGGCGGGGGCACCG
>JAKDLG010000159.1 GCA_030452985.1 Humibacillus sp.
AACCACACCAAACAACACCCCGGCTTCACCGCCCGCACCATCACCCCGAAACCGCAACAACCCGGCGCTCCGACAAGAGGCCGCACCAGCGCCGGGCCCCCACCATCAGAGCTGCCCCGGTCAGACCTGTCCCTGCGCGTCGGGTGGGACCGCGCCCGTCCCGACGAGCGGCACACCGTCGAGCTGACCACCCCCACCGGACACACCTACCGGTCCACCGCGCCAATCCTGCTTCCTGGGCGACGACCCGCCGTGGCCCGCACGCCTTCGCTCGCCTCGTGGCCCACGCAACCACCGAGCCTCTTCGAACGGGAACTCGAACGGCGTATCCGCGCCGCCTGACGACCGCCCGGCCCCTCTGGCTGACCAGCCCCGCCATGCGGCTGCCGGAATGAGACGGGTGGGTCAGAAGGCGCGGTAGCGCTGGTGGACGGCTTTCACCGCTAGTCCCGATGGCCTCGCCGAGCTCGCGCCACGACACGTGTGCCTCCCGGGCTGGGCGCAAGACGCAAGGCGTGAGCGATCGCGAGATCGCCACCCCACCAGATGACGCCCCGATGAGTGCTCCTGCTGCATCAAGCCCGATGAGCGTGACCATGTCGTCGTCGTGATTGACGGCGCGGAGCGCGAACGTGAGCGAGTCCAACATGTCCGGCTCGTTGATCCGTCAGCGTTGGGCGTCGCAAGGTCACTTGCGCCAGTTTGGCTCCCGTGCCTACTCAGGCGCGACTGATCGTGAGGGCTGGACCATCATTGGCACGAACACCGGAGGCGAAGGCGTCGGCGATCTGTACGGGTGTGCACGACCCCTCGGCCACGACGAACCCGAAGCCGGGACGGCGCTCGTTGGGCACGTCGACGCGCACCCGCAGCAGGTCACCGTCAGCTGGCGACGAGGGTGAGAGCAGCACGCCGCATCCGTCGCGGGCCACCTCGGGCACCAGACCGCGGAACAGCCCCAGGGCGCGTTGGGTCTCGGCTACGACGACGACCACTCCCTCGGCGCTGTCCACGATGGCGGTGGCCTCGAGCAGCGCCGCCTCCATCGGCGTTCCGCTGAGGTTCTCGGCGTCGTCGACGAGAATGCCGAGCTCGGGGGTGGCGCGGCGCAGCTCGACGAACCCGTCACGGTCTGCGGAGTCGAGCAGGTGCAGCCCGGGAAGGCCGCCCAGCTCGCGCAGCCGCGAGCGGCGCCCGGGCACGAGGGCAACGGGCCGCCCTGCCGCGAGAAGCTGTTGGGCGAGCAGGGCCAAGGTCGTGGACCGGCCGCTCCGAGCGGGTCCGGCCACGAGCAGACGCCGGCCGGACGACGCGGGGTCGAGATGCACGGTCGTCGCGTCGTCGCCGCCCAACCCGATAGCGAGGCGTCGTCCGTCCTGGTGAAGTTCGGCCGGGGTGACGCAGGTGGGTAGCGCCCGCACCTGCCACGGCAGGTCCCCGAGCGGCACGTCGTGACTGCGCAGGCGGGCCAGGTCGGCCGCCGAAGTCACAGCCGCGAGCTGGTTCGCATCGTCGACCGAGACGCCGATGTGGGCGAGCTGCACGAGCTGGCCGCCAGGTAGCTCGAACCCTCGTCCCGGCGGCAGCGGGGTGTTCGCCCGTCGGGCGTCGATGCCGGCAAGAGTCAGTTCGAGGGGGTCGGGCATCGACAGCACGATGCGACGCTGGAGCAGCCCGGAGAGGCGCCCGGTGCTCACCGCCCGGCCACCGGCGACCACCAGGCGCAGGCCGGCCGACAGGCCGTCCCGAGCCAGGCGCAGCAGCTCCTCGGTCGGCGCTCCGTGGTCGAGGTCGGCGAAGGCGTCTTCCACGGCCTCCCAGCCGTCAATGACGAGTACGGTGTTCGCTGGTCGCTGGTCGCTGGTGGTGTTGGACCGAGTACCCTCCACGATGCGAGAGACCACCCGCCGGGCCAGGGCGGCATCGTCGGCGGACGTCACCGAACCCACGTGCGTCAGAGGCAGTAGGTCGGTGAGCGCTCCACGCCGACCCTCGAGCACGTGGATGTGCAGATCGGTGGGGGAATGGCGTTCGGTGAGGCCGACCACGATCGATCGCAGCGCCGTTGACCGTCCGGTTCGCGAACCGCCGGCGATACCGAGGTGCCCGTCTGCTCCGGGATGCCAGGTCAGTACCGGTTGGCTCTGCCGCTCGGGCTCGTCGCGCAGACCGATCGATACCCCACCGTCGACCCTCGACAGCGATGAGACCTGAAGAGCGGGAGGTAGGGGTGGCAGCCAGGGGGCCGTGGTGGCGTCGAGCGACAGGCTGGCTGCGGCCTCCTGGGTCGCGTCTACGACTGCCGCGAGCTCGGTGCGTTCTCCGGCTCCCCGTGCGGACGACGCATATGGAGCGGGTTCGGCCAGGTCTGACCAGCGAAGGGGCCAGACCCTGGTCTCGGTTCCGCCCTGGCGCTCCGTCTCGATCGCCGCTCCGACGTGCGCGAACTGCACCTCGAGGAGGCGCTGGTCGGCAGTGCGCACGAAGGCGCGGCCCGGCATCCGGTCACTGATGGTGGCGGCCCGGGGGTCCTCGATGACGTCGTCGCTGTCGGAGCGGTCCCGCACCCGCAGCGCGACCCGCAGTGAGACGTTGGCACGCATGTCGGCGCTGACGATGCCCCCGGGCCGTTGGGTCGCGAGCACGAGGTGCACCCCGAGCGAGCGCCCGATGGCCGCTAGCTGCACGAGACCCGTCACGAAGTCAGGCAGCTCGTCGGCGAGCATCTTGAACTCGTCCACGACGATCACCAGCCGGCCGAGGCGAGGCAACGACGGATCGCTCCGGTGACGGCGCCTGTGGTCGTCGACGTCTTTGGCGCCACTGACCGCCAGCACCCGTTCGCGGCGTTTCAACTCGGCACTGAGCGAGGTCAGGGCGCGTGCGGTGAGGCTCTCGTCGAGGTCGGTGACCAACCCCACCACGTGGGGCAGGCGAGCGCACTCCTTGAAGGCGGACCCGCCCTTGTAGTCGATGAGCACAAAACCGAGGTCATCGGGCCGACTCGACACGGCAAGTCCAGCCACCAGGGTCTGCAGCATCTCCGACTTGCCCGAGCCGGTCGTGCCGCCCACCAGGGCGTGGGGGCCCTGGTCGGCGAGGTCGAGCCAGTAGGGGCCCTCGCGCGTCACCCCGACCAGCGCTCGAGGAGGGCCGCTACCGGTCCACGCCCGGGCCACGTCGGTCGCTGACGTGGGGTCAGTGTCCTCCTGCGCGGCGAGCTCTCGAAAGCCAAGTCGCTCCGGCAAGCCGGCATGACCGCGGCGCGGGGTGGCGTCCTGTAGGGGTGCCAGCGAGCCCCCCACCCGTTCGAGCCAGCCGCCCGTCGGCAGGTCGGGCACGATGGCCGCCCCTTCGCCGACCATGCCTCGGCGCGTCGTCATGGTGGCCCGGGCTTCGGTCGAGGCGTGCACCTCGATCTGGCTGACCGTCTCGGCCGGCAGCCCCGAGACCGAGTCGGCCAGGCAGATGAAGCGGATGCCGAGCGCCGGGCCTGACCGCAGCAGCTCGACGACTCCGGCGACGGTGCGCAGCTCCCGCGCGCCGTCGAGCACCACCACGACCGACGGCAGGGCGGCCAGGGCGCCGTCGTCGTGCGCCGAGCGGGCCGAGGCTCTCACGGTCAGCTGCTCGGTGAGCTCGCTGACGCGTGCCGCGACCGAGAGTCCGTCTCCGAGAGTGCCGGCACTGGCGACCGACCGGCCCGCCCCGTCGAGGTGAGGGGTGCGGGTGAGCCAGGCCCAGTCGGTGTCGGGGCTCGACGAGGTGGTGAGCAGCACGACGTCGAGGCGCTGTGGTGAGTGCCACACGCACAGCTGAGCGAGCATCGACCCGGCGATCGAAAGCACCCGTTCGCGCGGACCGGCGACCCCGACCACGCCCGCGTCGGCGAGGTCGCACGTGACCGGCACATCGCGGCAGGCGGGTGTTGCCCCGGTGGGCTCTCCCGAGAGGGCGGCGCGCGCCGGCAGATCAGCGCTGCCGATCCGCAGGACGAGGTCGTCCGGGTCCCCAGGCGTGCGTTGCCACAGGCGCGAGTCACGCAGCTGCGCCACTACCACCACCTCAGCAAGGTCGGGGTGTTCGGCCCGCCGCTCATCTTCCTCTCGTTCAACCACGCTCCGCAGCTGGTGCTCGGCGGCCGCCACGGCCACGCCGTGGTCGGCGAGCTGTCGCCGGAACGAGGTGCGCCCATGCCGACGGTCGCTCCACCATTGCCCCAGCAGCATCACGGGCGACATCAGGGCGAAGAGCAGCATGACGGGTGAGTGCAACGCCACAGCCAGCGCGCCGGAGAGCACGAGCGGCGTCAGCGACGCGAGCAAAGGCATCCGGGCCCGCTCAGAACGCGTTGGGCGTGCCGGAAACACGACCGTTGCAGGGGATGCCGCCGAGACGAACCGTGGCCGTCGGTGCAGGTGCAAACTGCCGGCGTCGAGCGTGATCGGTGCTGGCGTCGTCGAGGGTCTCCGCAGCACCAGCGTGGTCGAGGCGAGCCGGACCCGGGCACCGACCTCGAGACGCAGGCCGGGTGACGGCGCCGGGTGGCCGTCGATCGTGGTGGGGTTGGTCGGCTCGACGTCGCGCAGCGTCACGCCATCGTCATCGACGGTGAGGGTGGCGTGGGCTCGCGACACGCCTGCGTCATCGAGTCGAATGGCGCACTGGGGCGCTCGACCGAGAACGTGCTCACCCCGCCCGATCGGGATGCGCCGACCGGCGCCAGGACCGCCGACCACGTGCAGCTCGAGCAGGCCGACCGGGCGGCCCGCCATCCGCCCCGAAGTGAACCCCCGGGCCCGGGCGGTGAGCGCGGCGCCCTGAATCAGGGGCGGGCACCCCACCTCGGCGTCGTCGTCCACCAGGATGCCGTCCACCTCGAACCCGTCGGAGGAGTCGGAGACCAGCGCATCGAGGTGGGCGCGTACGGCTCCGAACCGAGTGGCGGGCACGCACTCGACGAGCACGTCGAGCGACCCGCCGAGGGTCGAACGAGGGTCGATGAGGCGTAGCCGCAGGCGCATATGGGAGCTCCCTTCGTGAGCAGTGTCAGCCAACCGCAGCAGGCCGCCTCGCGCTTGCGGTCATCCACAGCTGTGGACGACGAGACCGGCGTGGGCGCCCGATCGGGTATCGTCTGGCCCCGGCGCGGCGACTTGACAAGGTTGTCCACAGGTCAGGTCTTTCGGCCGGTGGGATCCGCGCCTTCTGAATACGATTCGAGGCGACGAAGCAGCAACACCGGGGCAGGATCTGCCCCGAACATGACCAGTCAGGGGGGTCAGGGATGTCGACGCACGAGGCCCAACGGCACGTCGAGGGCGAGGTTCGCGAGCTGATTCGCCGCTCGGGGATCGATCCTGCGCACGACATGGTGGCAGTGCGTCGGCTGGTGCAGGACGCCGTGCAGGACTACGACGACCGGTCCCTCCACGGCGGTCTGGCCCCGCTCGGCGACCAGCGAGCGGCTGTCCACTCCATCCTCGCGGTCGTCGCCGGCTACGGGGCGTTGCAGCAGTACTTTGACGACCCCACCGTCGAGGAGATCTGGATCAACTCCCCATCACAGGTCTTCGTGGCTCGCGAAGGGGTGGCGGAACTGACCACCACCATCCTGACGGCCGATGAGGTGCGTGACCTGGTCGAGCGCATGCTCAAGGCCTCAGGTCGACGGGTCGACCTCAGCTCGCCCTTCGTGGACGCCACGCTCTCCGACGGTTCCCGGCTGCACGTTGTCATCCCCGACATCGCCCGCGCCCACTGGCAGGTCAACGTCAGGAAGTTCGTCGTCAAGGCTGATCACCTCGATGACCTCGTCAAACTCGGTACCGTCACGAAGCAAGCGGCCACCTTTCTCGGAGCGGCCGTCGCGAGCGGGCTCAATGTGCTCGTTGCCGGTGGCACGCAGGCCGGAAAGACCACCCTGCTCAACTGTCTGGCGGCCGCGATCCCGCCGCGGGAGCGGGTGATCACCTGCGAAGAGGTCTTCGAGCTCAAGATCCCGCTGCGGGATGTGGCCTCGATGCAATGCCGTCAGCCCAGTCTCGAGGGCACCGGTGAGGTCCCGTTGCGCCGCCTGGTCAAAGAGGCGCTGCGCATGCGGCCCTCACGCATCATCGTCGGTGAGGTGCGTCAGGAGGAGAGCCTCGACCTGCTCATCGCGCTCAACAGCGGCATCCCCGGCATGTGCTCGGTGCACGCCAACAGTGCTCGTGAGGCCGTCACCAAGATGTGTACCTTGCCGTTGCTCGCCGGCGAGAACGTGTCGAGCCGATTCGTGGTTCCTACCGTGGCAGCGGCGATCGACATCGTCGTGCACGTCGCCCTCGAGCGTGACGGCGTGCGCCGTGTGCGCGAGATCGTGGCCGTGCCAGGTCGGGCCGAGGGCGACATCATCGAGGTGGCGGACCTCTTCCTCACCCGGGGCGGCCGGCTTCGTCGCGCCGATGGGTTCCCACCCCACCGCGAGTCGTTCGAGCGAGCGGGGTACGAACTGTCGGCCCTTCTGGCCCAGAGTGATTCGTGATGTCGCCCGTCGCAATCGGTATGGTTCTGGGCGCCGGTGTGTTCTGCATCTACTGGTCGTTCTGGCCACAGGACGATGCGCCGAGAACGCCGCGCTCCCGTCACGGCTTCATGGCACAGCTGCAGGACCACCTCAACCAGGCCGGCTATCCTTCCGTCACCCCGACCAACATCGTGGTCGGTTCGGTCGTGCTGTTCGTGCTCGTCTTCCTGTTCGGCGCTGTCGTGACGGGTGTCGTGCCCATCGCCCTGTGCTTCGCCGTCTTCGCTGGGGCGGTGCCCATCTCTGTGGTGCGTATGCGGGCACGGGAGCGCCGCAACAAGATGCGCGACCTGTGGCCGGACGCCGTCGACAACATCACGTCGGGAGTGCGGGCTGGTCTGGCCCTGCCCGAGGCGCTCGCGCAGCTCGCCGTGCACGGTCCTGAAGAGCTGCGCCCGGCTTTCGCGGCGTTCGCGGAGGACTACCGGGCCACCGGCCGCTTCCACGACTGCCTCGACCGCCTCAAGCACCGGCTCAGCGACCCGGTCGCCGACCGCCTCGTCGAGTCGCTGCGCATCGCCCGCGAGGTGGGCGGCAGCGACCTCGGCAAGTTGCTGCGCACGCTCTCGACCTTCCTGCGCGAGGACTCTCGCACCCGGTCCGAGCTGGAGACCCGTCAGGGCTGGACCGTGAACGCCGCCCGGCTCGCGGTCGCCGCACCGTGGATCGTCCTTGCGATGCTCGCCTTCAAGGGCGGTTCGCTCTCGGCCTACTCCTCGGCCACCGGGTGGCTGATCCTCGCCATCGGTGGCGGGCTCACGGTGCTCGCCTACCGGATCATGGTGTGGATCGGTCGGCTGCCCGACGAGGAACGGGTGCTGCGATGAAAGGCACTCTGGCCTCTCCTCGTGACCTCTTCGGTGAAACCTGGTCATGGCCGGGCGCGATGATCGGGTTGCTCGTGCTGGCCGGGGTGGCCCTCGTCGTATCGGGTCTTCCCCTTCACCGGCGGCCGAGCCTCAACGACCGGCTCGAGCCGTACCTGCGCGACACTCCTCGCCCCTCGACGCTGCTCATGGCGCCGGCGCCGGCGCGGGGGCCGTTCGGCTTCGGTGAGCTGTTCGCTCCGCACGTGGCCAAGTTGGGCGTCATGATCGAGCGGGTCCTGGGTGGAGCGCCGTCCGTGGCCCGTCGTCAGTTGCGCGCCGGTCAAGCGGCCGATGTCGAGCGCTTCCGCGCCGAGCAGGTGCTCTGGGGTGCGGTCGGAGCCGTGGCGGGTCTCGCCGGTACCGCTCTGCTGGCGGTGTCACGACGCGAGCTGTCGGTGCCACTGCTCGTCATGTTCACCATCCTCGGAGCGGCCCTGGGGGTGATCCTTCGAGACAGCGCCCTCTCGAGCACGGCGTCTCGTCGTGAGCAGCGGATGCTCGCGGAGTTCCCCACCATCGCCGAGCTGCTTGCACTGGCGGTGAGCGCCGGCGAGGGGGCGACGGGAGCCCTCGAACGGGTCTGTCGCCTCTCGCACGGAGAGCTGTCCGACGAGCTGCGCCGATGCCTCGCCGACGCGCGGGCCGGGGCGAATCTGCCGACCGCCCTGCAGGGTCTGGCCGACCGCACCGGACTGATGAGCCTCAGCCGCTTCGTCGACGGCATCGTCATCGCCGTCGAGCGAGGGACACCGCTGGCCGAGGTGCTCCGAGCCCAGGCGCAGGACGTCCGTGAGGAGGGGCGCCGCTCCCTCATGGAGCAGGGCGGGAAGAAAGAGATCTTCATGATGATGCCCGTGGTTTTCCTGATCCTGCCTGTCACCATCCTCTTCGCCATCTATCCCGGCATCAGCTTCCTCAGCTTTCAACTCTGACCGAAACTTCAGCAGCACCACAGCAAATCCCGCACCAGATCAACTCACCGCACCATCCAAGGAGATCTCATGAGCGCCATCGTCAGCGCCACCCGTCGTCAGCAGGAGCGCCTCGCCGCCGCCGTCCTCACCCGGTTGGGTGGGCATCGCGACCGGGGCGATGTGCCCGGCTGGGTGCTCATCACCCTGATGACCGCCGGCCTCGTCACGGCCATCTGGGCGATCGCCGGCCCTCAGCTGACCGCCCTGTTCGAGAACGCCATCAAGGGTGTCTCGGGGCCCGGCAAGTAGCCGGCAGCCCACCAGACCACCACGACCGACAGCGATCGTGCGCGTCCATCCGCGCTACCGCAGCGAGGCCGACCACGGGTCGGCCATCGCGGAGTTCGTCATGGTCGCGGCGCTGCTCATGTTCGTCGCGCTCGCCGTCTTCCAGCTCGGCCTGACGCTCTACGTGCGCAACACGCTGATCGCGTCGGCGTCCGAAGGGGCCCGGTACGGCGCTCGAGCGGATGCCGGCTCGGGCGATGCCTCCGGCCGCACCGTCGACCTGATCACGACGGCCCTCAACGCGTCCTACGCCGCCGATGTCAGTGCCGCGCAGCGGGTCACTGCCGGTGGTGTGCGAGTCGTCGAGGTGAGCGTCTCTGCGCCCTTCCCGATCCTCGGTGTGATCGGGCCGTCGGGTGCGATGAGCGTCACCGGTCGGGCGTTCAGCGAGCAACAGGTCATCGGGAAGGCGCCATGAGGTGGCCCGCCAAGGTGGCAGCCGGGTTGCGGCGCAGGCTGGGCCAGGCCGACGAAGGGCGGGCCATCATCGAGTTCGTCTTTCTGGGGCTGCTGCTGTTGCTCCCGCTGGTCTACCTCGTACTCACGGCGGCGCGGCTGCAGGCGGCCGCCTTCTCGGCCTCGCTGGCCGGCCGCGAGGCGGGTCGCGCCTTCGTCACGGCGGCGGGTGACGGAGACGCGCGCGCCCGCGCCCAGGCCGCCGCCGGACTGGCGTTCGACGACTTCGCGTTCTCGACGGGAACCTCCCTGTCGCTCTCGTGCGACGGGTCGCCCTGTCTGCGCCCTGAGGGGACCGTGACGAGCACCGCGACCATCGAGGTCGAGCTGCCCCTGATCCCTGACTTCCTCGCTGAACGACTACCCAGCTCGGTGACCATCTCGTCGTCGCACGTGGCCACCGTCGACCGGTTCGTCGCACGATGATCCGCCCCAGCCGTCGGTGGATCCGGCCGCACCGTCCGAGGATGCCGTTCGGCCGGCGTGACGACGGGCAGATCAGTGTGCTGATCCTCGGTCTCTTCCTGCTCGTCTCCGCCCTCGTGCTCGGCGCCATCGACGTCACGGCGGCGCAGCTGGCCCGGATGCGCCTGCTCGACACGGCGGATGCCGCCGCCCTCGACGCTGCCGACGCCCTCGACGAGCGGTCGGCCTACCAGCAGGGGCTCGGAGACCGGGTCGCGCTGACCGACGCCAGCGTACGGGAGTCGGCGACCGCCCTGCTCTCTCGCACTCCGCGCCCGGTCGGGGTCACCGACTGGGCCGTGGTTCCGCAGACCGGGTCACCTGACGGTGCGACCGCGGTGGTCACCGTCAGCGGGCACGCCGACCTGCCGATGACGGGCTGGTTCCTGCAGAGCTTCGGCGGTGGCGTGACGATCACGGTCACCTCCCGAGCGCGGGCGCCGCTCGGCTGAGCTAGGCCGCAGAGACCTACCTCACGTTCTATGGCAGATCCGTTGAAAACGGTCACGCCGCCTTCTCTGCGGCCGTAGGTTCTCGCTCATGCCCTTCGCCGCTCGCCTCGCCGCCGCCACCCTCACGGTCGCCTCGCTCACCGCCCTGCCGCTCACCTTCGCCACCTCCACGGCGGCCGCTGCCACCCCGGCGGTGAAGATCAGCTACGTCTACTTCGACTCACCCGGCGCCGACAAGGGCGGCAACACCAGCCTCAACGCCGAGTACGTACGTATCACGAACACCACCGGCACCGCTCGCAGCCTCAAGGGCTGGACCCTGCGCGACCGCTCCAACCACGTCTACACCTTCCCGGCGTTCACCCTGAAGGCGCGGGCCACGGTCATCGTGCACACGGGCAAGGGAACCGCGACCTCCGCGCACCGGTACTACAACAAGAGCTGGTACGTCTGGAACAACACCGGCGACACCGCCTACCTGCGCGACAGCCGCGGCAAGACCATGCACACCTGCGCGTGGACCACCTCGAAGACCGGCACCAAGAGCTGCTGACCCGCTGACTCGCTGACCCGCTGTGACTCCGTTCGGCTGCCCGGCCGGGCGTCTCAGGGGCAGGCGTCGACCACCGTCACCGAGCTGACCTTCGTCAGGCCGGTGCCGTCGACGGACAGCCCGGTGGCGGTTGAGGTCAGCGGCCCACACACCGCCCGACCGTCGACGACCACGACGACCGTGGGCACGCTCGGACCGGCCTCACCGGCGAGCAGCACGACCGTCGACCCCAACAGCAGAACGGCTCCGGCAGCGCCCCCGAACCGCTTGGCCAGCCGCAGCCGCCCGTAGGCGCCGGCGGCCTGACGCTTGACCCAGTCGCGCTGGCCGTCCCACGTGCTGTCGTTGGTCACGGAGACGGAGGCGCCCGCGGCGAGCCCGGCCAGAACCGTCGCCGCCAGCGCCAGCACCACCGCGAGCAGCGTCGCAGCCTTGACCACCCCCGACCACGGGTCATCGACGCGGTCGACGGCCGTCAACCCACCGGAGAAGGCCACGGTCCCGAAGACCCCGAGCACGCCGGCGAACAGGGCCGACCACCCCGTCGCCGCCTTCGAGACGGTGGTCAGCTGGTCACGGTTACGGGTCAGCACCTGCTGCTTCCAGAACTCGACCTCGTCAACCATCACGCCCCCCGCTTGATGGTGACCGGCAGTGGCCCACCCCA
>JAKDLG010000160.1 GCA_030452985.1 Humibacillus sp.
CGACCCGGCGCACCCGTTCCCCTACATCTCCGGGCTCTCGCTCAACCTCGCCGTCCTGCTCGAGAACCCCAAGACCGGGGTGGAGCACTTCGCCCGGCTCAAGGTGCCACCGAACCTGCCCCGCTTCATCGAGATCGACGAGTCGGCCCAGCCCGGCGGGGAGCACCGCAAACGTTTCGTGCCCCTCGAGGACGTCATCGCGGCCCACCACGACCAGCGCTTCCCGGGGATCACGGTCCTGGAGCACTTCACCTTCCGCGTGACCCGCAACGAGGACGTCGAGGTCGAGGAGGACGACGTCGAGAACCTGCTCACCGCCCTCGAGAAGGAGCTGACGCGGCGACGGTTCGGGCCCCCGATCCGGCTCGAGGTCGACGAGAGCATGGACCCGCGGGTCCTCGAGATGCTCACCGGGGAGCTGCAGATCAGCGAGCGGGAGCTCTACCGGCTCCCGACACCGCTCGACCTGACCGGACTCGGGGCGCTGACCGACGTCGACCGGTCCGACCTCGAGTTCCCCAAGTTCGTCCCCCGCACGCACCCGGACTTCGCGCCGATCGAGACCTCGAAGCCGGGCGACATCCTCGCCGCGATCCGGCACAAGGACGTCCTCGTCCAGCACCCGTACGACTCCTTCTCGACGTCGGTCCAGTCGTTCATCGAGCAGGCCGCCGCCGACAAGGACGTCCTCGCGATCAAGCAGACGCTCTACCGGACCTCGGGAGACTCCCCCATCGTCGATGCGCTCATCGACGCCGCGGAGGCCGGCAAGCAGGTGCTCGCCGTCGTCGAGATCAAGGCCCGCTTCGACGAGGTCAACAACATCTCGTGGGCCCGCAAGCTCGAGCAGGCCGGGGTCCACGTCGTCTACGGCGTGGTCGGGCTCAAGACCCACGCAAAGCTGTGCCTCGTGGTGCGCCAGGAGCCGGAGGGTCTGGTCCGCTACTGCCACATCGGCACCGGCAACTACAACCCCAAGACAGCCCGGATCTACGAGGACTTCGGCCTGTTCACCTGCGACCCGCAGGTCGGCGAGGACATGTCCCGCCTGTTCAACCAGCTGTCCGGCTTCGCGCCGCGCAGCAAGTTCAAGCGGCTGCTCGTCGCGCCCCGCAGCGTGCGCTCCGGCCTGGTCGACCTCATCGAGGAGGAGGCCGCCATCCACGCGAGCCGGCGCAAGGACGAGCCGCCGGGCCGCATCGCCATCAAGGTCAACTCGATCGTCGACGAGGCGGTCATCGACGCGCTCTACCGTGCCTCGCAGGCCGGTGTGCGCGTCGACCTCTGGGTGCGGGGCATCTGCGCCCTGCGGCCGGGCCTCGAGGGCCTCTCGGAGACGATCCGGGTCCGCTCGGTGCTCGGCCGGTTCCTCGAGCACTCGCGGCTCTTCTGGTTCGACCACGGGGGCGACCCGCAGGTCTACATCGGCAGCGCCGACATGATGCACCGCAACCTCGACCGCCGGGTCGAGGCCATGGTGCGCATCGTCGACCCCGGGCACCTCGACGAGCTCAGCGGCCTGCTCGACCTGGGGTTCTCGGAGAACACGTCACGCTGGGACCTCGGCGCGGACGGCCGGTGGGTGCGCCACCACCAGAACGAGCAGGGCGAACCCCTCGACGACCTTCAGGCCAAGCTCATCGAGCGCCACGACAAGCGCCGCCGCAAGGCTCGGCGCCGTTGAGCACCAGCCGATCCCGGATGCTGCCCCGTAGGAGACGATGTCGGATGCCGCTGAGCCGCAGGCGAACCCCAGCGACGCTGAGCCGCAGGCGAACCCCAGTGACGCTGAGCCGCAGGCGAACCCGAGCGACGCTGAGCGACAGCCGTTCCCGGATGCTGCTGTGCGCGCCGGCGCAGGGGCGCACCCGATGAGCTCGGTCATCCCGGCGGCGGGCACCCTGCCGTGGCGCCATCGCGACGGCCGGCTCGAGGTGGCGCTGGTGCACCGCCCGAAGTACGACGACTGGTCGTGGGCCAAGGGCAAGCTCGACCCGGGCGAGCTGGCGTGCGTCGCCGCCGCGCGCGAGACGGCCGAGGAGACCGGGCTGCAGGTGCGCCTCGGCCTGCCCCTGCCCCCGTCGAAGTACCCGATCCTCGACTCCCTCGGCGGGCCGGCGACCAAGTCGGTGCACTACTGGGCGGCCCGGGTGACGGGCGGCTCGGGCAAGCTGGAGCACGAGATCGACGAGGTGGCGTGGGTCGACGTCCGCACCGCCAACGACCGGCTGCACTACACCCGCGACCGGGAGCAGCTGTTGGCGCTGGTCCGGGCCGAACGTGAGGGTGACCTGAGAACGTGGCCGCTCGTCATCGTGCGCCACGCCAAGGCGCGGCCCCGGTCGCACTGGAACCACGACGACCGGCGGCGCCCGCTCGACGCGGAGGGGCTCGCCCAGGCGAAGGCGATCGTGCCGGTGCTCACGGCCTACCGCATCCGGCGGGTCGTCACCTCATCGGCCGTCCGTTGCGTCTCGACGGTCGAGCCGTTCGCGCTCGCAGCCGGGATCCCCCTCAAGCGGCGGGACTCCCTCACCGAGGAGAGCTTCGCCGACGACGCGGCCGCCGCCATGGGCGAGCTCGACGACCTGCTCCGTCGGCACAAGCCGGCAGCGCTCTGCACCCACGGCCCCGTGCTGCCCGATCTGCTCGATCGACTGAGCTCGCACGTGCCGGCGCAGCACCACCGCGCCGGGTGGCTGACCGAAGAGCTGCGCACGGCCGCCGACTCCACGATGCGCAAGGGTGAGGCCCTCGTCTGCCACGTGCACGGCTCCGGCGAGACCGCCCGGGTGCTCGGCGTCGAGCGCATCTACAGCTGAGCAAGGCGTCCCCCTCCGAACGTCGAGAGGGCAGTTGATGCTGTCCGCGCGAGGTCAGCCGTCACGTGACAGAGCATCAACTGCCCTCTCGACGGTGGGGCACCGCTCCCCAACTCGACGTCACGCGTTCACCTGGGGTTAACCCGTCGGGGCGAACTGGTCACCCGGTGAACCTATCTTCGCCAGTGGATGCACCTTCCGGCAGCGTTGCTTCGGTGGTCCGACTTCTGCCCAGACCTGACCCCATCGAGAGGGACCACACTCGTGTCCGCAACACGTACCACCGTTCGCAGCGCCTTCGGTGTCCTGGCCCTGTCCGGAGCCCTGCTGCTCTCCTCCTGCGCCTCCGAGAACAACACCCCTGGTGGATCGGCCGACAATGCCAGCCAGGCCGGTAGCACTGGCAACACTGGCAACACTGGAAACACCGACTGCTTCAGCGGCAACCTCAAGGCCGAGGGCTCCTCCGCCCAGAAGAACGCCATCGACGAGGCCATCTCGGTCTTCCAGACGAAGTGCGCCGACGCCACCATCGACTACAACCCGAGCGGATCAGGCTCGGGCATCAAGCAGTTCATCGCCAAGCAGGTCGACTTTGCCGGCTCCGACTCAGCGCTCAAGACGGTGGCGGTCGACGGCTTGGTCGAGGCCGACGATGCAGCGAAGGCCTGCGGCTCGCCCGCGTGGAACCTGCCCATGGTGACGGGCCCGATCGCCGTGGCCTACAACGTCGCCGGCGTCGACAAGCTCGTGCTCAACGCCGAGGTGACCGCCCAGATCTTCGACGGCAGGATCACCACCTGGAACGACCCGGCCATCGCCAAGCTCAACGCGGGCGTGAAGCTGCCCGCCACTCCCATCAAGGTCTACTTCCGCTCCGACGACTCCGGCACGACCGAGAACTTCACGAAGTACCTCAAGTCCGCGGCCCCCGACGCCTGGAGCTACGAGACCGGCAAGAAGTGGACCGGCAAGGGTGAGGGCAAGGAGAAGTCGGCCGGGGTCGCCACGGCCGTGAAGGGCCAGGACGGCGGCATCACCTACGTCGAGCTCTCCTATGCCCGGCAGAACAGGCTCCAGATGGCGCAGATCGACACCGGTTCTGGCCCCGTCGTGCTCAACGCCGAGTCGGTCGGCAAGACCGTGGCCACCGCCAAGCCGACCGGCAGCGGCAACGACCTCGCCCTCAAGATCGACTACGCAACCCAGGAGTCCGGGGCCTACCCCATCATCCTGGTCACCTACGAGGTCGTCTGCTCGACGTACGCCGACCCTGCGCAGGGGGCCAAGGTCAAGGCGTTCCTGACCACCTTCGCCTCTGACGCGGTGCAGGGCCAGCTCGAAGAGCTGGGCTACGCACCGCTCCCCACCGCGGTCGCCAGCAAGGTGCAGACCGCGGTCAAGGCGATCTCCTGATCGACGGGGGGTCGAGCGTGTCCAGCGTGACCGGAGTACCCGTCGTCGACGAGAAGCCTGAGCCCAAGGGCAACGCTCCGCTGGGGGGCGACAACGCCTCGACCGCGCGCCTCGGCGACCGGCTGTTCGGCGGAGCGGCTACGGCATCCGGCGTGATCGTCATCGCCATGGTGACCCTCATCGCCACCTTCCTCATCGTCCAGGCCGTGCCGGCGCTGCTGGACAACCAGGAGAACTTCCTCACCTCCCGGGCCTGGAACCCCGGGGGCGACCAGCCCGGCTTCGGCATTCTGGAGTTCCTCTGGACCACCGTGGTGGCCGGGGCGATCGCGATGCTGATCGCCGTGCCGTTCGGCGTCGCCGTCGCGCTCTTCCTGACCCAGTACGCACCCGTGTGGATGCGGGGTCCGGCGGCCGCCCTCGTCGACCTGCTGGCCGCCGTGCCCTCGATCGTCTACGGCCTGTGGGGGCTGATCACCTTCGCGCCGTTCTTTAGGCCCATCCAGGGCTGGATCGAGAGCACGTTCGGGTGGTTCCCCCTGCTGGCCCAGACCGGGATCACCGGCGGCACGATCCTGTTCATCGCCGTTGTGCTCTCGATCATGGTCGTGCCCATCGTCACGGCCCTGTCGCGGGAGATCTTCGCCCAGACCCCCTTGGCCCACAAGGAGGGTGCGCTCGCGCTCGGCGCCACGCACTGGGAGATGATCCGCACCACGGTGCTGCCCTTCGGGCGCCCGGGGGTCATCTCTGCGTCGATGCTGGCGCTCGGCCGAGCGCTCGGCGAGACCATCGCCGTTACCTTCCTGGTCTCGTCACTGCCCAACGGGGCGGCGTGGACGTGGTCGCTTTTCAACGGGGGTGAGACGTTCGCGTCGAAGATCGCGAACAACGCGGCCGAGTTCAGCAACCCCAGCCGAACCGGCGCCTACATCGCAGCCGCGCTCGTGCTGTTCGTGCTCACGTTCGTGGTCAACAGCATCGCTCGGATCGTCATCGAGCGCAGAAAGGCGTTCAGCGAATGAGCACCCTGACCCGAGAAGGGCGAGCTGCGGGCGAAAGTCGGGCTCAACCGCGCAGCGGCGACCGACTGAGCGACCAGCACGACCAGCAGCCGCCCGACGAAGGCGCGACACCGCCGGGTGGCCGCCCCGACGATGCAGCCCTGGAGGAGATGGGCAACCCGCACCACGGCCGGGCGGTCAAGGATGCCGCGGCCCGGGTGGTGATGTGGGGCGCCTTCGGCGCCGTCATTGTCCCGCTCGTCTGGATTCTCTACACGGTGGTCAGCCACGGGGTGAACCTGCTGCTGAGCTCGACCTGGTGGACCAACAACCAGCGCAACATCAACTCCGGTGACACCGGTGGCGGGGCTCGGCACGCCATCGAGGGCACCCTGATGATGGCCGGTGTCACCGCTGTCATCGCAGTGCCGATCGGCATCCTCACGGCGGTCTACCTCGTCGAGTACGGCCGGGGCCCGCTCGCGCGGGCGATCAGCTTCACCGTCGACATCCTCTCCGGCATCCCGTCGATCGTGGCGGCCCTGTTCGTCTACGCGGTGTGGGTCACGACGTTCGGCATCGAGCGCTCGGGGTTCGCCGCGGCCCTGTCGCTGGTGCTGCTCATGATCCCCGTCATCGTGCGCTCGACCGAGGCGATGCTGCTGCTCGTCCCGAACGAGCTGCGGGAGGCGGCCTACGCCCTCGGGGTGCCCAAGTGGGTGACGGTCGTCAAGGTCGTGCTGCGCACGGCGTTCTCGGGCATCGTCACCGGCGTGCTGCTCGGTCTGGCCCGCATCATGGGCGAGACGGCGCCGCTGCTGATCCTCGCGCCGTACACGAAGAACTTCCAGCGCGACCTGCTGCACGGCAACTTCCCCACCCTGCCGATGATGATCAACCAGGACCGCGGCGACATCGGCTTCGCGACCGCCGCCGAGCGGATGTGGGGGGCAGCCCTGACCCTCATTCTGCTCGTGCTGCTGCTCAACGTCATCGGCCGGGTCATCGCCCGCGCCGGCTCTGCCAAGACCTAGGAAGCGAACCCACGAACCATGGCCAAGCGAATCGACGTCACCGACCTCAACGTGTACTACGGCGCGTTCAAGGCGGTCGAGGGCGTCACCATGACGATCGAGCCGCGCTCGGTCACCGCCTTCATCGGGCCGTCGGGATGCGGGAAGTCCACCTTTCTGCGCACCCTCAACCGCATGCATGAGGTGATCGCCGGCGGCCGCGTCGAGGGGAAGGTCATGCTCGACGACCAGGACCTCTACGCGCCGCGGATGGACCCCGTCGCCGTCCGGCGCACCGTGGGCATGGTGTTCCAGCGACCGAACCCGTTCCCGACCATGTCGATCTACGACAACGTGGCAGCCGGCCTGCGCCTCAACGGAGTGAAGAACAAGAAGACCCTCGACGGCATCGTCGAGTCCTCTCTCCAGGGCGCGAACCTCTGGGCCGAGGTCAAGGACCGGCTGAACAAGCCGGGGGCCGGCCTCTCGGGTGGCCAGCAGCAGCGGCTGTGCATCGCACGCGCGATCGCCGTGCAGCCCCAGGTGCTGCTCATGGACGAGCCGTGCTCGGCCCTCGACCCGATCTCGACGCTCGCCATCGAGGACCTCGTCGGCGAGCTGAAGAACGAGTTCACCATCGTCATCGTCACGCACAACATGCAGCAGGCGGCCCGGGTGTCTGACCGCACCGCCTTCTTCAACCTCCGGGCCACGGGCGAGCCCGGTCGTCTCGTCGAGATCGCCGACACGACGAAGATCTTCAACAACCCGTCCGAGCAGGCCACCGAGGACTACATCTCAGGCCGCTTCGGCTGACCCCCCTGAACCGTCGAGAGGGCAGTTCGTGCTCCGGAGCGCAGGTCAGTGACCTCCCACGGACAGCACGAACTGCCCTCTCGACGTGAAAAACGGGGTCAGCGGAAGATGCCCGAGATGTACCAGGTCGCGACGGCCACCAGGCCGGCGCCGGGGAAGGTCATGAACCAAGCCCCGACGATGCTGCCGGCCACGCTCCAGCGCACCGCACTGAGTCGCTTGGTGGCCCCGACACCCATGATCGCCGACGTGATCGTGTGCGTCGTGGAGATGGGGGCGCCGAAGGCCAGACCGGCCACGTAGAGGATCGAGGCCGCGGTCGTCTCGGCCGCGAACCCCTGGGGCGGGGTCAGGGCGATGATGCGCCGGCCCAGCGTCCGCATGATGCGCCATCCGCCGGCGTACGTGCCGAGCGAGATGACGACGGCCGAGAGCAGCAGCACCCAGGCCGGGATGCTGTTGCCGCTGTGGTAGCCGGCGATGTTGAGGGCGAGCACGACCACACCAGCCGTCTTGGCGGCATCCTGCAGCCCGTGCCCGAAAGCCATCGCGGCGGCGGAGGCGACCTGGGCGACGCGGAAACCGCGGGTGACCCGGCCGGGGTTTGAGCGTCGGAAGGCCCAGAGGATCGCGGTCATGAGCAGGTAGCCCCCGATGATCCCGAGCACCGGCGAGAGCACCATCGGGATGATGACCTTGGTCCAGATGACGCCCCACTGCACCGCGACACTGGCCGCGAGGGCGGCGCCGGCGAGGCCGCCGATGAGGGCGTGCGAGCTCGACGAGGGCAGGCCGAACCACCACGTGACCAGGTTCCATCCCGTCGCGCCCACGAGCGCCGAGGCCACGAGCCAGAGCCCACCCGGGCCGGTGGGAGTGGCGATGATGCCCGAGCCGATGGTGGCAGCCACCTTGCCGCCGAAGAAGGCACCGACGAGGTTGGCGACGGCAGCCATCCCGAGCGCGACCCGGGGAGTGAGGGCCCGGGTCGAGATCGACGTGGCGATCGCGTTGGCCGCGTCGTGGAAGCCGTTCGTGTAGTTGAACCCCATCGCCAGCGTGATGACGAGGATGATCGGGACGAGATCCATGGGTCGGTCAGGACTCCTTGACCGCGATGCCCTCGACCAGGTGCGCCACCTTCTCGAAGGCGTCAGCCGCGTCCTCGAAACCGTCGATGACGTCCTTGACCTTGACCAGGTAGACGGCATCGGTGGCGTTGTTGAACTGGTACGCCATCATCTTGCGGTGCAGGTCGTCGGCCTGGTTCTCGAGACGGTTGATCTCGATCCAGTAGCTCGACAGGTCCTTGAGCGAGCGCAGCCTCGGCATCGCCTCAGCCGTGACCTCGGCCATCCGAGCGAGAATCTCGAACTGGTCGGCCAGCCCGTCGGGCAGCTCACCGAGCCGGTAGAGCACGATCAGGTCGGCGGTCTCCTCGATGAGGTCCATGCAGTCGTCGAGGCTCGCCGCCAGACCGTGGATGTCCTCGCGGTCGAACGGCGTGATGAACGAGCTGTTGACCTTCTTGATCAGCTCGTGGGTGGCGTCGTCGGCCTGGTGCTCGAGGTCACGCAGCCGGTCGGCGATGCCCTGACGGGCCGAGGGCTCCACCTCGAGGAACTTGGTCAGCTCTCGTGTGGCCTCGACGAGCAAGCCGGCCGAGGTGGCGAAGAGTGAGAAAAAACTGGTGTCCTGGGGTGTGATGCGAAAACCCACTAGGTGCTCCGGTCGATCGACGGCTGGTCCGGAGACGATGCTACGGGTAGGAGGTCGCAGACACGCAAACGCGCGGCCACCCGGCGTGCACCGGCCCGACACGGGGTGGCTGCCACCGGTGCGGGGAGCCGCAACTCGGCAACAGCCGTGCGGTGATGGGGCCTACGAGCAGCCGCGAAGGTGAACGGCGTCGACGAGCGCCGACGAGCGTCGTCGGAGCCCGGTGAGGGATCTCGGCTGGTCAGCACGGACGAGCGAGTCAGACCGCTGAGGTAGGCCCCGCGCCGGGGCTGTCGGTAGCGGTCGGTACCACTCCGAGCAGCGCGTCGACCTCGTCGGGGGTGAAGTGCCGGGGGCTCGACGAGGCCGCCACCACGAGGTCGCTCACGAGCTCGATCTCGTCGTGCAGTGCGACGTCGAGCAGGTCGCCCGACCGCTCGTCCTCGGTGTTCATGGGCTCAATCTAGTGGCGCCCGCCTCCTCCGGCGACGAAAGCCGGAAATGGGTCACCCCGTGGTCAGACTCCAGCGCCGCGGGGCATCATGAAGCCCATGTCGCACGACGCGCAAGGCGTCTCCCCGGCGGGATGGACGATCGTGCACCGCGGAAGCTTCGTTCACGCTGCATGCGACGCCTGCGGCTTCGTCAGCCCCGCCCGTCGGGCTCGGTTCACCACCGGTTCCGACATGGCGGCGCACGCGCCGTCATGCCGGGGAGTCGGCGTCTCGAAGAACTGCGTCGGGCCGGGAGCGCCTCTCGGCACAGGGCCGCTCGAAGCGGCTGAATTTGGGACCCGGGGCTGCCACGACCCGACGCGAGAACAAGAATAAGCCGTCATTCTCGGTTCGACAAAGGGTTCGTCAACAGAAGCCCGGATGTCGGGTCGCGCCTTCCGGTCATGGGCGGGAGCGCCCGCGCTTCCTCCATGGCCTCCGGTCTTCGGCCGGCAACCGGGCTGGGCGACCCTCAGGTGAGGGTGTCGACCCGCCAGAGCCGCGCGCAGGCGGCCAGGTCGTCACCGAGCACCAGTACGTTGGCGGCCTGCTCGGCGGCCTGCTCGCCGCTCGAGAGGTCGGCGCGCCCGGCCGCGATGACCCGGCAGAAAGCGGCCGCTCGTTCCAGGGCGACCCCGAGGTCGCCGTCGAAGACGCCGCGGAGGATCTCGTCGATGACCCGGCCCATCTCGGCCGGGCCGGGCGGCTCCGCGACGCCGGCGACCGCGTGGTTGGGGGCCGTGAACCGCATCCCGGCGGCATACTCACGGCTGGCTTCGTCGGGCGAGCGCCGCACCCACTCGCGCAGCACGTAGAGGCGCCAGAGGGCGCCTGGCAGGCTCCGGGCCGGGCGGCCGCTCCACAGCTCGGCCAGGGTCGAGAGGCCGATGTCGTCGACGATGGCGACCAACCGCGTCGTCAGGTCGGGGTCGGCCGCGGCCCGGCCGGCGTGCACGAGGGCGGATGCCGTCTCGTGGGCGGCGTGGATCGCCTCGGTGGGGTCGTAGGCGGGCCCGTGCGCCTCCAGCGCAGCCTCACTGAAGAACGCCGGACGGCGGTGGCCGCGTCGGTCGTTGTCGCTCATCACGAAAGCGTATCCCCGCGGCCCGACGCCGGCTCGCTTGCGCTCAGTGCTGGTAGGTGCCGTGGATGACGGCCCGCCCGAGGGTCTTGAACGCGAGGTTGAACGACACGACGGCAGGTGATGCCGTGTCATCGACCCCGAGGGTCGGCTCCGACACGGCGTGCACGACGAAGAAGTAGCGGTGCGGCATGTCGCCCTCGGGCGGGGCGGCCCCCATGAAGCCGTGGTCGCCACCGTCGTTGCGCACGTGGAAGGCCTGGCCGGGCAGGGCGCCCGAGGCCGCTCCAGTCTCGAGCGAGGTCACGTCGGCGGGCACGTCGACGAGCACCCAGTGCCAGAAGCCCGACGGGGTCGGTGCATCGGGGTCGAAGCAGGTCACGACGTAGCTCTGTGTGCCCTCGGGCGCCCCGCTCCACGACAGCTGCGGGGAGGTGTTGCCCTGGTCGGCCACCTGGTCGTTCTTGAGCGGGCCGCCGTCACTGACGTCGTCGCTGGTGACGGTGAACGACGCCACCTGCGGCAGCAGCTCGTAGGGGTTGGGGGCGACGGGCCGGTCGAGACTCATGCTGGCTCCTGCATCGTGGTTTGAATGGTCTACCGACAGTAACCCGGTCCCTGGGGTGAGCCGCAGAACCCGTGGGTAGGGCATACTGGCGGCTGGTTCGGGCGTCGTCGCGGCGGCTCCGAACCGAGAGGGCCTCTAGCTCAGTCGGTAGAGCATCGGACTTTTAATCCGCCGGTCGTCGGTTCGAGCCCGACGGGGCCCACCATGCAACGTCCGGCCCTGAGCCGGACGAACCACCCCCGTCGAAACACATCGAGTAGTCGCCAACTCACCGGGGAGCTACTCGGGGAGTTGGCGACAAAAACATGTTTTTACTGGGGGGCGCGGGGGG
>JAKDLG010000161.1 GCA_030452985.1 Humibacillus sp.
GGCCCTTGGGGCCGTAGAACCACTCCATGTGCGTGGCCGAGGTCTCGATGCCGAGGGCCTCGATGACCCGCTGGCCGAGCGTGCGCACCTCGCGGTAGAAGTCGTTGCTGGGGTCGTCGATGCGGTTGGTCGTGATGAACTGCGGCGAGATCCAGCGGTGGCGCATGGCCTCGAGCACGTTCGGGTAGTAGTGCGTGGCCCAGTCGTGCACCACGGCCCCGTCGAGGGTGATCGTGTCGTAGAAGCCCTCGTGCCCCTCGACGAACTCCTCGATCGCGATCGAGGTGGCCCCCTCGGCGGCGAAGGCCTGCAAGGCCCGCATGAGGTCGTCGTCGTTGTCGACGCGGCTGGTGCCCTGCGCTCCGGCGCCACTGCGCGGCTTGAGGATCAACGGGTAGCCGACGTGGTCGGCGAACGCGTGCGCCTCTGCGGCGGAGTCGACCGCGGCGCTGGCGGCGGTCGGCACGCCCACCTGCCGCAGCGCCTCCTTCATCGAGGGCTTATCGCGACAGAGCCACGTGGTGCGCACGCTCGTTCCGGGGATTCCGGTCGCCTCGCGCACCTGCGCCGCCGGCATCGTGTGCGCCTCGACGGTCGCCTCGAGGCCGTCGACCCACACGTGGTTCTGGATGTGGCGCACCGCCTCGACCATCTGGTCGACGTTCGTCACGGAGCCCACGCGGTAGTAGCCGCTCAGCGCGCCACGCAGGTCGTCGCCGAGATGCCCCTCCTCCGACTCGCCGACACCGTAGACGTTCGCCCCCACGGAGGCGAGCGCGTGCACGAACCGACGCTGGTTCGCCGGGAAGGCCGGCTCGACGAAGATGATGTTCACGAGGCCGACTCTAGAGGCCGGGGCGGCGCCCCGCCACGCGGCATCCGCACTTGCTGGGCCCACCTCGCGCGCGTCGGACGGATCTGATGGGCGAACCCGTGTCGGGCGGCATCCGGTAAGCCAGATTGGCTTTCATCCGAAACGGGTGAGTGGAGGTGCTTCGCTTTCCCCTTCCTGGGCGCGAAACTGGGACTGTGGCACGTCTCGGTGCCGTTTCTCACCTCCCGGAGGCTGTCGTGACCACCCCAAGCCCCAGCGTTCCGCCCCGCTCTGCCGGGGGGATGGCGATGCCCACCATAGGCCCGGCCGGTATCGGGATGGGGGTGCTGTCGATTCTCATCGGCATCCTCCTGCTCGCCTGGCCCGGCGCGACCTTGCTGGTCGTGGCGGTGCTCTTCGGCATCCAGCTCATCGTGCTCGGCGCGCTGCGCATCGCGCTCAGCAGCGCGGCGCCGGCCGACCCGAGCTGGCTCAAGCCGTTGGTGATCGTGATGGGGGTGCTCACGGTCATCGCCGGTATCTTCTGTCTCGTGCGACCCAGCACCTCACTGTTGGTCATCGCGATCTTCCTCGCGATCGGCTGGATCTTCGAGGGCATCGCCGCCGTCGCGCAGGCCTTCATGGCCGACCGTTCGGTGGGGGCCCGGATCTTCTTCATCATCAGCGGCATCGTGTCGGTCGTCGCCGGCCTCGTCGTGGCGATCTTCCCGCAAGACTCGCTGGTGCTGCTGACCCGCTTCGGCGGCATCCTGCTCATCATCATCGGCATCGCCGAGGTCGTCGCGGCCTTCATGGCCCGGCGCACGACGTCAGCGCGCTGACGGTCAGGACGGCGCTGGTGTGCTTGCCTGAGCGCCATAGCTCGTCCAGGTGGGCCTCTTGGGCGGGCTTGAACTTGCGCTGCTTGCCGCGTAGCCGGCCTTCGGCCTTGGCGCCTTCCCGCATTCCCTGGTCTGCATCCTGATCAGGTCCGACTCGAACTCGGCGATCAGCTCGAGGACGTTGAATACCAGCCGTCCGACTGGGTCGGTCGGGTCGCGCACCGATCCGCCGATGTTGAGCTTGACGTCGGCTTCGGTGAGTTCCTCGACGATGTTGCAGGCATCGGTCAGGGAGCGAACCAGCCGGTCGAGCTTGGTGACGACGAGGGTGTCGCCGGATCGGCAGGCGGCCAGCGCTTCGCGCAGGCCGGGTCGTGCCCGGTTGGTGCCGGTCAGGCCGTGGTCGACGTATATCCGTTCCGGCTTCACCCCGCGCGTGGCCGGCGCGTCGCGTTGGACGGTGAGGTCCTACTGATCGGTTGAGCAGCGGGCGTACCCGACGAGCGTCGTGGCCACGAAACTGGAGCGGTTAGGCCACCTTCACCGGGCATTTTCGCGGGCGGGGCTTGTGGGATTCCTGTAGCCGGGTTCCTGAGGGTAGAAGGTGTCGGTTTCCGGAGCCGGCTGCACCGCGTGAGGGCGTCCCGCAGGACGTTCGTTCTACGGGGTTGCGGCGCAGTCGCACGTGAGAAGGTTCCAGGACAAGCAACGATCACACTCGGCGGGTGCGCTGTAACGATTGAGGGGTCTCCTTGAAGTCAGAAATTCGCGACAGCACGATCGCAGCTCTGTCGGATCGGGTGCGTAAGCGCTCGTACACGAAGTACCTCACGGGCATGCGCCTAGTGAAGCTCCGAGGCTTCAGAGACGTCGAGATTCGGTTCGACTTTCCGGTCACCGCGCTTATTGGTCCGAACGGCGCGGGCAAGACCACGATCCTTGGAGCCGCCGGCCTCATCTACGACTCAGTGCCACCTCGTCGATTTTTCGCCAAGAGCGGCGCATACGACGACAGCATGCGCGGGTGGCGGATCGAATACGAACTTGTCGACCGCGACCGGCCGGGGTCGCCCACGTCAGTCGGACGCACTGCGAGTTACCTCAAGGCCAAGTGGAACCGGGACGCAGTCGTTCGTGAGGTCGTCATCTCCGGTATCGGACGCACCTTACCCGCCAGCGAACGCAAGGACACCTATCGTTTTATTCGCGGTGACTTTACTGGCGTTCGAGAGGTCGCCTTTTCGCAAGCTGTGGTCGACGCGGTGGAAAATATTCTCGGGAAGGCAGCGGCCGGCTATCTACAGGTCGATGCTGATACCCAGGGTAAATCTTCGATCTATGCCGTCCGCAGCAGCACCGATGAGGACCAAAACTACAGCGAATTTCACTTTGGCGCGGGCGAGGCCAGTATTATCCGGATAGTTAGCCGAGTTGAGGAAGCCCCGAATGACTCGTTGTTGCTCATCGAGGAGATCGAGAACGGTCTGCATCCTGTGGCAACGCGTCGCCTGGTTGAGTACTTGATCGATGTCGCGCGTACGAAGTCATGCCAGGTTATCTTCACCACGCATTCCAACGACGCACTCGCGCCGCTGCCAACCGAAGCAGTCTGGTCGACCTACCGTGGTCGACTAACGCAGGGGAAGTTGAACGTCGCCGCGCTGCGCACCCTGACGGGTCAAGTCGAGGCGCAGATGGCAATCTTCACCGAAGATGATTTCGCAGCCATGCTGGCCGACGTTACCTTGCGCTCATACTGTCAGGCCAAGAACTACGAACGCGCCGGGATTGAAATTCACAGCCTTGGCGGTGCCTCGACCGCCCGCGATCACACCCAGTTTCACAACGCGAGCCCTATCCGCAAATTCTGCGCGGTGGCGCTCCTCGACGGTGACAAGCGGACCGAGGACGGCTATGAGCCGCGGCAATTATCTGACCCAAGCGCCCATGACGAGATGTCCTCCGGAAGCGCTGACATCATTTACGCCCCAGGTGAAGGTCACCCCGAAACTGCCGTGTTTGAGGACATCCACGACAACCTCGATAGCATCGGCAATCTGCTCGGCAAGCTTACAATCGCTCTGCAGCTCGACACCCCTATGCAGTCGCGTGTCCGAGCATCCATCGAAGAGCGGCGACGTACTAACCGGGACATCCACATCATCTTCGGGCAGATCGGGGAGGATTTGGACTTCTTGGCCGAGTCCCTTGTTCAGCGCGCGTTCCTCAGCACTTGGGCTAACACCTTTCCCGACAAGGTGGCGACCATCTGGGACCCGTGCGCGAACCTATTCACCAGGAAGTCCTCGCACTAACCTGTCCGTCCCCGTGCTCCGTCATCCGGTCGGCCACGGTCCTCCGGGAAGCAAGGTTCCTGACGGCCGGGGCCCCGGCAAGTAGGTCCGGGACTCCCGAAGCGTGTCATGCGCCGCAAACTGGCGGTGATCTTGAAACCAGACTGAACCGCCCGGCCGCGGCTGGCGACAGCACCATTACCAGCACCCCCAGTAGGTCTCTTGGGTCCTCGCGGGCCATTTGGGGTCACGATGACGACAGCATCCGGCAATCTTGACTGGGGCCGATTGGTGATGGCGACGAGAATGAGAGCGATCGCGGCCCGAGTCGGCTCCGAATCTGGAGGAAGACCAACCGACCCCGATGCCGCAGTCGGGCTTCGTCATACTGTGCTGTCAGGGCTGCGCGTGGCCTGCCACTGCCAGTCGGAAGGCGGCCATCAAGGGTTGGGCTCCACATCATCTGGAGTGGCTCGAATTTCAGGAGTGGATTTGGTCGGGTCTGACTTGTAGAACCTCAAGCCCAACTCCCGGAAGTGCCCAAAGGCAGTGGCCCCCGTCTTGGGGTCCGAGGTCTTCACGTGGCCCAAGTACCACTGAACTCGTGCATTCTCCCAAACCACTCGCGTCGCATATCCCACGGTCGTAAGTTTGAGGTCCTCCTGATCAACAAGCCCCTCGTTCACAGCGTAGGCAACCGTGTTGAGATAGTCTAACAATCGGCAGAGTTCGGTCTCTTTGGTCGTCCCAAGATCGTCCTCATCGAAAGTGAACCGCTGGTAGTCCATATCAAAGAAGTGCTGGGTCAGCTCCTTGGCGCTATAGAAGTCGTCCGTATAGTTCCGTACAAACTCGTTCTTGCGGATACGAAGCGACTCCTTCCAGCTGCGGTTCCCGGCATAAACAGCCCAGATCAGCGTGCCCACGGCGACCGTCGGCACAATAACGTCCCGAATCACTTGCATGCCCATGAGGGCATTATGGGGGAGGGTGCCCCGGTGCTGTCGTTGTTTGCGCAGCCGGTGGCGAAGAAGCCCGGGAACGCGACGCGCCACTGCTTGTTGGTCCCGCCGAGGCAGGCACTCTCGGGGGATCGGGCAGGAGGCGAAGTTGGCTAGCTAGAGTACGAGCTACCGCGTGATGCATGCCGATTCTGCTGAGGATGAGTCGGCGTGCGGCGTGGGTGGAAGCCGGGTGACCTGATCGTCTGCTGGACGTTGGTTGAGCACGACGAGCGCGAGCTGGTCGCCTTCAAGCGCGGCGCGACCCGACTCGGGTCCGCGCTGATGCTTGCCCGATGGGGCGGCGCCGGCCAGGCTGCTTCCGATTACGTTGGCGTGGTGCCCCGCGGGTCCTGGGGACGACAGCTCGTGGCACTGATGTGGTGCGCCGCCGGTCGCTGGGTGAGGACCGTACATGTCACGATCGGTCTTCTCCAATCTCGGCTTGCTTCGAACGCTTTGGGGACGGTAAAGCGCGAGGCGCGCGCCATGGCGCGGCGGTGCACTGGGGTGTCGACTTCGTCGCGACCGGATCGAGTCGCTGTTTCGCAGCATCGACCGCTGCGCTAGCCTCCAGTCATGGCGGCCGGTCGTCACCAGCGAGTCCGAAGGTCCCTTGTCATGACGCTGACCCTCGTCGTAGTCCTGGTCGTCTTTTGGGCCCCCGTGCCTTCGGCGCGGGCTGCCGCCGGCGTGTCGGTTCAGGCGGTTCCCGCCACCGTGGCCCTGAGGCTCGGCGAGACGCAGTCGGTGACCCTCGTGCTGAGTAACGACTCCGACAAGCCGGTCCGGTTGACCGACCTGCGGGCACCCGGTGCCGGTTCGATCTCCACCGTGGTCCGCGGGCTCATTCTGCCGACATCGCTACCCGCCGGCGGCTCACTCCAGGCGCGGGTCGAGCTCACCGCCGCCGGCGATGCCACCGAGACGTCGATCGCCGTCCTTCTCTGGAGCACGTCCGGCAAGACCGATCGAATCTCCGTGGCCACGATCGCGGTCAAGCCGACGGCACCCGCGAGCCCGACTGTGACGCTGATCGGCTTTCCCACCCAGCTCGACGACAGCCAGGACGGGCCCGGCACCATCAGCATCGGCAACCCGACGAACCAGTTCTTCACCGACGTGGTGGTGACCGCGCTGGACGACGAGGACGTGATGGTACGTCCGAGGAGCAGCCAGACCTTGCCGCCGCCGGGGTGTGCGACGGCTCCCGATCCCGCAAGAACGGACTGCGTCCTGGTCAGGATTGCTGAGCTGCGCCCGGGCGAGACCAGACTCGTGCCCGTCGCCGTAGGCGCGGCCGAGAGTGTGCGCACCGGAACCCAAACTGCGTCGGTCGTCCTCGAGGCTGTTCCCGGTCGGGCGGTGGGCACGTCGTCCCTGCCGTCCGTCACGCTGGTGTCTAGCACGCCGATCGATCTTCGGGTTTTCGGACTGGACGCCCTGACCCCGCTCGGCATCGGCAGCCTCTTCGTCTTCCCGGGCCTGCTGGCCACGCTACTGTTCCTCGCACTCGTGCGCTGGGTATACCCGAAGACGTCGAAGCTGCCGGACACCATCGACCTGACGGACCTGCGGGCATTCCCCTTCGTCGCGGTCGGCGGAATTGTCGCCTACTTCATGTTCTGGCTGCTGTGGGGTCGCAACCTCACCCAGAGCGTCGGGACCGCCGACGTGGTTTGGCTGGGCGTGGTGAGCCTCGGGATCGGCATGGTCGGCTGGGCGGTGGTGGCCCTGCTGTGGTGGTGGCGCACCGGCCGGAAGACCTTCGCCGTCGGCGACACCCCACGTGCGGTGCTGAAGGGCATGCGGGCCAACCATGCGCCACTGACACTGCCGATCTTCGACCTGCGCGGTGCCAGATACGCCTCCCTCGCCGCAGTCGAGGGCGAGAAGGTGATCGCGGCGCCGACCATCACCTACTCCATCGCCAAGAAGGTCGCGGCCGAGCGCAAGACGTGCCTCTACACCATGATCGAAAAGGACGACATCAGCGGCATCCTGAAAGCGGAACGCTCGCGTGAGCTCATTCTCGGGTGGTCCGTACCGTCCGGCGTCGTCGCGGTCGCCCAGAGCGTGATCAAATCGTCGGCCAACGCCCGTCTCATACAGGAGATACTCGTGCAATGACCCAGAAACTGGATGCGGGTCGCCTCAATGAGGCGACCCGCCGATCCGCCAAGGGAGTACCGAACATGTCGATGTCCGCGGTCATGACCAATCGGGAGCATTGTAATGCATCTCTCGACCGCGGGGCTTGCGGCCGATGACCCTTCGGGCCGTGCGTCTCACCGTCGGGCGGACCTGGCGGGTAACCAGGGACGGCAGGCCGGGGCTCGCCTGCGACCTGACTGGCTACCGGGACCGGGTCGATACCTTGAAGTCTGGCTTGCCCGGCACGACGCTGCGCCTACCGTGGCCGCCGTACGTGAGCCGGCTGTGGACACACATGTACAACGGCACCTACCAGAACGCCGACACATTCACACTCGTGGCCACCTTGCTCCCGCTACGCTGTTGGGGCGGTCATCCGCCGGTCGAGAGTGCACGGGGAGCGGTCATAGCCGAGACCGAATTCATCTGGCATCCGTTCGCGGTCACCTCGCTGCTCCACCTCAGCCTGCCCGGAGAACTGCAGTGGCCGGCCACTGCCGACGATGCCGCATTCCTCAACGATGTGCTGCGCGCCCCGCTCACTAGGCAAGCGCAGGTCCGTGACGGACTCGAACTTCCCGCCAGCATCGTGGGCACGGCCGACCCCGGCGGAGTTGTCGACTTCGTCGACCGGGGGAGCTTCGTCTTTACGTCCGCGCTGCACACCGTCCCCGGGGACCAGATTGCCGCGGCCGCATCCGGCCTGGCTCTCATGCTCGCGGACGACCCCGACCCCGACCGCGCCGGACGGCTCAAGTCCCTCCGTGGTGCGATCTGCGTGGAGGGCACCGGAGTTGGCATGGTGCTTCCCGCCGACGTCTACCGCGCGGGCAACGTGGCCCGCTGCCTGCATACCAACTTCGCCACTCTGCTGGCCTACCTGGAGAACCTCCGCAGCGTTGCCACGGACGCCGATCCGACCGAGGCCGTACGGTGGTTCCGGTCGACGGCACAGCAGACCCTCGACCACCTCTACAGGCGAGCCCCGCTGCCGAAGACCGGCTCGATCTATCGCTCACGGCTGCCGGAGCTCTGGCTCGATAAACGCGGTTTGCCGCCCGCAGTGATCGACCAGCTTCGCTGAGGGCAGGTGGCGACGGCAGAGGTATGCCAGAAGTGGATTACGTCCCGGTGACGGCTCGCTGAGAGTCACGGATGCGATCGGCAAGGTCACGCAGGGCCACCGCGTGGAATCCGTCGACACCAACAAACTCGCGCCACAACTGGCGGTTCGGACCGAGATCGGCAAGTGCATAGACCGTCGCACCGGCCTGGAGCACGGCGGTCAGTTCAATCCGAAGGTCGATGCCGTACGGGCAGTCCTCGGGTCGGTGCGGTGGTGCGTCGGTGGCAATCACAACAGTGTGTGGACCGAGGTCGTCGACGAGCTCGCGGCACCGCTGGACCGCGTCCTCCAGCGCCTCCTCCGGGTCGCCACCGTCGGCCGATGCCAAATTCGACACCGCCTCTCGAGCCGCGGACACAGTCGCGAAAGGCCCCAGCTTCCGAGTAAGGAACGGCTCGTTGTCGCCGTGGTCCCCGTAGACCACGACCCGTATGTCGCCGAGCTGGGTGGTACCTTCGGCGGACAGCAGCGACTCCCACACCGGGTCAACTTTTGCGGCCATGCTCGCGGTCAGGTCCAGGACGACGGTCAAAGGCCCGCCTGACCCGGCACTGGACCGCAACTGAGCGCACCAGGGTCGCAGCACCCGGCGGACGGAGTCGGCGAAGATCCCGGGGACATTGCCCGGCCGGAAAGCCGATGCGAGATGTAGCTCGGTCCAAGCGTCCCCGAAGTTGTCGGCAGGATCGGGTGGGTCGGCGAAGTCGCAGTGGTTGCAGACCCAGGTCGCCTGCGCCCTGAGGGCACCCGCGTACCGACGGCCGACCCGCAGCGCACTGTCACTCGGTAGTCGCCGCCGAACCGAAACCGAGACCGGTTCCGAGGACGGTCGACCGGACGGGAACTGCTCACGGTCCTTGGCCTCGACCACGAGTAGGGACCGCGACAACGGTCCTGGGGTGCGGACCACCAGGTCCGGGGTCACGACGGCGTCGTCCGCGCCGCGAAGCGCCGGCTCCGACCAGATGTCCAACGGCTTGAGCAACGCCGCGTCCGACCACAACGGGTCCGGTACCAGCTCCGCCACCTTCGCCGCGGCGGCGAAGACCCAGACGCCGCTTGTCTCACGCAGCCCCGCCAGCTCGCCCCGCCAGCCGCCGCCCTCGGCCGCGGCGAGCACGACACAAAGCAACCAGATCTCGTACAGCAGGTCGCGATGGCGCCACAACGGCAGGTTGAGGTACTCCTCGACCTCCTCAAGCAACGCCGAGGTCTCCACCGAACCCGTCTCCTGGAGGACCCGGTCATCAAGCCAGTCAGCCGCGAGGCCGCAGGTAAGGGTGACCCACTCGAGCCACGTGGCAAGACCAGCCGGGTCGGAGACGAGCGGTTCCAGCGCTATGCGGCTGCGGGAGGCGAACATGCCGAGCCGCCACATCGCCACGAAGCCCGCAAGATCACCAATCCCGGTGGCAGGCCTGTATCCGTCGATCTCGACCACGGCCGGGCGTAGGTCGCGATAGAGACCGACCATGGACGACTCGAGGAGCCCGGCCATGGACGACTCGGGGAGCCCGGCCATGTAACGAGGATCCACGGACGTGCCAAGGAAGCCGGAGTCGCGGTACCGCTCGATCTCGGTGACGAGCGACTGCCTCCGCCGCTCGCCCATCGGCTCGATTAGCACCTCCTCCTCGACCTGGGCGGGGTCGGCGTCGGCCAACAGGTCCAGATGCGCCTGATGACGATGGATCACCCACTCGGCCGACGTCACGAGCCGTTCAGCGCTCACCCGGGCACGCTCGACCGCGGCACGCTGGGTCCCGTCGACGACCGTTCGGAGCCAGGGCAGCAGGAGCACCGCGTCCGCGAGTCGGCGCTCGGTGTCTTTCTCACCCGACCAGCGGCCGTACAGCTCGCCGTTGTCGGCGCTGATGAAGCGCGCCAACCCCTCCTCGTCCAGCCTGCCGATGCCGACCTGGGCGATGGTGCGGTGCAGCCGTCGGACCTTCTCGATGAATGCCGGGCTGATGGTCAATTGCTGCTCGTCGAGGTCGCCGCGCTTCACAACGAAGGTCTCCGAGCCGCCGCTGGTAGTCGCGTTGGCGACGGTGAGCCGCTCGTACACCTCACCGAGCATCGCCACGAAACGACCGCCGCAGACCAGCAGTTCGTCCAACAGCGCGGCCGTCGACGGCACGGCGCCCGCCAATGTGTTGGCCATGCGCACCCGAACCTCTGCTCGCTCGGCGTCTGTGGTCTGAGGGTGTTCAACGGTCGGGTCGAGCTCTAGCCCGAACGCGGCGAACAGTTCGTCGAGCACGTCCCATTCCCTTTTGCGCGTCCCGACCTGCAGAGCCTCGACGATAAGTCCGGCCAATCGTAAGATCTGCTCCGCGTCCGTCATACCCGTATTCTGCCGCTGATGGGATGGTCACTGGCCCAGTTGCTCGGCGTCGCCTACACCGGCCGATGACGGGGGGCTGAGGCGGACCGGTCCGTCGAGGAGCACGGGAGACGGGGCGTCGCTTTCATCGGTCAGGGCGACCGCCGACGCCGCCACTGTGCTATCGAGGGGGCCCTCCTCGGGCCTGGTCTCCCGGCGGCGCTGGGTTCAGCTGATTCGAGCTACAGCGACTTCGACTGTGTCGCTATGTGACAACAAGGGGATATCAACCCCTAGTGGACACCCTGCATATCAAGTTCGGACGTATTGCCCCCGATGGCCCCTAAGCACTGGCTCAGAACAGCTCGGTGACGTGCGGATCGTGGTCTCATTCAGTGATTCGATGATGCATCTGATGAGACTTGACAGGTGTTTGTGCAGTTCAGCGGCGTGTCGCTGAGGGCGCACACACGCTTCACCGACGGACTCCGACCACCGCTGACGGAGACTGCATGCTGCTTCGTTGCCGTGTTTGAGCAGGTCAGGCCATTGGTTCACGAGGCCGGGGGGGTTGTAGAACCGGGGCTGCGCAGTGGTTCATCGGACGCAATACGCAGACTACATAGTGACATAATCTTAAGTGGGTTATCCATTTGACTGCCGGGTCTCGGGTAGCCTTCTGGCGTGCCGTCT
>JAKDLG010000162.1 GCA_030452985.1 Humibacillus sp.
CAACCCACGTTCACATGTGAGCGAGGCCCCAGGCCACTACCCCCATACCGTCTAGCGACGGCGGCGCCGATGATGCCGGCCCCGATCACGACGACGTGCGGACGCGAAGAACCTGACATGGCCAGAACGCTATCTTCTTACCTCGACCCTCGACCCCGAAACCCTCCCCAGCTCACTGGCGCCGCGTTCGTCGCCGAACACCGCGGTGTAACAGCGCGTTCGAGACCGAACATCACGGTCGGCGGGTCGGGGCGCGGTTGTCCACACCTTTGACGTGCCGGCCCGGCCGTCCACAGATCGTCGGGGACGGCTTCTCTGCACGCGTCCCTCGCGCTTGACTCGTCGAACCGACGGCTCGCTCGAACGGGCCCATGGAGACAGGAGCACCCGCGTGTCCAACGTCGTTCACATCCTCACCCGTCGCCCGCTCGACGAGCGGCTCGGTACGTCCGTGCGGCCGGGGGAGTGCCTGGTCTGCTTCCTCCGGCGGATGGTCGGCGCCCAGGAGTGCCTCGGCTCGTTCACCTGGGCCGAGCACTATCGCCGCTCTCGCGCGCCGCGGGCCGTCGCCCTCGAGCGGCGGCTGCGTTCCGAGGGCGCCGCCTGCGACTGCGAGGTACCGGGCCGAGTCTGGCGGCTCAGCGGTAGCCTGCTCGTTCGTGACCCGGCCTCTGGCCTGCTCGTCGAACCCGCCGCCGCGCCCCGGTGCTCAGCCACTCGGCCGGCCTCGACCAAGCCCTGCGACAACTGGAGTCTCGCCCGTGACCTCGCGCTGTGAGCCGCTCCCCGGCGTGTTGGGTCAGGACGGCAGGGCGGCGAGATCAGCGGAGGTGGCCCGCGACACGTGCGCGGCATACGGCTCCGGATGTCGCTTGACGAACCGCGCGATGTTCGGGCAGACCGGCACGATCGTTCGCGCCGCCGCCATCGTGTCGTCGAGCGCGAACGTCGCGAGCACCTGCGCGAGCCCGCGACCACCGTAGGCGTCATCCACCTCGGTATGAAAGAAGACGACCCGGTCGCGCCCACCCTCGACGGGCACGACCACATACTGGGCCTGCCCGATCATCCGGCCCGCGTCCCGCAGCTCATAACGCCCGTGATCGGGGACGTTGACGACGTGCGGCACGGTATTGTCGGCGCTCATCCGTCCAGCATGGCAGGGTGAGGTCATGGCGAGGTACTTCGATGTGCATCCGGTTGACCCGCAGCCCCGAGCGATCGGCCAGGTGGTCGACATCCTGCGTGGGGGAGGGCTGATCGCCTATCCCACCGACTCCTGCTTCGCGCTGGGCTGTTCGCTCGACAACCCGGAGGGCAAGGACCGCATTCAGCGCATCCGCCATCTCAGCGACAAACACCATTACACGCTCGTCTGTGCCGACTTCGCCCAGCTGGGCCAGTTCGTGCAGCTCGACAATTCGGTCTTCCGCGCCATCAAGGCCGTGACACCGGGGCCCTACACCTTCATCCTCCCGGCGACGAGAGAGGTTCCGCGCCGGCTGCTGCATCCTAAGAAGAAGACCGTCGGCGTGCGCATCCCCGAGCACCCGGTGGTGCGCGAACTACTCAGCGCGCTGGGCGAGCCCATCCTGTCGAGCACTCTGATCCTGCCCGACGAAGACGACCCGATGACGGAGGGCTGGCTCATCAAAGACCGGCTCGACCACGAGATCGACGCTGTCATCGACTCCGGCGAGTGCGGCCTCGAACCGACCACGGTGGTCGACTGGTCAGAAGGTTCACCGGTGGTCACCCGCGTCGGCGCCGGCGACCCGAGCCCCTTCGAGTGACCAGCCGGGTGGTCGCGTGCGCCGGCACCCACCCATACGGTTGGATCAGCACATGAACGCTCCCGCAGGCCCGATGACGCCGTCGTTAGAGGCGCTGTTGAACGGGCTGCACGACCACGAACGCGAGACGCTCGAGCTGCGTATCGAACGGTGGTGGCCCGACCTCGTCGACGCCCTGACCGCGCTGTACCCCGATCTCGACGTCGCCGAGCTGGCCGGCCGACTCGTCGAGCGGGCCGTCGAGGCCTACCGTGACCGCGACCCTGAGCTGAGGCGTCTCGACCAGCGGCGGCTGCTCACGCCCGACTGGCTCCAGCAGCCGGCCCGGTTCGGCTACGCCTGCTACACCGAGCGGTTCGGTGACAGCTTGGCGAGGCTGCCCGAGCACCTCGACTACCTGCGCGACCTCGGGGTCGACTACCTGCATCTGATGCCGCTGCTGCGCCCCCGTGAGGGCGACAACGACGGCGGTTACGCAGTGCAGAGCTACCGAACCGTGCGTGCCGACCTCGGCGACATCGACGACCTTCGCGCCCTCACGCGCACTCTGCGCGACCAGCGCATCTCGTTGGTGCTCGACCTCGTGCTGAACCATGTCGCCCGTGAGCACGAGTGGGCCGAACGGGCCAGAGCCGGAGACGAGCGCTACCGCGGCTACTTCCACATCTACCCCGACCGCACCGCGCCCGACGCCTACGAACGCACCCTTCCCGACGTGTTCCCCGACTTCGCACCGGGCAGCTTCAGCCACGACGACGAGCTCGACGGCTGGGTCTGGACGACCTTCAACGAGTGGCAGTGGGACCTCAACTGGGCCAACCCTGAGGTGCTCCTCGAGTACGCCGACATCGTGCTCTTCCTCGCCAACCTCGGCGTCGAGGTGCTGCGCCTCGACGCCATCGCCTTCACCTGGAAGAGACTCGGGACCAGCTGCCAGAACCAGCCCGAGGTGCACGCCCTCACCCAGGCACTGCGCGCGGTCGCCCGAATAGCCTGCCCGGCAACGGTGTTCAAGGCCGAGGCGATCGTGGGGCCGCGTGACCTCGTACAGTACTTGGGCCAGGGCGAGCGCACCGGCCGGGTCAGTGATCTGGCCTACCACAACAGCCTCATGGTGCAGATCTGGTCGATGCTCGCCACCGGCGACGTAGTGCTGACCCGGCAAGCGCTCTCCGTACTGCCCTCGACCCCACCCTCAGGTACCTGGATCTGCTACCTGCGCTGCCACGACGACATCGGATGGGCGATCGACGACGGTGATGCACAAGCCGTCGGGCTCGAGGGGTATGCCCATCGCCGCTTCCTCTCCGACTGGTACTCCGGCGCGTACCCGGGCTCGTGGGCCGACGGGCTGGTGTTCCAGGCCAACCCCGTCTCCGGTGACAAGCGGATCAGTGGCACAGCGGCATCCCTGCTCGGTCTCTCTGCGTCGGGCGATGCGCCGGGTGACGACGCGGCTCTGGCGCGGATGTTCGTAGCCAGCGCCATCGTCTGCGGCTGGGGCGGCATCCCGGTGATCTGGAGCGGTGACGAGCTCGGAATGGTCAACGACCCTGACTGGGCCGACGAGCCCGGTCACGGGGATGACAACCGCTGGGCCCACCGGCCGCGTCTCGACTGGCAGCTCGCCGAGCGGCGACACGACCGGTCGACCCACACCAGCAAGGTGTTCGAAGGAGTGGCCCACCTGGCCCGCGTGCGCGCCGCACTGCCACAGCTGCACGCCTCGGCCGACAGCCGGGTGCTGATGCACACCGACCCCGGGGTGCTCGCCGTCGTGCGGTCACACCCGAGCGGCCCGATGGTCTGTGTCTACAACGTCACCGACACCTGGCGACCGTTCGACTACCGGCACTTCACCGAGGCCGGCATCGACCACCCGCACGACGCCATCGAGAACCGTGACGTCCACGTGGGCGACGATGGAATGGTGAGGCTCAGTCCGTACGCGGCCTGGTGGGTCGTCGAGGGCCGCCCCGTCGCGGGCTGAGGGGCGCCGACCAGTACCCCACCCCTGATGACCTCACCCGTCATCCCACCGTCAGGTCGATCCACTCACCGTGCGGATGACAGGTGCCCAGCACCCGTGGTTCGGTCTCGCTGCCGTCACGCCAGCGCCGAACCGCCAGCACGGTGGTGGCGTCGTGTGCCGTCAGGCTCGGCGGCAGCGTGACGCCGGGCATGCACCCCATGGGCTCGGCCGTGACCCAGCTGACCGGAACGCCGCGTGCCGCTGCGCGGTCGAGCACCTCAGCGACCCGCTGTCGCCGCTCTCGCGCGACGTACGTCAGCGCCCACGAGCTGAACACGACGACCTGCGAGCTGGGACGGGCGTTCTGCTGTGCCAACGCGACGACGGCGGCCAGGTCATCGACCATGTCGCCGCGCACCAGGGTGGGCGGATGCTCGCGGGCCAGCTCGACGGCGGAGCGAAAGCGCTCGAGCCGGCCCGGTACGTCGGGCCACAGGCACGCCTCGAGCCACCGGAGCCCCACTACGTCGTCGATCGCGACCGGGTGCAGGTCGAGACCGACGCGGCTGGCGACGATGGGCAGGGGCGCTGCGGGCGAAACCGTGTCGGAGCGGTCCTCACCGACGCAGACCACCGGAGAGTGGGGGGCACCGACCAGTGAGTTCCCGTGTGACGACCGCCGTTCGATGCGGTAGTGGTCGAGCAGCAGGAGCAAGCCGGCGCTGGCGCCCATCTCCACGAGCGCCACCGTTTGCTCCGCGACGTCGGCGCAGGCGGCGCCGAACGCGGCGGCGAGGTAGACGGCGCGGTTCACTTCGTTGGTCTGCGTCGAGTGGGTCGCGATCGTCTCCGTCAGCGTGTCGCGATGCTCGAGCACCGTGCAACGCACGTCGGGCCAGGGGTCGCCCGGGGGAGCAGGATCACGGGCGGCCGCGCCGGCGTACCACCTGGCCGCGGCCACGGCCGGATCGCGAAGCACCAGGTCGTGCAGGGCCGCCAGCCACAGCACCGGGCGGCGTTGACCGGCCGAGGCCGCCAGCAGAGGGGCTGCCGCCTCGGGGTCAGCCGCAACGCCACGACAGATCGCAGCGTAGAGGGGCAGCTCGGGAAGGTTGGTCGCGAACTCTGCGAACATCGTCTGCACGTCGGAAAGTTCGAGGCCTTCGTCGGGGCCGTCGTGGTCGCTGCCGAACCGACCGTTCATGCCCCGACGCTAGTCGTCCTGAGCACCAAGGAGGGTCAGGGCACGACGTGGTCGCTGTCCTTCGCGTCGGTGATCAGCATGTGCCCGGGGGCGTGACTGATGGTGAACGCCGGCCGGGAGGCCATCACAGCAGCCCGCGGAGTGACGCCGCGGGCCCAGAAGACCGGCATGTCGCGGGGCTAGATGACGGACGGCCCGTGGTGTCGTCCGCCGTTGGTCATCGTCTTCACCTGCTCTCGTGGATGTGGAACCGGACCGTCTGGCCCGGCCGTGCCTGTGCGGCGCGGTCAAGATCAGTTGAACGCACCACGCCGATCACCGGGTAGCCCCCGGTGACGGGGTGGTCGGCCAGAAAGACCACCGGCAGCCCGCTGCTCGGTACCTGCACGGCTCCGAGTACGACACCCTCGCTGGGCAGCTCGCGGCCGAGGCAGGCCGACGATCGGGTCAGCGGCTGACCCTCGAGCCGGATGCCGACCCGGTTGCTCTGCGATGACACCGTCCAGAGGCGACGGGCGAGGCTCAGCGGGTCGTCGAACCAGTCGTGACGGGGCCCGAGGTCGACCCCTAGCGTGAGCATCGCGGGAGGTGGCGACACCGGCGCGACGTCAAGGCACGGGAAGCCGGTGCACGCCGGGTCACCGACGGGAACGGTGGACCCGGTAGTGAGTGGTGGCGGTCCGACCCCGGAGAGCACGTCGGTCGATCGCGACCCGAGCACCGGATCGACGGTGATGCCACCGCGGACCGAGAGGTAGGTGCGCAGACCGAGTGCAGGAACCCCGAGGACGAGGCGTTGACCGTGCCGCGCGGTGAACGGGGCGGCGAACGGCACGGGGCGGCCGTCGAGGGTGGCCGGGGCCACGGCCCCGGTCAGGGCGAGAGTCTGGGTGCCTGCGATCGTGGCCTCGAACCCACCGAGGGTGATCTCGAGTCCCGCGGTGGTTTCCGGGTTGGCCAGCAGCCGGCTACCGAACGTCAGGGCGCCGCGGTCGGCCGCGCCGGACGCACCCACGCCTATCGCGGCGAGGCCGGGGCGGCCGAGGTCCTGCACCAGCACGGGGAAGCCGGTTCGGGCGACGGTCAGGGCGCCGCTCATGTCGCGCCGGCGTCGACGAACTGCACCGACCAGCCAGGCCGGAGCAGGGCCGGCGGGTCGCGGTCGACGTCCCACAAGGTGGCCTCGGTCGTGCCGATGAGCTGCCAGCCACCGGGGGAGGGCCGGGGGTAGATGCCGCTGAACGACCCGGCGAGGCCGACCGCCCCCGCGGGGACCGTGGTGCGGGGCTCAGGTCGTCGGGCGACCTCAAGACGGGCGTCCCCCCCGGTGAGGTAGGCGAAGCCCGGGGCGAAGCCACCGAAGGCGACCCGCCACGGCGCCGCCGTGTGCAGGGTCACCACCTCGGCCGTACGGAGGCCACAGAGCCGGGCCACGTCGGTGAGGTCGGGCCCGTCGTAGTGCACTGCGATCTGCACCACCTGGTCGTCCGACACCAGATTCTGCGTGACGTCGAGGCCGACCAGCAGGTCGCCGAGGGTCCGCCGCAGGGGGGACAGTGCACTGGTCGCGCGGAGGGTGACCAGCAGGGTCTGAGCCGCCGGCACGACATCGACCACCTCCGCCCACGGCGACCCAGGGCTAGCACCCTCGACGGCCCGACGCACCGCGCCGTCCGCTGCGAGCACAGCCGCGATGGTGCCGAGCTCGACCAGCAGTGCGCTCTGACCGCACGGCAGCAGCGTTGGCTTGGTGACCGGCGCCGCCGCAGTGCTCATACGAAGGCCTTGATGCTGACGCCCGCCGCCGAGATGGCGGCGCGCACCGCTCGGGCCAGCGCCACGGCATCCGGGCTGTCGCCGTGGGTGCAGATCGAGTCGGCCCGAAGCGCCAGGTCGGTGCCGTCGATCGCCGTGAGTCGACCCTCGGTGACCAGACGTGCCATCCTCTCGGCCACGACCAACGGGTCCCTCAGCACCGCGCCCTCCTCCCGCCGAGAGACCAGCTGGCCCTCCGGAGTGTAGGCACGGTCGGCGAAGGCCTCTGTGACACAGCGCAGCCCGGCCATTGATGCCTGGCGGAGGAGCTCTGAGCGCGGGAGGCCTACGATCGGCAGCGTCCGGTCGTAGGCGACCACGGCAGCCACCACGGCGGCGGCCTGAGCGCTGTGATGGACCACCGTGTTGTAGAGCGCGCCGTGGGGCTTGACGTAGGCGACCCGGGTGCCGACCGATCGGCATACCCCGTCGAGTGCGCCGATCTGGTAGATCACGTCGGCGCGCAGCTCATCGGGAGTCTCGTCGACGAACCGGCGACCGAACCCCGCGAGGTCACGGTAGGCCACCTGTGCACCCACCGTGACTCCGGCCGCGGCCGCCATCTCGCAGGTGCGCACCAGCGTGATCGGGTCTCCGGCGTGGAAGCCGCAGGCGACGTTGGCGCTGGTCACCACTTCGAGCATCGCGGAGTCGTCACCGAGGGTCCAGGCCCCGAACGACTCTCCGAGGTCGGCGTTGAGATCGATGCTGGTCATTACGACAGCCTCACGCCCACGCCGGGGACAGGCCACCGGGCGACCGGTGGCCGAGATACCAGTTAGTAGGCGGCCATGTGAGGTAGGCAGAGCCGTGCAACCCGAGCCAACGGTTCTGACATCTGTCACCTGCGCCTGACCACTGACGACCCTTGGGCGAGTGGCCGAGCGTTCGTACCGTCGAAGGGTGAGCACATCTTCTTCACCCTGGAGGCAATCATGAGACAGCACAACGGCTTTCGAACGGCCACCGGCATCGGGGTCGTGGTGGCGACGCCGGTGCTCGCGGCGACCACGTGGCTCATCGTTACCGGGGCAGGCAGTCAGGGACTGCTGGCGGATGCCGGTGACCAGCTCGCCAGCATCGGGCTGGTCCAGGTAGCCATCGTCTCAACCGTCACCGCGATCCTCGGCATGCTCTCCCTGGCGTGGCTGGTTCGTCGGCTCCGTCGGGGACAGTTGATGTGGGGTGTCGCCGCGTGCTGCATCCTGCTCATCTCGTTCGCGGGGGCTCTGGCGGGCGTGGCTTCGCATGACCGGGTGGGCCTGATGGCACTGCACGTGGTCACGGGGGCCACGGTCATCGCTGGGGGAGTGCTCGCGACGCGCTCGGTCGGCCCCACGACCGGAGCCGGGGAGCGTCACCGTCTTGAGGCGGACGCGTATGGCCGCTGAGCAGTTCACCCCCCGGGCGAGCGTGAGGTCGGTGTAGCGTGAAACGGATGTGGCCTACCGTCTCGTCGCGCTGGGTGGGCGCCGCTGGCGCTCTGGTGTGGCTACCGCTGCTGCTGCTCGACCCGGCCCTGAACCTGCCCGAGCAGCACCGGCTCTGGGGCGCCATCGCGATCGTCGTGATGGCCATGAGCGCAGTGGCGAGCGTGACGGTGGCAATGACCCGGCCTGCGTCACGGGTGGACTGGGTCGGGTTGATCGCGCTGCTCGCGGCCTGTGCCGCCACCACCTTCGCCTTCGGTGAGCACTGGCAGACGCCGTGGCAGCTCGCCGCCATCGTCACCGCGGTCGTGATCGGGTGGCCCCGCGTGGTCGGGGGAGTGGTAGCGGTAACCGCCATGGCCGTCATCGCCACCGCGCGAGCCGGAGAAGACTCGACGACGGTATGGACCCTGGCCGAGGTCACCCTGTTGTCGGGGCTGGTGACGGCCGTTTTCGTACGGCTCATCGGCACCATCGACACTCTGGAGCGCACCCGCAGGCAGGTCGCCGAGCTGGCGGTCGCCGCCGAACGCGACCGGGTCTCGCGCGACCTGCACGACCTGCTCGGCCACACCCTGTCGGTGATCGTCGTCAAGGCGCAGGCCGTCCGGCGTCTGGTTGCGACCGATCCTGCTGCGGCGGTGGAACACGCACGCGACATCGAGACGATCGGCCGGCAGTCCTTGGGCGAGGTGCGTCAGGCGGTCGATGACCTCCGGACCTCGCGGTTGCGCACTGAGCTGCACCAGGCCCGACGAGCGCTGGCCGCCGGGGGAGTGCAGGTCTCGGTCGCGGGGGAGTCGGTCGCCCTTCCGCCACAGGTCGACGAGGTGTTCGGATGGGTGGTTCGTGAGGGTAGCGCCAACGTGCTGCGCCACTCCGTGGCCAGGCACTGCCGAATCCAGGTGAGCCACGAACCTGTGTCGCTGACCCTTGAAATGACCGACGACGGCCCAACGAGGCCCCGCCTTGACGACTCCGAGCCGGCCTCAAGAGCGGGAGGCATCGACGGCCTGCGAGCCCGCGTCACCGCCCTCGGCGGTCAGCTCGACGCGGGCCCAAGCCCGCTGGGGTTCCGTTTGAGGGCAACGGTCCCCGTGACCTCTGACAGGCTGGTCGGATGATCCGCGTGATGATCGCCGAGGACCAGGCGATGATGGGCGGCGCCCTCGCGGTGTTGCTCGGGCTCGAACCCGACCTCGAGGTCGTAGCGGTGGTCGGCGACGGGGCCGAGATCGTGAGTCGGGCGCTTGAGCTGCGGCCCGACGTGGCCCTGCTCGACATCGAACTGCCGCACGTCAGCGGTATCGAGGCCGCGGCCCTGCTGGCCGCGCAGCTGCCCGAGTGCCGGGTCGTCATGGTCACGACGTTCGCGCGCACCGGCTACCTCCAGCGGGCCCTGGATGTCGGTGCGAGAGGGTTCCTCGTCAAGGACGGCCCGGCGGAGGGGCTGGCCGATGCGATCCGGGCGGTCGCGGCCGGCGAGACCGTCATCGACTCCGAGCTGGCCCGCACCGCGATCCGCGCGCGACGCAGCCCACTCACCCCCCGCGAGAGAGAGGTCCTCCTGGCAGCAGAGGACGGTTCGAGTGTGGCCGCCATCGCGAGCCGGCTGCACCTTGCTCCGGCAACCGTGCGCAACTACCTCTCCGACGCCATCACGAAGACGGCAACCCGCAACCGCATCGAAGCCGCCCTCGCGGCCCGCCGCGAGGGCTGGCTCTGAGCGTGGACGGCGAATCCGGCTGGGGGACCGACCAGGCCGGCATCCTGGTGCTGCCCTCGGGTCGGCGACTGCGAGGTCGCGGGCTCGGCCGGCCGACGCCGCCGGGCGCGCGCCCACAGTTCGGCCTCTACCTGCTCGGACCGCGACCACCAGCCCTGGACTGGCCGGCTCGGTGGCTGCGGTGGCGCGACTTCCGGCTCCCGGTCGACCCGGTGGACGCCGGAGACGCCTTCGAGGAGGCCTGGGGCAGGGCAGCATCCGAGCGCGTAGAGGTGGCCTGCCGAGGCGGAATCGGCCGTACCGGAACCGCGCTCGCGTGCATCGCGATAATCGACGGCGTGCCCGCAGCGGATGCAGTGGCCTTCGTGCGCGAGCACTACCACCCGCGCGCCGTGGAGACCCCAAGCCAGGAACGCTTCGTCGCGCACTTTCCAACCTGAGGCCACAGATGTCGTCGCCCCAACCTCGACCGGCTCGCGGCCGACGGTGTGCGTTTCCCCGGTCCTATTGACCGGCCTCCTCGAAGTCGGGGATGGTGAGCGATCCGTCGTCGCCGAGCGGGAAACCCGGGTTGTACGCGACCTCCCAGACGTGACCGTCAAGGTCTGCGAAGTACCCGGCGTAGCCGCCGTAGAAGGTTTCCGTCGGGGTCCGCACTACCGCGCCACCGGCCCTCTGCGCCTCTGCCATGACGGCATCCACCTCATCTCGCTCTCGGACGTTGTGGGCCAGGGCGACCCCTCGAAAACCGGTGGGCTCAGATCTGTCGAGCCCGGCGTCGTCGGCGAGCCTGTCGTGACCCCAGAGCACCAGACCCAGGCCACCGAGCTGGAAGAAGACCGTCTCTTCCACCTCCCGCCCCTGCCACCCCAGGCGCCGGTAGAACCCCACAGCCCGTGAAACGTCGGAGACACCCAGGGTGATCAGGCTGACGCGCTGTTCCATGGACGCAGCATGCCAGTGCACACGCTAGGCCGGCGTCATTCGGGGATGTAACTGTGTCTTACCACACCCAGGACGTCCAGGAGTTTCGAGTTCGGGTGGTCAACGGACCGATCCGGCTGGCGAAGCACTGTTCCTAGAGCGTGTCTCCCAAAGATGAGCGGCTCGGCCGGTGATGATCTGTTTCATGGTGCGTCGGGGACAGATTTCGGATGAGTTCTGGGCGGTTGTCGAGCCGCTGCTACCGACCTCGCAGGGCCGTCG
>JAKDLG010000336.1 GCA_030452985.1 Humibacillus sp.
TGCCCCCCACCTCCCCTCCCCACCCCCGCCAGCCCCCCATTCCCGTCGCGTGGGCTTTGGGTGTCCCACTAAACGCCCTCTCGACGGTGATGGGGTGGGGCGGTGGCCTAGGTTGGCGGCGTGACCGACTCGCGAACCACCCGCAAACCTCGCTTTGACGTCGTGAGCCGTGACGTGGCGGGCTCGTCGGCGGCGATCTTTGCGGTGCTCGCCGATCCCCGGCGCCACCCGGCTCTCGATGACTCCGGCATGGTGCTCGAACCGGTCGACACGGGCACTCACTCCGGGCCGATCACCGCGCTGGGCCAGGTCTTCCGCATGCGGATGACGATGGGCGGGGTCAACCGCTACGAGACCGACAACCATGTCAACGTCTTCGAACCCGACCGGGCGATCGGCTGGGCGGTGGCCGAAGCGGCCGGCGAACCCCTTGGCTGGACCTGGCGTTTCGACCTTGAACCGGTCGACCCCGGCGGCGAGGTCACCCGGCTCACCCGGGTCACTCAGACCTACGACTGGTCGCAGGTGACCGACGCCGAGACGCTGCGCACCATCCCGTTTCCCGCCGTTCCCCGCGACGCCCGCCTCGAGACCCTCACCTTGCTCGCCGAGCTGGTCGAGACCCCCTGACCCGCCACCGACACCGTCGAGAGGGCGTTTCGTGTAGCACGCAACGCCCTCTCGACGGTAAAACGGGGTCAAGTGGTCAGGCGGCGGGGTTGAGGATGAGGGTCTGACCGCTCTCGTCGAGATCGACGGCAACGGTACTGCCGTCGCGCACCTCGCCCGCGAGCAGAGCCCGGGCCAGCCGGTCGCCGATCTCACGCTGCACGAGCCGCCTCAGCGGGCGGGCGCCATAGACCGGGTCGTAACCAGTGGCCGCGAGCCAGCCGCGAGCGGCATCCGACACCTCCAGGCTGATCCGCCGGTCGCCGAGACGGGTCGCGAACTGACGCACCTGCAGGTCGACGATGTGAGCGAGCTCGTCGCGGCGGAGGGCATCGAAGATGACGACCTCGTCGAGGCGGTTGAGGAACTCGGGCTTGAATGTGGCCCGCACCAGCGACATGACCGACTCGTGGGCGGCCTGCGGGCTCACGGTCGGGTCGGTGAGGAACTGCGAACCGAGGTTGGAGGTGAGCACGAGGATGACGTTGCGGAAGTCGACCGTGCGACCCTGCCCGTCGGTGAGGCGGCCGTCGTCGAGCACCTGCAGCAGGATGTCGAAGGTCTCGGGGTGGGCCTTCTCGACCTCATCGAGCAGCACCACCGAGTAGGGCCGGCGGCGCACTGCCTCGGTGAGCTGACCGCCCTCCTCGTAGCCGACGTAGCCGGGAGGAGCCCCGATCAGGCGCGCCACCGAGTGCCGCTCGCTGTACTCCGACATGTCGATGCGCACCATGGCGCGCTCGTCGTCGAAGAGGAAGTCGGCCAGGGATTTGGCCAGCTCGGTCTTGCCGACGCCGGTCGGGCCGAGGAACAGGAAGCTGCCGGTCGGGCGGTCGGGGTCGCTGACACCGGCCCGGGTGCGGCGAACGGCATCCGACACGGCTCGCACCGCGGCGGTCTGACCGATCAGGCGCGCGCCGATGTGCTGCTCCATGTGCAGCAGCTTCTCGGTCTCACCCTCGAGCAGGCGCCCGGCGGGGATGCCGGTCCAGGCCGAGATGACGTCGGCGATGTCATCACTGCCGACCTCCTCCTTGACCATCGGCCCGTCGTCGCCCGGGCCGGATGCCGCTTCGCTCTCCTGGGCGGCCGCGAGCTGCTTCTCCAGCATCGGGATGTCGCCGTAGGCGATCTTCGAGGCGCCGGCGAGGTCGCCGTCGCGCTGGAGCCGGTCGGCCTGGGCGCGCAGGTCGTCGATCTGAGCCTTGAGGTCACCGACGGCGTTGAGGCCGGCCTTCTCGGCCTCCCAGCGGGCGTTGAGCGCGGCCAGCTCCTCGGAGCGGTCGGCGAGGTCCTTGCGCAGCCGCTCGAGACGGTCGCGGGAGGCGGCGTCGGTCTCGTTCTCGAGCGCGAACTCCTCCATCTTCAGCCGGTCGACGGCGCGGCGCAGCTCGTCGATCTCGACGGGGCTCGAGTCGATCTCCAT
>JAKDLG010000337.1 GCA_030452985.1 Humibacillus sp.
TGCTGGGGTCATGCGTGGACCGACGGTTTGGTGGCAGGCGCAGCTGCAGCAGCCGGGCACCAGCACCTGTAGGGGGGCTTGGGGGCAGTCGTCGTGCCACTCGTTCTCGCATAGGCCTCCGACGTGCGAGGGGAGGTCTGCGGAGCCGTTGATGTTGTTCCAGGCCCAGGGCCGGTCGACGCGGCCGGCGGCTGACTCGCGCCAGGCCCATCCGGGAGCGTGCCGGTGGCTGGTCATGACCTGGACCGTCCAGACGGGCAGGTGTCGTCGTCCCGGTTCGAGGTCACTCGGATCGTCACGACCCGGTGCTCGCTGGTGATGTCAGCGTTCATGGATATCGAGGCGGAGCGGGCCAGGGAAGTGGTTCGTGCCACCCGGAGCACCTTGGCGTTTGCGCCACCAGGAGTCGACGAACTCGTACTCGCCCCACCCTCGTCGATGAGGCACTCGGCGAGCGGCGCGGATCGGCATGGCCCGGGGCAGCGAAGAGGATCACGGCTGGTTCCTTGCGGTCTCGGAGACGGGGGTAGCCGAGCAGGTGGGGCCTTCGCCCTGTCGGGCGTCCCACGGCAGGCGCAGTCCGTCGCGGGGGGACCGTGGCACGACGTGGGCGTGTAGGTGGAACGCGGTCTGGGTCGCCGCGGCCCCAACACTGGTCACGATATTGCAGTCATGTCCGAGGGTGGCCGCGTACGCGGCGGCGTCCTTCATGGTCTGCCCGGTGACGGCTGGGTCCGTGGTGGCGTCGGCGACGTGCTGGACGGGGATCACGAGCCGGTGCCCTGGCGTGACCGGGTTGCGAGGTTCGATGACGACCGACCGGGCCGAGCGGTGCAGAACCTGCCCTTGGGGGTCAAAGCTGGCGATGCGGCAGAAGCTGCATTCCTGCACCTGTCGGAGACGTGCGGCCAGGAGGGTCAGCGTGTCTCGGGCGACGCCCTTGATGTCGCGAGAGATCGGCACCCCCGCCCGGGCGGCGGTCCACTCGAGGTAGTGGTTGCCTGGGGCGTCGGTGGGTGACCCGAGCACGATCTTTCCCGAGTCCCACCACATGCCCCACTCGATGTTGGTGGTCATGGCCGGCATCGTCGTCAAGTCGCGTGGAACGTGGGCCAGGATCACGGTCGCTTCGGCGAGCGCGGCGTGATCCCACTCCAACTGGTCGGGGTCGTTCTCGCGGAAGGGGGTGCAGCCAGTGAGGTCCGGCTCTTGTTCGGGCGAGTAGATGATGCCCTCGAACCCTTGGCGAGTCAGCTCGGCGATCGCGTCGGGACGCCAGGATCCCCCGCGGTCTGCCTGGGGGGTGGGACCGACGAGGAAGACCGACGGCCGCCCGTCGTGGATGAGTGGTTGCCTGGCGTAGACCACGTCAGTGGTTCTGGTGGTCGCGATCAGGGCGACGCCCACGCCAGCGCCGTCAGCAACGTTGGCGGGGTGCAGGTCGGTGGGTCGCTGGTCGGAGTCGCTCATGCCTGGGTGCCTTTCTAGGTCGCATGACGCCACCTCGACCAATCGGTAGTGTTGCCCGGTTGCGGTGTCTGGACTCTCGAGGTGGGGGTGACGGTCCATCCGCGACTTTGCGTGAGCTGGTCGCAGGTTGAGAGTGATGGTCGGCGCTGCCTCGCCGGCCAACGCCACGGTGATCATGCGGTAGCCCGGGCTGCGGGGCGGGTGAACTGCTGGATGCGGTCGGCGGCCGCGGCCAGGCCGGCGGTGGTGCTTCCAGCCCCAAGTAGCTGGGCTCGTGGCCTGCGGCCGGGTCGGGGCTGCTCGGTTAGGTACCAGGTCCCTGCTTCGCGGTAGACCCGCCAGGGCCGGTCGGTGCGGGTGCGGACCTCCCAGGTGTTGGCGGCTACGAGCCGGAAGGTCTGGCTGTGGATGTGGTGGGTGACGGTGGCCCCGTCGAGGCTGCGTTGGCAGCGCAGGCCGGCGGCTCGGGGTGTGCCGGATGGGCTGGCGAGTCGGTTGCGGATCTCGCGGTGGAAGTCTGTTGAGCGCATCAGGACGGCGTGCGCGCCGCAGCTGGCCGCGGCCGCGGCGGCTGCTGCTGATCCGGTGGCGCGTTCGATGGCTTGGGGGGCGGACAGCAGG
>JAKDLG010000163.1 GCA_030452985.1 Humibacillus sp.
GGGAGCGCTTTCCGGGGAGGGGGCTACCCGGCATCCCGGTGTCGGTAGGGTTGAGGACGTCGGCGCTGCGCCGGTTCGTGAACGATCAGAACGGATGAAATGACCCGCGTGCTCCTCGCCGAGGACGATCCCGCCATCTCGGAGCCACTGGCCCGAGCGCTGCGCCGCGAGGGCTACGACGTCGACGTGCGTGAGGACGGCGTGGCGGCGCTCGAGGGAGCCAAGCTCAGCCCTGACCTGGTGCTGCTCGATCTGGGACTGCCCCGCATCGACGGCCTCGAGGTCTGTCGCCGCATCCGGTCCGAGGGCCTGACCATTCCCGTGCTGATCCTCACGGCTCGCGCCGACGAGGTAGATACCGTGGTCGGTCTCGACGCAGGCGCCGACGACTACGTGACGAAGCCCTTCCGGCTGGCCGAGCTGCTCGCGCGGGTGCGTGCACTGCTGCGACGCAAGCCGACCGAGAGCGTGGCGGCCGTCGACCTGGTTCGCATCGACGCCGACGGGCGTCGAGCCTGGTTCAAGGGCGTCGAGCTGCAGCTGACCGCGAAGGAGTTCGACCTGCTGCGGGTCCTCGTGCGCGAACAGGGCAAGGTCGTCTCACGCGAGCAGCTGATGCGCGAGATCTGGGACACCGCCTGGTTCGGCTCCACGAAGACTCTCGACATGCACATCTCGGTGCTCCGTCGAAAGCTCGGCGACGACGCGACCTCGCCGCAGTACATCGCCACGGTGCGCGGAGTGGGATTTCGGTTCGAACGTCCCGAGGCTGACTGACCGTGCGTCGCCTGCTCGGGCGTCTCACCCTGGTGGCTGCGGGTGTCACGGCCGGGCTGACCACCGTGGTGGTGGCAGCGGTGCTGTGGTGGGCCGTCACCGAGAGGCCGGGACAGCTCCTCGAGTGGGTGTCGACCGATCTTCGGCTGACGGCGGCCATGATCGTGGCTCTGGTGCTCGCGGCCGGGATCGTCGGGGTGCTGGGCGCCGTCGTGGGCACGCTCGCCCTGCGTCGTCGAGCCGCGGGAGCCGCAGCCGACCTCGTCGACCTCGCGTCGAGGTTCTCCGCCGGCGAGGCCCGGCTGTCGCCGGTGCGCTCCGGCGTGCGCGAGATCGACCACGTCTCGGACATCATCGCGCGCCGGGCCCACGACATGACCAAGTCACTGGCGGCTGAGCGTGACTTCGCCGCTGACGCTTCCCACCAGCTGCGCACCCCCTTGACGGCGCTGCTCATGCGTCTCGAGGAGATCTCGTTCATGGCCGAGAAGTCGGTCGTCAAGGAGGAGGCGTCGATCGCGATCGCCCAGGTGGAACGTCTCACGCGGGTCGTCGACGACCTGCTCGGCCGCGGTCGCGCAGCAGGTGGGCCGACACCGGTCGTGTCGCTCGATACCACCATCGCGGCGCTGCAGCGCGAGTGGCAACCGGCCTTCGAACAGGCGCGCCGCTCGGTTCGGGTGCGCGGCGAACGCGGTCTGTTCGTTCGCTCGACCCCCGTCGCCCTCTCACAGGTGCTCTCGACGCTGCTCGAGAACTCCCTCGTGCACGGCCGCGGCACCGTTGACGTGCACGCCCGGCGGTCCGGGCCCTCGGTCGTGGTCGAGGTCAGCGACCAGGGAGACGGGGTGTCACCGGCGATGGCCCCGCACATCTTCGAGCGGTCGGTCAGCAGCGGCACGGGCGCCAGCACCGGCCTGGGGCTGGCCCTCGCCCGCGACCTCGCCGAGTCGAACGGTGGCCGCCTCGACCTGGTGCAGGCCCAGCCCGCCCGCTTCGCCCTGTTCCTGTCCGAGTCCGACGACGCCTGAGCCGCCACTCGCCAGCGACTCGCCAGTGACTCGCCAGCGGCCGAGCAGCGCGTGATCGCGGATGGGGCGAATCCGTACCGCGCGGGTATCGTCGGCGTGTGAGGCGCCTTGGCGAGTTTCTGTTCGTGCGCCACCGGCACAACTGGATGCTGTTCCTCCGGTTCGGACTGGTCGGTGCCTCAGGTGTGCTCGTCAACCTGCTCACGCTCGTGCTCGTCAAGCGGATGGGCCCGCTGCCCGAGGAAGCCATCGTCGGGGTGCCGCTGACGGCCTTCAACGTGCGCTGGTACCACGTGTACTCGACCTTCGCCTTCTTCGTGGCGAACCTCTGGAACTTTCAGCTCAACCGCTCCTGGACCTTCCACAGCTCCCGGCACGCAGGTTGGTGGCGCGAGTACGGGCCGTTCGTGGCTGTCGGTCTCGTCGGTCAGGGCATCGGCCTGCTGCTGCTGACCGCCCTGATGCACCGTGGCTCACCGATCGTCCTCTCCCCGTCGCTGCTCGACGACTCGACCGGCCTGCGTACCCGGCTCTACTGGGCGCAGCTCATCGTCATAGCCGTCGTCACCCCACTCTCGTTCGTGCTGAACAAGATGTGGACGTTCGCTGCCGTGCGCAGTCACCACCCCGGGCTGGCCGACCCGAGCCACGTGGCCGCCGCGCTCGCTGTCGACGACCCGGCCGAGCGGCTGGGGCACGAACGGCCCGTGCCGGTGGCCGAGCGACGCGGACCCGTCGACCGCGCCCGCTGAGGGGATGAACCCAGCAGAGGGCGACGGAGTCATGAGCCCCGGGCTGCTGCCGTGGGGTCATCGGTAGGGTGGGTCATCGTGACCGAACAGCCGAAGCGTGCCCCTGGAGGTTTCCCTGTCGTCGGGGTCGTGGGTGGTGGCCAGCTGGCCCGGATGATGCAGGGCCCCGCCATCGCGCTCGGCATCACGCTCTCGGTGCTCGCCGAGACCGACACCTCGTCGGCTGCCCTCGTGGTGCCCAGCTCTCCGGTCGGTGACCACACCGATCTCGCCGCCCTGCGCGCCTTCGCCGCGACCTGCGATGTGGTCACCTTCGACCACGAGCACGTGCCGCAGGAGGTGCTGGCGGTGCTCGAGGCAGACGGCGTCGTGACCCGGCCCACCCGGTCGGCTCTGGTCTTCGCCCAGAACAAGCTCGCGATGCGCGAGCGGCTGACCGAGCTCGGCATCGCCTGTCCCCGGTGGTCGCGGGCCTGTACGGCCGAAGACGTCGACCGGTGCGGTGAGCAGTGGGGGTGGCCGATCGTGGCGAAGACGCCCACCGGGGGCTACGACGGCAAAGGGGTCGCGGTGGTGGGCTCGAGCGACGACCTCACCGAGTGGCTGACCGCCGTCGGTGAGCCGGGGCCGCTCGAGCACGGCATCCTGCTCGAGGAGAAGGTGGCCTTCGCCCGTGAGCTCGCGGTGCTCGTGGCCCGCAGCCCCTCGGGGCAGGCCGCCGTGTGGCCGGTCGTCGAGACGGTGCAGACCGACAGCATCTGCACGGAGGTGCTGGCGCCCGCGCCCGGCCTCGACCGCGATCTGTCCTCCGTGGCGACCGAGGCCGCGCTGCGCATCGCGGGCGCGCTCGACGTGACGGGAATCCTGGCCGTCGAGATGTTCGAGGTGACCGACGAGGCGGGGCGAGCCACCTACGTCGTCAACGAGCTGGCGATGCGGCCGCACAACAGTGGGCACTGGTCGATGGACGGCGCCGTCACCGGCCAGTTCGAGCAGCACCTCCGAGCCGTGCTCGACCTGCCGCTGGGCGATCCCCGACCTCGGGCCTCGTGGACGGTGATGGCCAACGTCCTCGGCGGCGAGCACGAGGAGCTCTACAGTGCCTACCGGCACGTCATGGCGCGCGACCCCGGGGCGAAGGTGCACCTCTACGGCAAAGGCGTTCGCCCGGGCCGCAAGATCGGGCACGTCAACGTGAGCGGGGCCGACCTCGACGACACCCGTGCCCGGGCCAGACATGCGGCCGACTACCTGGGCGGGGTCGTCACCGAATGACTTCGCACGCTGAGCCGTCATCCACACCAGCCGCACCGGCCGCACCGGTGGTCGGGATCGTGATGGGCAGCGACAGCGACTGGCCCGTGATGGAGGCCGCGGCCACCGCCCTGCGCGAGTTCGAGATTCCCTTCGAGGCCGACGTCGTCTCGGCCCACCGGATGCCGACCGAGATGATCGAGTACGGCCGAACGGCATCCGAACGTGGTCTGCGGGTCATCATCGCCGGGGCCGGGGGAGCGGCCCACCTGCCCGGCATGCTGGCCGCCGTGACCCCGCTGCCCGTGGTGGGGGTGCCGGTGCCGCTGAAGTTCCTCGACGGCATGGACTCGTTGCTCTCCATCGTGCAGATGCCCGCCGGGGTACCCGTCGCGACGGTCTCGATCGGGGGTGCCCGCAACGCCGGGCTGCTGGCCGCCCGGATCGTCGCGACCGGCTCCGACGAGCTGTCGACCCGGGTTCGTGAGGCGATGGTGGAATTCCAGACGGCGTTGCGCGACCAGGCGCACGCCAAGGGCGCGGCGCTGCGCGAGCAGGTCAGAGGTCAGTCGGTCACGGCTGACGAGCCGTCACCCGGCTGAAGCCGCGGGTACTCGATCTTCGGGCAGGTGTCCATGACCACCGACAGCCCGGCATCCTCTGCGCGAGCGGCGGCCGCCTCGTCGATGACTCCCAGCTGCAGCCAGAGGGACTCGATCCCGAGACGGTCCCGCTGCGCGATGGCCTCGTCGACGAGCGCTCCAACGCGGTCGCTGCGCACGAAGAAGTCGACGACTTTGACCACGACACCATCGGGAATGTCGGCGAGCGAGGCGTACCCCACGCTGCCGTGCACCCTGGCTGCGCTCGGGTGCACGGGGACCAGTCGCAGGCCGAGCTCGCGCTGCAGCCAGAGCGAGACGCCCCAGGCCGTGCGGTCAGGGTTGTCGCCGAGCCCGACCACCGCCCACGTGGCCGGCGTGACGAGCAGGTCACGGATGACGTTGGGGTCGTTACGGTGGCTGGTGTGCGTCGCTGGCGTCATGACGTTCATCCTCACACGGCGGCGCGGATGTCGGACAGCGCGCAGCCCGTCCACGGTTCGCCAGCGTCGGTGGCATGATGCGGCAATGAGATTCGGAGCCTTCATCCCCCAGGGCTGGCGCATGGACCTGGTCGGTATCGACCCGAGCCGGCAGTGGGAGGCGATGTCTGGCGTGGTGAGCCACCTCGACGAGGGTGAGACCTTCGAGTCGGTCTGGGTGTACGACCACTTCCACACCGTGCCGGAGCCCAGTGGTGAGGCGACCCACGAGGCGTGGACCCTCATGGCGGCCTTCGCCGCCTCGACCTCGCGAGTGCGGCTCGGGCAGATGTGCACGTGCATGAGCTACCGCAACCCCGCGTACCTGGCCAAGGTCGCCGCCACGGTCGACGTCGTGTCGGGCGGGCGGCTCGAGATGGGCATCGGGGGCGGATGGTACGAGCACGAGTGGCGGGCCTTCGGCTACGGCTTCCCCCGAGCCGGTGAGCGGCTCGGGGCCCTGCGCGAGGGGGTCTCGATCTTCCGCGACATGTGGACGAAGGGCTCGGCCACGCTCAATGGCGAGCACTACCAGGTCGACGGCGCCCTCTGCGCCCCCCGGCCGCTGCAGGGGACGTCGTCGCCCGGCAGCGCGGCGAACGGCATCCCGATGTGGGTCGCCGGGGGCGGCGAGAAGGTCACCCTGAGGATCGCTGCCGAGTACGCCGACTACACGAACTTCGACGGCGCTGCTGACGCGTTCGAGCACAAGAGCGAGGTGTTGCGCGGTCACTGTGCGGATGTCGGCCGCGACTTCGACTCCATCGTGCGGTCGGCCAACTTCAACGTCGTCATCGGAGAGAACGCGGCCGAGGTCGACGACCGGCTGGCGTTCTACGGTGACCTGCTGCGACGGGGCGGGGTGGCTGAGGCGAAGGTTGCGGAACAGGTCGCCGGCCTGCGCTCGCAACCGGCCGTGGGCACCCCGGAGCAGATCGTGACGATGCTGCAGGGTATGGAGGCGAAGGGGATGACCTACGCGATCACCTACTTCGCCGAAGCGGCCCACGACCGGTCGGGCATCGAGCTGTTCGAGAAGGCCGTCGCTCCGCAGCTGCGCAGCTGACGACTCGATCACGTGGCCGCCACCCCGGGACCGACCGACCCTGACGACCTGGCCGTGACCTCGGTCGGAGCCGGCCGCCTGGGGTCGCACTCGGTGGTCTACCTCGCCGGAACGGCCGTGCAGGGGCTCGGGGTGCTGCTCATCCTGCCGTTCGCCACCCGGCTGCTCGGACTGGTGGAGTTCGGCAAGGTCGCGACCGGCCTCGTGGTGGTGCAGATGGTCGGCACCATCGCCGGCGCCGGTCTGCCTCAGGTGATCCTGCGCGAGCACCACCGTGGTGACGACGGTCCGCGGGTCTCACGGGCTCTCGCGGGGACCATGATCACCCTCGCCCTCGGGCTCGGTGTGATCGGCGCACTGCTCGGCCTGGTGCTGGGCACGATCGGCTGGGCCGACCTCGCCGAATGGCTGCCCATCGTTGTGGCCTCCGCGAGCCTGACCACCGTGGTGGCGGGCCAGACGCTGATGCGAGCCCGGCTGCGGCCCTGGGGGTTTCTGGCCCTGGCGATCGCGGCCACCGTGGTGGCCCAGCTCGCGGGACTGCTGGCCGCCCGTGCCGAGCCCACCGCCCAGCGCTACCTGCTGGCCTACGCGGCGGTCCTGGCGGTCGTGGCCCTGGCTGGGGTCGTCGTCACGCAGCCGCTGCTGCCCACGAAAGAGCGAACGAGGGTGCGGGCCGGGGCCCGGCTCGCCGCACCCCTGCTGCCGCAGGCGATCGCGATGCTCGGCCTGCTGATGGGCGATGTGCTGCTGACCCGCGCCCTGCTCGGTGAGGCAGCGGCGGGCAGCTACCAGGTGGCCCTCCAGCTCGGGAACGTGCCGTTCGTGCTCGCGGTCGCCTTCTTCAACGCGTGGGCCCCGCTCGTGCTGTCGCACCCGATCGAGCGGCGATGGCCGTGGACGGCGCGCACCGGCACGGCCCTGACCACCGTGGTGGCGGTCGGAGCGGTAGGGGTCGCGCTCGTGGGGCCCTGGTTGGTGGCGGTGATGACCCGGCCCGACTTCGACACGGTCGCGATCGTGGCGGCGCTGGGCCTGATCTCGAGCGTGTCGGTGGCGTACATGATCTACCAGGGCAGCTCGCTCGCCGTGCTCGACGCCGAACGGACCGGCCGGCTCGCCTGGGCGTCCGTGGCGGCCCTGGCGATGCTCGTGCTGATGGCCCGGTGGCTCGCACCGGCCCACGGCATCGTCGGCATCGCGACGGCCAAGGCGGTCGGCTACGTCGTGCTGATGGCGCTCACGGTCGCGTTCGCGCGTGCTCATTCGCCGTTGCGCTGGCCGCCGCGGCTCGTCGTGGTCTGGCTCGCGTCGGCCGCGCTCGCCGTCGGGGCGTCGCTGCTGCCGATCACCGGAGGCGGGGCGGTCGTGCGTCTTCTCACCGCAGCCGTGGTCGCGGCGGTGGCGTTGGTGCTCGCGCCCCGGGTGCTGCGGGTGCTGCGTGGCTAGGATCAGCGGGCCCGCCTCGAGCACCCCATCCACCGTGCGATCCCCAGGAGAACGACCGTGGTGACCCCCCTGCTGCACCTCGGCCTCGGGTTCGACGACCTGCTCGTGCCCGCGCTGGTCGAGGCCGGGTTCGAGACCCGCGAAATGGTGCTCATCGCGCGCACCGACGCGAACCTGTCGTGGGTGCGAAAGCACGCCCCCCACGCCACCGTCGTCAGACTGCCGTACGCGGCTGCCCGCAAGGCCAACGCGGTCAGCGGGCTCGCCCCCCACGCCGCCCTCAAGCGGGCCTGCGCGGGGGTCGGCCTCGACGTCGTCGACCTGCTGGTGTCGGAGCGGGCCCTGCGTCGCAACCGGGTCGACACGGCGATGAACTTCCTCAACCTGGCGGCCGAGGAGATCGAGACCGCCGTGGCCGGTCGCGGCCCGGTGTTCGCCCTCGTCGAGTTCACGGTGACCTCCGAGCTGCTCACGGCCGGCCTCGTCACCCACTACGGCGGTCTCGCAACCTGGCCGCGGGGCCTGCGTCTGCCGGCCGACCGGTTCGGCCTGTTCGGGGCTCCGAAGGGCATCACCCACTGGCAGCGGCAGGTCGAGGACCCCTCGGCGGTCACGGCCGGTGAGGCCTTTCTCGAGGCGCGCCGCGCCGCGCCGAGTGGGCGCCCGCCGGGCTACGAACACAACCTCAAGGTCGAGTCGGGTTCCGAGATCCTGCGCCTGGCCACCGACCGCGTGAGGGAGTTCGTGGCCGACCGGGGAGCCAACCTGCAGCTGCCGAAGCCCTCCGACTACGCGCGGTTGCCGTGGCTCAACCCCGCCAAGGCCCGCCTCAACCTGCGCGAATACCGCGACCGGCGCTGGGACCTGCTGCCGGAGCGCTACGTCTTCCTGCCGCTGCACGTGCAGCCCGAGTCGAGCGCCGACGTGATGGGTCAGGAGTGGCGTGACCAGGCTTACACCGCAAGGGTGCTCGCCGACGCGCTCGCTCCCCTCGATATCACGGTCGCCGTCAAGGAGCACGCGAACTTCATCTGGCGTCGCGACCCCGACTACTGGCCGCCCTTCGACGCGCACCCCAACATCGCCGCGGTCGACCCGCACTCCGACTCCCGCGAGCTGATGCAGCACGCGGTGTTCACGGTGACTGCCACCGGCACCGTCGGTCTGGAGGCTGGGCTGGCCGGGCTGCCCGTCGTCACTGGCGCCCGGATGCCGTGGAGCAGCCTCGCGAACGTCGCCCACCTCGCCGTGCCCGACGACCTCACCGCGTTCGTGGCCGACCGCGGCTGGGAGTCGCTGCGCGCCGACCCCTCCGCCATCGAGCAGTGGTTCGTGCACGACTACGTGCGCCACTCCTGGGAGGGCGTGGTGATCGACCCGCCCCGCGCCCCCCACGTGCTCGAACCCGCCAACATCGCCCGAGTAGGCGAGGCGCTGGCGGAGGCAGCGGCATCCCTCGAACCGGCCACCCCGCGACGCTGAACCACGGGCGCTCGCCGCCCGGCCCCTGCGGCGGGCGGGGCCGCGACGGTCACCTCGCGTACGGCAGGATGAGCAGGTGGAGATTGCCGTCGTGCTGCTCGCCGTCGCTGCGACCGTTCTCGTGGGGTCGTGGCTGGCCGGCCGTCTCGGGCTACCGTCTCCGTTGCTGCTGATCGTCGTCGGTATCGCCGGCTCGTACCTACCGTTCGTTCCCGAGGTCGTTCTGACCCCCGATCTCGTGCTCTACGGCATCCTGCCTCCCTTGCTCTACGCGGCTGCCATCTCGACGTCGCTCGTCGACTTCCGCACCAACCGGGGAGCCATCCTCAGCCTGTCGGTCGGTCTCGTGCTGTTCACCGCGCTCGGGGTGGGGCTCTTCCTCTGGACGCTGCTCGGCATCCCGTTCGCCGTGGCCTTCGCCCTCGGCGCCGTCGTGGGCCCGCCCGACGCCGTGGCGGCCACGGCGATCGGGCGCGCGATCGGGCTGCCGCGCCGGCTCACCACCATCCTCGAGGGGGAGTCGCTGCTCAACGACGCGACGGCGCTGGTGTCGTTGCGCACGGCGCTGGCCGTAGCGGGGCTGGCGGGGGCGGCGGCATCCCATGTCTCGGCTGGCGAGGTGGTGCTCGACTTCGGCTGGGCCCTGGTTGGCGGGGCGGTCATCGGCTACCTGCTCGCGCGGCTGGTCGAGGTCGTGCGCCGAAAGCTGAGCAGTGACCCGACCTTCGACACCGTGATCTCGTTCATGGTCCCGTTCGCCGCGTACGTGCCGGCCGAGAAGGTCGGCTCGTCGGGGGTCATCGCCGTGGTCACCGCCGGTCTGGTGCTGGGCCACCGGTCGCCGCGGTACCAGCCCGGGGCGTCCCGGCTGAGCGAGCGGATCAACTGGAGCTCGATCCAGTTCCTGCTCGAGAACTCGGTGTTCCTGCTCATCGGGCTGCAGGTGGCTTCCGTGGTGAGCAACGTAAGGGACTCGCACCTCGGCGGCGGCACCATCGTGCTGGCCGCAGGCGGCACGCTCGTCGTCGTGCTGGTGCTGCGCCCGCTGTGGGTCTTCCCCTACCGCTGGATCAGCACGACGGTGCTGCGCAGGGAGACCAAGAGGCCATGGACCTACCAGGCCGTCGTGTCGTGGGCCGGCATGCGCGGCGTGGTGACGCTGGCCGCCGCGCTGTTGCTGCCGGTCGTGACCCCCGAGCGCGACGTGCTCGTGCTCATCGCGGTGACCGTGACGGTCGGCACCCTGCTCATCCAGGGCACCACCCTGCCGTGGCTGGCGAGGCGTCTGGGCGTGCGCGGGCCCGACGCGCGTGAGGACGCCCTGCAGGCGGCATCCGTCATGCAGCTGGCGTCGCGGGCCGGGCTCGACCGGCTCGAGCACCTCGCCCGTGAGGACGGGCTCAACGAGTCGACCGTCGAGCTGCTGCGCACCCGCTCCGCCGACCGGGTCAACCAGATGTGGGAGCGGCTCGGGCCGAACGAGGGCGGCAACGAGACCCCGAGCGACCAGTACCGGCGCGGTCGCCTCGAGATGCTCGGCGCGGAACGTGAGGTCGTGCTGACGGTGCGAGACGAGGGCCGGGCCGAGCACGAGGTGCTCCGCGTCGTGCTGAACGCCCTCGACATGGAGGAGATGGTGCTCGAGCGCATCGAGTACGAGGCGAACCGGCTGGGGGAGGATGACCTGCTGCCCATCGGCACCGTCGAAGACGAGTGCGAGCACCTGAGCGCGGCACCGGCCTTTGTTCCACCCAACACGCCCGAGGGTTGCGAGGGCTGCCTTCGAGAGGGGCTGACCTGGGTGCACCTTCGGCTCTGCCTGACGTGCGGGCACGTCGGCTGCTGCGACTCCTCGGAAGGGCTGCATGCGCAGAAGCACTACGACCAGACCCGCCACCCGGTGATGCGCTCGTTCGAGCCGGGGGAGGCGTGGCGCTGGTGCTACGTCGACGAGGTGCTCGGCTGACGTAGCCCCTGAGGACACGAGCGAGGAACGAGCGAGGCCCGGAGGGGGCGTTGGGTCAGCCGTAGTGAGGTCGGCTGACGTAGCCCCTGAGGACCCGAGCGAGGAACGAGCGAGGCCCGGAGGGGGCGTTGGGTCAGCCGTAGTGAGGTC
>JAKDLG010000031.1 GCA_030452985.1 Humibacillus sp.
GGGCTGGTGGTGGCCGCGTCGACGGCATCCCCGATCTTGGCGTCGACGGCACGACCGGTGGCGGTGCCCTCGACGAGCGCGGGCGAACGGGAGACGAGGCTCACCCCGGCCACGAGCGGCTTGGCGGCCGGGTTGTCCTCCGGCTCGTTGCCGATCGTCAGTGACACGCACCCCTTGATCTCGAAGAAGAACAGGTCGACCGAGCCACACACCTCGCCGTGCACGTAGGGGTCGTCGTGCACGACCCCGTCGATGGTGCGCTTGCCCACCATGACGGTCAGCTCGGCCGACGCACCGATACTGACGACGAAGAGACGCAGCTCGCCTCGGACGTAGATCTTGCCGGCGATGAAGAAGGGGTCGAAGCCGACGATGGCGTCGAAGCCGCCGGCCACCTCGAGGTAGAGCCGGGCGGCCTTGCTGCCCATGAGCACCGCGCTGATGTGAAAGCCGGTGGCGATGGCGAGGCCGTTCGGCACGCTCGGGAAGCCGGGCACGGGGATGCTGACCCCGTTGCCGTGGATCATCAGGTAGCCGCTGCCGCTGATCACGTCGAGCACCTCGACGGTGACGCGGTCCTGGTAGGTGCCGAGCTCGACGAACCAGTCGGGCACGTGGTTGGTGTCGAAGAAGGCGGTGACGGGAATGCGGATCTTGAGGATGGCCTCGATCTCGTACTCGGCGACGATGCCGATCGTGATGGTGCCCCGACCGAAGTCGAGGTCGAGCACGGCGAGGAAGGTGGCGCTCTGGTTCGGGTCGCCCAGGCTCGGCGGCAGCTTGAGCACGTCGGCCTTCATGACGAACAGCAGCCTCGGGCCAGGCACCTCGATGACCACGAGACCCTTGAGGTGAACGACGAAGCCGCCCTCTAGGGTGCCGACGAGCACCCCTGCCGCAAAGGCGAACCCGCCCTGGTGCAGCTGCCAGCCGGCGCCGTCCATCACCCCGCCCGGGCGGCCGAGCTGATCGCGCAGCCAGTCGAGGGCCGGCACCTGACCGGTGCCCTCGATACGGGTGTGGTTCACGCCGACCCCGAACATGAGCCCGTAGATGCCGAGCCCCGAGCTACCGAGCACGAGGGGCACCGGGAACTCGATCTCGGCGCCGAGCAGCACGCCGCTCAGGCCGGTCGCGTCACGGCGGAAGGTGAAGGTGGCGCTGCCGCGCACGTGGATGGGGATGATCTGCAGGTCGAAGGAGCCCGAGAAACCGCCGGGTTCGAAGGCCACCTCACCGCTGCCGGTGATGACGTTGGCGATGTCGATGCTCGCGCCGAACTTGGTCAGCTGCAGGTCGAGCGGGGGCCCGTCGACGCGCGCCCGTACCCGCACCGTGTCGATGGTGATGATGCCGAGGTCGAGACCCAGGCCCACCTCGACCTCGAGGTAGGTCGGGTTGTCACGGCTGACCCGCACCCCGAGGATGCGCAGCACGTTGTCGAGCGGAGGAACGGCCGAGAGCGACCCGGCCGGGATGTCGAGCGAGTAGCCCCGGCTCGGGTCGAAGATCGGCAGCGGCACATAGTCGAGGGCACCACCACCGCCGGTGCCCCACTGCGAGCGCACCCCGATCGCCTTGTAGCGCGTGACGATCGGCTGGGCCGGGTCGACCCGCACGAGGGTCAGGTCGAACCAGAACGCGATCTCGAGGTCGAACAGCAGGCTGACCTGGGTGCCGCGGTCGGAGACGGTCGTGGTGCCGTCGGCCCCGAGGATGCCCTGGCTGACGATGATCTCCGCCCCTCGAAGCGTCAGACGCTTGGTGTGGATGAGATCACTCGCCCCCAGCGCGATCGAGCCGAGAGCGACGACGGCCCCCGCCGCCGGCGACAGCTCGGTCGCCGACGACGTGAGGGGGGCGAGAATGCTGAGAGCGCCGAGCACGTTGAGCGTGGCGGCGTTCGACTGGCTATCGGTCATCTCGGCGAGCCCGTCGAGGTCGCCCTCGGCGGCCCGGAACTCACCGTTGACGACCCATGACCCCTGGTCCTCCGCGATGCGCAACCGCACGAGGAAGGTGACGATGCCGTCGCTGGGGTTGCGCGGGCCCGACCGCAGCGGGGCGGTTCCGTGGGCGGCCAGTCGCTGTTCCGTTGCGGTCTCGAGGTCGAACTCGCCGTAGACCTCGCATCGAACGAAGGTGCTGCGCACGAGCTCGACCCGCACGCCCAGCTGGTGAAAGCAGTCGGGGCGGCCGGGGTCGTGCGGGGGTGGGTCGGTGTCGACCGGAGCCGGCGGGATGCCGCGGACCACGTCGCCGGTCACGGTGACGGCCGCAGGTGGGTCGGCCGTCACCGCCCGCGCCCGCCACCACCCGGGTGAGCCCGGCTGGTCGGGCACCGGTTCACCGTCGAAGGTCTCGGGGTGCTCGGCCCGTTCGGTGCCGAGCGCCTCTCCCTCGGTCAGGGCGGTGAAGCCGGCGTCGGTGAGAGCGTCCATCATGGCCGCGCGGCGACGCTCGCTCAGGTGCAAGTTGTGGTCTTGCTGGGCCTCGACGCCCTCGTACGAGGCGTACCCGCTGACGGTCAGAGCGGTGGCCGCCCCCACCACCGCGAGCCGGGTGCGGGCGTCGTCGAGGAAGGTCGGCGCGCCGGCCGGGTGGGTGCGGTCGACGGAGGGGTTGGCATGGGTGTTGGCGGGGTTCACGGCGTAGTCGTGGCCCTCGTCGGGCTTGGGGTGGTCGAAGAGGAAGTAGCAGTCGAGCGACTGCGTTCGACCGGCGATCGTCGTGGCGGTGACGCTGACCGTCGCCCCGGAGGCGACCGGCACCGTGGCGTCGCTCTGGTTCGACCCACTGCCGCCGGGCCACGACCAGTCGGCGGCGACCCCGCTACCGAGACGCAGGGTCACGCTGGTGGACGTCTGGGCGACGATGACCATCCGGTCGGTCTGGTGAGACGTGTCGGTCAGCGTGACCGGCATCCCGGATAGGCCGGGCGTGACCGGGTCGGTTCGCCGCGTGGCCGCGAAAGTACGGGTCGTCGCGTGCAGCGCGGCATCAGTGGCCGTGACGACGATCGTGACGCTTCCCGCCGGGGGCGTCGTGATGCTCACCCGGTCGACGTTCGCCTGCGTGACCCCGTCGACGCCGATCGTCAGGGTGATCGGGGCCAGCCCGCCGTGCACGTCGACATAGAGCGTCGAGGTCTCGGGCAGCTGCGCTGCCCCGACACCCGGGTCGCCGATCGGCTCGCCGGCAGCGGTGACGAAGTGCACGTCGATGCCGGGGCTGGTGCCCCGGTTCACGACCTCGGCCTCGAACACCCCGGTGACGCCCTCGTGCACGCCGATCCCGATCCAGAGGTTACGCACCCCAGCGCTGACCGCGATGCCCTCCATACCGTTCGGCGAGACGAACAGCCGCGCCTCGGGCAGGTAGAAGCCCTGCCAGTCGCCGGGCATCGCCCGTGCACCAGCCGGCACGCCGGGGCCGGCCGTACCCGAGAGGTCAAGCACTGCTGTGCGAAAGGCGAACCCGACGGCATCCGACGGGCCGACAAGGGCGTAGGGCGGGTCCATCCGGATGAACTCGTAGATCTGGTCGACGGGCGGCCCGCCGGTGCTGGCCGACAGCACCGAGAAGCCCACCGCCCCACCGGAGAGCTGTTTCAGCTGCAGCCGCAGGCTTGGCAGCACGAAGCCGACCGACGGTTTGCTCGGGTCGGCCCGCAGCTGCCCCTGCGCGTCGAGCATCGCTCCGCGCAGGAACGGTAGCCGCACGAGGAACGACGGGGACCCGACGCGCACCCGCCAGCCGCCGTCGGTCGACCCACCGGCGCCGTCGAGGTGCAGGCCGAGCTCAGCCGTGACGTGCAGGTCGGTGAGCTCGATGGGGGTGCCCGTGGAGCCTTGGCCGGCCCCGAAGCCACCGGTGCGCGGGTCGAGGGCGAGCGGGCCGGTCAGGTTCTGGTCGGCGGTCCAGGCGCGCCACGTGCCGTCGTCGTCGGTGACCTCGGTCGGCCCCGACCCCGTCAGGTCGTCGAGCAGCGGGCGGACCCCGTCGAGGGAGCCGGAGTCGCGGAGCGGTTGCGGTAGGTCGTCCCACATCGACATGGCATTGCTCACCCGTCGTGATTGGAGCCACGAGACTGCGGAGGAACTGCGATGGACGAAACTGCGGTGCATCGAGCGTGCAGAGACTCCGTCATGCTGCCGTCACCCACTGTCGGGGCGGACGGCGCGGGGGACGATCGGCGCCTCGTCTGATGGTGCGAACCGGCACGGGGGCCGATCCTTGCCACGATACTCGGATGCCGTCGTCACCGTGGGCGAATCGGCAGATCGCCTGCTCGTGCCCGAGAACGGGGCTCCGGCTGCACTTCGGGGCACGAAACGCTCGGCGAACCGCGTGCGGTGCCCCGAAGCGCAGGCCGCACCCCGAAGCGAAGGCCCGTGCACCAACCGTCAGTCGGAGGGAACCACGCCCCGGTCGGCCTCGAGCAGGCCGCTCGCCCGCAGCGACCGCAGCACCACCTCGTACGCGGCCGGGCTGGTGGCGGGGATGAGCCCGCCGGTGTCGTTGTCGCGCGGCTGGTAGCGACGCCCGCCGACCGTGCCCACGAAGCCGCCGACCTCAGCCAGCATCAGCGACCCCGGCACGTGGTCCCATGGGGCCGCGCCGCGGTAGAGGATGTAGTCGGCCTCCCCCTCGACGAGCTTCGGGTAGTCGATGCCGCACGAGACCCAGGTGAGCGTCATCGGAGGGAGCCTATCGAGAGAGGCCCCGATCCACGACCGCTTGGACGTACGGCCGCGCAGCTCGGCCGGGTCGGTCAGCACGGTCGGCGACTCACGAGTCACGCGAACACCATTGCGGTAACAGCCCGCTCCGAGCTCAGCGGCGTAGCCGAGCTGGTGCTGCGGCTGCCAGATCCACGAACGCACGGCCTGGCCTCCACGGGTCTCGGCGACCATCACGGCATGGTCGGGCGAGCCGTGCACGAAGTTCTTCGTGCCGTCGACGGGGTCGACGGTGAAGGCATGCTCGGCGGCGAGGTAGCGCCCCATCAGCTCTGGGTCGCCGGCGTAGGCCTCCTCCCCCAGCACGACGGCATCCGGGTACACGGCGTTCAGCACGCGGGTGATCAGCACCTCGGCCTCACGGTCGGCGACGGTCACGAGGTCGCCGGGGTTCTTCTCGTGGATCTCACCGGCCGTCAACGATCGGAAGCGGGGGTTGATGACCTCGTCGGCCACGTTCTGCAGCAGGGTCATGACCTCGTCGGTGTCCACAAGCTCCACGCTAGCCACCTGGCCCGAGCCGCGGTCGGGCGGCATCGGCAAGGCCGTGACAATCGGCTCGCCGATCAGCTCGCCCGTTTGGCAGGCTGTCCCCATGTCACCGGTCTACGCGGACGTGCCCATCCTCAGTGACGGTGTCGTGACCCTGCGGGGCCACACGCTCGCCGACGCCCCTGGCCTCACCGAGCAGTGCACCGACCCCGAGATGCAGCAGTGGACCACGGTGCCCCGGGAGTACACGAGCGACCAGGCGGTGGCCCGCGTCGAACAGACCCTGAACGACTGGGTGGACCCGTGGGGGCCTCGGCAGTGGGCGATCGAGATCGACCGCGACGGGGCCAAGGCCTACGGCGGTTCGATCGACCTGCGGCCCGGCGAGTCGCCGACCACGGCCTCGCTCGGTTTCGGTCTGCACCCCGCGGCCCGCGGGCAGGGCGTGATGGCCCGCGCCGTTCGTCTCGTGGCGGCCTACGCCTTCACTGCCGAGCCCTGGGGCCGACCCGTGACCCGGCTCCACTGGCGGGCCGTCGTCGGCAACTGGGCGTCTCGACGCGTGGCGTGGGCGACGGGGTTCACCTTTCACGGAACCGTGCCCGAGTCGCATGTCGACTCGAACAACCCCGACGGCCCGGCCCTCGACACCTGGCACGCCAGCCTCGGGCACGGCGACGCGTTGAGCCCGCAGCACGGCTGGCTGATGGCGCCGGTGCTGGAGGAGAACGGCATCCGTCTGCGGCCGTGGCGAGCCGACGACATCGACGCCATCGAGACCCGCGAGAACGACCCTGTGCACTGGATGCCGGCGCACGCAGTACTGCGCCCCGAGACCTTCGAGGGGTGGCGCCGGCGCCGGTTCGAGCTGATGGCCGAGGGCTCGTCGGTCGAGTGGTGCGTCGCCGACACCGCTACCGACCGTGCCCTCGGCGGCATGGTCGTCTTCAGCCGTTGGGGACCCATCGGCGACACCGCCGAGCTGGGCTACCAGTTCTTCCCCAGCGCGAGGGGGCGTGGCGCCGCGAAGACGGGAGCGCGTCTGGCCATCCGGCACGCCCTGGCCCCGATGAGCGAAGGGGGGCTCGGCGTGCGCCGGCTGGTGGCCGAGACCGCAGCCGACAACGCGGCGAGCAACCGGGTGCTCGAGTCGAACGGCTTCGTGAGGTTCGGCCGGGAGCACCGGGTCGACCAGCTCGCCGACGGCGGATGGGGCGACGGCCTGCACTGGGAGCTGCTGCCAGACTCGGCGTCCGTGGCCGGTACGGTCGGTGCGTCTGACGCGCCCGACCGGCCCTGAGCAGAACCAGAGTGTCGGGGCGGTTCAGGGTCAGTTCGGGGTGAACCCGGGTTGCCGTGGCGGCCCGGCATCGAGGACGCTGGGGAGAGTACGCACGCCGCTCGGCGTGACCGCCCAGTGAGGGGAAGGAGCCACCGTGACGTTCGGTGAGGACATGAAACGCAAGGCCGACGAGGTGCACCTCCAGGACAAGGCCAAGGACTTCGGCGATGCCGTCGCCGAGCTGGTGCGGGCGGCCGTGGGCATGGTGGGCGGTTTCGCAGCGGAGAACCGCGAGAAGGTCGACGTCGCCCTCGACAAGGCCCAGGCGAAGGTCGCCGAGAACACCAGCGAGAAGCACACCGACACGGTGACGAAGGTCCGCTCCCAGGTCGACAAGGGCTTCGACAAGCTCGTGGAGCAGCGCGACAAGGCAGGCCGGCCAACCGGTTCCCCCGCCGGCGCTACGAACGCACGACCCGGTGCCGAGTGGCCCAGCACGCCCGTCCCCGATGACATGCACTCCGCCTTCGACGACAACGACGAAGACGGCGACGGCGCTGATTTCGTGGCGGGCTCGCCGAGCTGACAGCGTCACCGGTCGCCAATCTGATCAAACGCTGGACGGGCCCCAGCCGGTGGTTCTAGCCTCGAAGGATCCACTCCCTCTGATGAGGAGCCGCTGCCGCAGGGTTCGTGACCGCAGCAGCCCATGGGGTGAGTTCGGCTACCGCTGGCCCGACGACGTGTCAGCGGTAGCCGAACTTCACGTCGCCGGAGCCGGTCTTGATCTGGACCTTGCGCGGGCTGTTGGCGTCCTCTTTGACGGTGACGCGTTCGTCCCCTGATCCCGTCTGCACGCCGACGGCGTACGTGTCGGCGGCCGGCACCTCGATGTCGACATCGCCCGAACCGGTGTCGAGGGTGAGCTGGTTCGGAGCCTGCGCCAGGCCGAGGTCGATGTCCCCACAGCCGCTGCGGGCCGCGAGCGTGGCCGACGCCAGATCTTTGGCCTTGATGTCGCCCGAGCCGGTCTTGACGTCGACGACACCCAGCGATCCGCCGAGTTTCAGGTCGCCCGAACCGTCGTCGACGGTGACCGCGGTGCCGTTGGGCACGCGCAGCGTGTAGTCGACCGAGCAGCCGAACACGAGCGGGCCGCACCCGGGGTTGGCATCGATGACCAGGGTGCTCCCCTCCCAGGTCTCGCCTGCCGACGGCGAGGGGTCGCTGCCCCGGGGCAGCCGCCGGGTCAGGTCAACCGTGCCGGCGGGAGCGCCCCCCGAGACCTCCACGTCACCCGCGACACCGTTCACCCGGATGCTGGTCACAGCATGGGTCAACGTGCTGTGCTGCTCCACGGACCCCACGTGCCAACCCACGTTGAGGCCGCCGATGAGCAGCAGCGCCCCCACGCCGAGCACGACCACGCGACGTCGGTTGCGCCGCCCCGCTGGGGAACGGGAGCGTCGAGATGTCGGCTCCGACGGCCGGATGGGCTTTCCAAGCGCCTCGGTGCCCGGCCCGGTCGGCTGAGCGGAGCCTGGCCACGTTCGTTCGCCCGTCGAGTCCAGGCTGTCTCCGTGGATGCGGTCATCCGGCACGGGTGGTCGCGGTGGCAGCTGCGGACGCCGCCCGAACTGCGCCGCCGGATCGTGGTCGTCGCTCATGACCTGCCCCTTCCACCCCTCGGCCATCCACGGTAGCGCTGACGCTGCCGGGGCGAGCAGCAACGCACGCGACCGTGATCTGGGGTAGGACTGGTGAGAGCGGCCACCCCCTTTTCCCCGATGAGTCGAGGAGTCCGATGAAACTCACGCACGCCAAGGTTCTCGATGCCCCGATCGACCTCGTGTGGGCGCACTTCACCGACCTCAAGATGGTGGGCCGGTGCTTTCCCGGCGCCGCCATCACCGAGGTGCGCGGCAACGACTTCGTGGGGCAGATCAGGTCGAGGCTCGGGCCGTTCACGATGGACTTCCATGGCACGGGCACGTTGACCGAGGCCGACGTCGAGCGCCACTACGCCCGGCTCGAGGCGATCGGCATCGAACAGCACGGTCTCGGCAAGGTCGACATCGACATCACCCTCGCGCTTGCCCCCGTCCATGGAACCAACGCCGGCGCCGGGGCCCAGCAAAACGACCACGCCGGTCACACCAGTGACACGCCTGGCGCTCGGACCCAGGCCGACCTCACCACCATCCTCGTCTTCCGGCGGGCACCGATGGACTTCAGCGCCGGCCTGGCCCAGAAGGCGTCCGACCCGCTGGTCACTCGCTTTCTCACCTGCATGGCCACGCCCGACGGGCAGGCTCACCAGCACGGCGACAACGCGCCCCTCGACCTGGTGAGCACGGTCGGCGAGATGCTCGGCGCCCTCACCGGCCTCAGGCGCCGCAAGGCCTGAGCGCCGGACGCGCCAGCATCGGACCCGCTGCATCCGGCATCATGCAGGAATGGCGAAGCAGTCCCGACGCGGTCGCAGCGGCGACCGACGTCTCCACCTGGCCCACAATTCGAAGACACCCAAGTCGGGTGGGGCTGCTTCGGCAGACCCGGCCACCCAGCACCTCGCGCTCGAGGTGCGTTCCCGGTTGCGCGCTGACGACCCGCTCGACCTGCTGGCCTACGTCTCTACGCTGGTCGTCGCCGCCGAACGGCCCCCGACGGTCGTCGGTCACTCCACCGACGAGATCGACCTGCGACTGCTGATCGAGACGTTCATCTCTGTCGACATCGCCGAGACGACGGCCCTGCTGTCGGTGCTGGGTCATCTCACGCGCGACGGAGACCTGCGCGTGCTGGCCCGACGAGCGCTCATGACCAGGCGCCAGCCGATGCCGCCGTGGCTGCGTGACCTCGACGAGACCGAAGTCACCCATGCCGCCGTGATGACGGAGATTGCGGGCGACGGCTTCGACATCGTGCTCGGGGTCCGTTGGCCCGGTGGGCGGCTCGCCAGCTTTCTCGTCTACGTCGACACCGTGACAGGAGTGGTGGTCAAAGACGCGTTCCCGACCCCCGAGCCGTTTCCCGACGTCGTCGAGCGACTTCGCGAGCTCGCAAAGGGTATCGACCTCGTGCAGCTCGAACCCATCGGGCTGGGTGAGGCGCGAGCCATCGTCGAGGGCGCGACCGATCGTGGCGAAGCTGCCGCCGACCCGTTCGAGAGCGACACGTGGCCCAACGCGCGTCCGATGTTGCGCTGGCTGCTCGAACGGATGCCGTTCACGCCCGGGGACGATGGTGGTGACAGTTTCGGGCAGCATCTCGTGCGTCAGGCGAACGACTACGGCCAGGCGGCATCCGTCGTCGAGCACTTTCTCGGCTCGGCCGAGGCAGCCCGCATCGACTTCGACGACGAGTCGGTCTGCGACTCACACTGTCTGGGACTCGTGGCCGCCTTCGCGCTGGGCTCGAGCGATCCGGAGACAACGGGCTGGAACCCGGCTCGGGTCGGGGTGCTTTTCGACGCCTGGCTGCCATCAAGGTTTTTGTTCGAGGGGGGCGCGGCCGGACGTCTGCCCGAGGTGGTGCGAGCCTTCGTGCAGTGGTCGCTGCGCAGCGAGAACGCCCCAGCGGCACTGCAGCGAGAGACCCTGAGCGCCATCGACCGAGAGGCGGTCGAGTTCGTCGACATCGCGACCTCGTCGGAGGCGCAGGTGCTGATCGGCGCGCTCCGAGACTACGAGGAGGTCACGGGGCTCGCCGCCTTGGGCGACATCGAGATCGTGAGTGACGGCTCGGTCGATCCGGATGACTGGGACTACACCGAGTTCGTCCTTGACACGTGCGCCGAGCTCGTCGGCGGGCGGGCCGCACTGCTGGATCTTGACGACGATCCCCTGCCCGACGAGGAGTTTCGCTGGGATGACCTGCCCGACGACATCCGGCCTCGGGTCGCGGAGGTGCTGGCCCTGGTCGACGCCTTCGCCCTGAGCAGCTTCGACGTGGAGTTTCGCACCGTCGGCCGTCGAGTGCTCGCTCTCGCGGCCGCTGGTGATCCCGACATCTTTCGGCGGAAGGGGCGGGCCGACACTGCAGCGGCGGCCGTGGGCTGGATCGCCGCCAAGGCGAACAACCTGGTCTCAACCCGCGACGGTATGGCCGCCGGCGAGCTGGCCGAGCGATTCGGCATCAAGGGGAGCCCGTCGGGGCGGGCCCAGGTGTTCCTGTCAGCGATCGGTGCGCCCCACTTCACCGACGCCTCCGCCCTGGGGCGCCCCGATCTGCTGACCAGCGCCACCCGCGCCTCGCTGATCCGGCGTCGTGACCTGGCCCTGGCCGACGACTACTGACGATCCTGCTCCATAGCCGAGGGCGCGTCTGACCCGGCGAGGTCTGACCGCTCGTGAAAGGCTGGCGGTATGCGGTCATACTGCGCGGTCTACGTCGACGTCGGCTACCTGCTGGCCTCCGCCGCCACCCGGGTGACCGGCACCTCGCTGCGGGGCGGGGTCACGATCGTCTACCGCGAGCTCATCGAGGCGTTGATCGCGCAGGCCGAGGCCGAGAGCGGCCTCCCGCTGCTGCGGGTCAACTGGTACGACGCAGGGTCGAGCACGGGCGGCGCACCCGATGGCTACCAGGAGCAGATCGGGATGCTCCCTCGGGTCAAGCTGCGACTCGGACGGATGTCGCCCGGAGGCGAGCAGAAGGGCGTCGACCTGCGTATCGGCCTCGACCTGGCCACTCACGGACGAAACCGGCTGGCCGACGTGATGTACCTCGTGTCCGGCGACGACGACCTCACTGAGGCCGTCGAGGAGGCCCAGGGGCACGGGGTGCAGGTCGTGCTGCTGGCGGCGCCGAACGCCCAGGGCCGCGCCCACGCCGTGTCACGGCACCTGCAACGCGAGGCCGACGGCATCGTGGTGATCGACCCGCTCACCATCGACCGTAACGTCCGGGCTCGCAAGGCTCCGGTCGAGGTGGCCGATGCGGCCACGTCGGCAGACGGCGCTGTGGCCGTCAACGGTTCGTCGTCCACCCCCGCCAAGGGGGCCGCCATCGCCTCGGTTCCGAGGCCGACGCCGGCTGACTTCGCCGGCCGCAAGGCGAGTCTGCCGGCGTTGCCGAAGCCGGTCGACCACCGGCTGACCCGGCCGCCCGAGCTCGTCTACTCGAGCACCACCGGAGTCGGTTCGATCGACCATCTGGGCCCCGACGACAGGCTCATCGACGAGGTGGTTCGGGGCGTGGTGGGCACCTGGAAGAAGACGATCACCGAGGCCGAGCGCCGCTCCGTCGTGTCCGAGCGACCGAACATCCCGCGAGAGCTCGACAAGGCACTGCTCGTCGACCTCTCCGACCGGCTGGGCGTCTACGACATCGACGAACGCTCTCGGTTCGTGCTGCGGGAACGTTTCTGGCAGCTGCTCGACTGAAGCTCGCACATCCCCCGCCGCGCTCGTCGTACAGTTCGGTGAGCTCACGAGCCCGGCTCGAACTCAGGCTCAGACTCAGGGCCCACGACGACCTGCCGACACCACCCGAGATCGAGGCAATCCCATGCAGACCAGCGACTTCACGCTGACGACGACTGACGGCATCGAGGTCTTGGTGCACCGGTGGCTGCCCGACGGCACGGTGAAGGCCGTCGTGCAGATCGCCCACGGGCTGGCCGAGCACAGCGGACGCTACGCCCGGTTCGCGCAGCGACTGACCGACCACGGGTACGCCGTCTACGCCAACGACCACCGCGGCCACGGCAGGACCTCGGGTGGTCGAGGCATCTTCGCCGAACGCGACGGCTGGTCACGGGTGGTCGATGACCTGGCCCTGGTGACCCGCCAGGCCAAGGAGGAGCAGCCTCGGCTTCCCGTCTTTCTGCTCGGCCACAGCATGGGCTCGTTCCTGGCGCGCGCGTATGCCGCCGAGCACGGTTCCGAGCTCACCGGCCTCGTGCTCACGGGAACGGCCGGTAGCGCCGGAGCGCTCGGCCGCATCGGGGTGGCCGTGGCCAGCACCCATGCCCGGCTACAGGGGCATGCGCGGCCAAGTGGCCTGATGAACACCCTCAGCTTCGGTCAGTACAACAGCGCCTTCAAACCGGCGCGGACCGACTTCGACTGGTTGTCCCGCGACCCCGACGAGGTCGACAAGTACATCAACGACCCCGACTGCGGCTTCGTGTTCAGCGCGGGAGGGTACCGCGACCTGCTCAGCGGCCTGGCTACGGTCAATTCCGACCGCGTGGTCATGAGGGTGCCCAAGCACCTCCCCGTTCACCTCGCCTCCGGCGACCAGGACCCGGTCGGGGCCAACGGCAAGGGCGTCACCGCCGTCGCCGAGCAGCTGCGGCGCGCCGGGGTCGAGGACGTGACGTTGACCCTGTGGCCGGGCGGTCGGCACGAGATCCTCAACGAGACCAACCGCGACGAGGTCGAGCAGGAGATCATCGACTGGCTCGACGCGCACCTGCCCACCCCGTAACGGGGGACAACTCATCGACGGCCCGGTGGCCTGCGCGACGTCACGAGCTTGCGACTTCGTGGCGACTGCAGTGGCGCGGCCGATCTGGGGCAGGATGGGGCGGTGCCCGATGACTTCCTCATCGCCAGAAACCCCGACGACGAGAGCACCTTACCGTTCCTCGTGCGGATCCCTTTGGGCCCCAACGGGGTCGTCGTCAAGGCCAAGGAGATGTGGCCACGAACGAGCAAGGTGTACTGCCACCGCGCTGACGCCTGGCCTGTTGACGCGGAGGTCGTCGAACGGGTGCCGACCAGGGTGTGCGTCAGTCGGGGCGCGTCGATCGAACTGGTGCTGGATCGGGGGCGCGAGAACCGGTCGCAGTTCGTACTGACCCGGGCCAAGGGGCGACCGGTCATCTTCTGGCAGAGTGCCCGCACGTCGAAGCAGGCCAGACCGAACGTACGCCTCCCGACGGCTCGCGCCGCTGGGGTCGTCGACTCGACAGATCCTGCTGTGGTCGAACCCGCCTCCAGCGCAACCGACTTCGTCCGGCCCGGGCCGAGCCCCGGGATCCTGACGGTGCTCGTCGACAGCCACGAGCGTTACGCCTGGCGGTTCAGCCAGCAACAGGTGACCACGGCGAAGCGCCGCCTCGACGTCGGTGACTACGCCGTCGAGGCGGAGGGGCGGGTCGTGGCCGCCGTGGAGCGCAAGTCGCTCGACGACCTTGTCTCCTCCTTGCTGAACGGCAAGCTCAAGTTTGCGCTTGCCGAGCTGAGCGGCATCCCACGAGCGGCAGTGGTGGTGGAGGAGCGCTACTCGCGCATCTTCTCACTGACCTACGCTCGGCCGGCGGTCGTGGCCGATGCCGTCGCGGAGTGCCAGGCCCGGCATCCGTCGGTGCCCATCATCTTTGCCGAGACGCGGCCGCTCGCCCAGGAGTGGACCTACCGCTTTCTCGCCGCCGCCGCGCACGAGGTCGCGCTCGAAGCGGCCGCCACGCGGAGCTTCGCCGATCTCGAGCCCACCGGGCCGCTGCCCCCCGCTCCTCTACCCGCGAAAGGCAGGCGACGAGCACCCGGGGGGCCTGGTCGAGCGAACGTGGCCATCGTGCGGGCGTGGGCTCTCGAGCAAGGGCTCGAGGTGGCCGACCGAGGGAGACTGCGGCCCGAGATCTGGGCCGCGTGGGAGTCCGCCCACGCGGCCCAACCGGGGGCGCCAACCGATCCTCGGCTTTAGGCCGGCTCTAGGCCGGCGCGATCGGGATCTGCCATGATGCCGACCCGCGAACGTCCAGCCACACGGCGTCGCGAGTCTGCACGAACCGCACGAGCACGGCAGAGCAGCCGGAGCAGCGCAGCACCGACCCGGGGCCGCCGACGTAGGCGATCTGCTCGGCCAGGGGCTTCGCTGCTCCACAGTCGTTGCACATGACGAGAGCCGAGGTGACGTCGACGGCGAACAGCTCGGCCATCGGGCCGGCCAGCGCGTTGCCGTCGAGGGCGAGGTCATCTGAGAAGTGCATTCATCCTCCTGAGGAGCCGAACCGTTCCGTCCGGATGGACGCCGGTGGGTGGCCGCGGTCGAGGAGCAGCCGGGCGGCGTTCTCGACGAACCCGTTGGGGCCGCACACGTAGACCCGGGTGGAACCCTCACTTGGCTCCGCGGCGGGCAGGTCGTCGAGCGACAGCCGGCCTGCGGGTCGCGCGTCGTGGGGGCGCCCCGACCGGGTATAGAGCAGGTCGACGGTGACGCCGTTCGCGCCTTGGCTGATCGAGTACAGCTCGTTCGCGTAGAAAACGTGGTCGGGGGTTCGGGCGGAGTACACGAGGTGGAACGGGGCCAACGAGGATGCTTGGGCCCGCTGCCGGAGCATCGCCATGAGGGGGGCGATGCCGGAGCCGCCCCCGACGAGCAGCACCGGTTCGACGAGCTGCTCGGTCCACCGGAACCAGCCGCCGATGGGACCCCGCAGCTGCAGCTCGTCGCCTACCGCCATCGTGTCGACGAGGTAGGGCGAGACCACGCCCCCGGAGACCGACTGAACCGTGAGCTCGAGCCGGCCGTGGGCAGACGCCGAGGCGATCGAGTAGCTGCGCTGGGCGGTGAAACCGTCCTCGGCGGTCAGCTTGAGGTCGACGTGCTGACCGGCGTCGTGGCCCACCCACTCCGGCGCCTCGAACACGAGCGTCCGGGCTCGGCGAGTCTCCCGTCGGCTGTCGACGAGTCGAGCCCGCTGCCATCGAATCCGCGGCGCCATCAGTCGCCCGCGTACCGCTGCTCCAGCCACGGGTCGCCGTACTCGTGGTAGCCGAGGGTCTCCCAGAAGCCGGGCTCGTCGTCGCTGCGCAGCTCGATGCCGTTGACCCACTTGGCTGACTTCCAGAAGTACAGGTGGGGCACCACGAGCCGGGCCGGGCCGCCGTGCACCGGCGCGAGGTCCTCACCCTCGAACTCGAAGGCGACCCAGGCCTTGCCGTCGAGGAGGTCTTCGAGCGGAAGGTTGGTCGTGTAGCCGCCGTAGGAGTGGACGAGCACGAACTCGGCCTCTGACTCGAGGTCGTCGAGCAACGCGCTCACCGGCACCCCGCGCCAGGTCGTGCCGAGCTTGGTCCACGTGGTGACGCAGTGGATGTCGGCCGTGAACTCCTCGATCGGCTTGGCCATCAGCTGCTCCCACGACAGCGTCGTTCTGGCACCGTCGATGTCGGTGATGTCGAGCGCCCACTCGTCGGTGTCGACGTACGGCGTCGGGCCGGCCGACAGCACCGGGAAGTCGTGGGTGACGTACTGCCCGGGCGGCACGCGGGGGTCGGACGCGCCGCCCCCTCCGCCGAACCCTCTGCTGATCACGCTCATCTGGCGTCCGCCCTTTCGTCTGCCCCTCGTCTGCCCTCGGCCGGCTCGTGATCAGCGCGGCCCGAACGGCATTCGGGCCGGCGATCGGGCCATCGCCAAGATAGCGCTGCGCGGGCCGTCGCGACAGGGTGAGTCGGCTCGGCAGGCGCGTGGTTGCGGGCGTCTGTCGGCCCTCTGGGGACGTGGGCCCTCACGCCGGCGAGCGCGACCGATCTGCCGATTCGATGCGTTCGACCAGGTTCGCCATGCGAACCACGAGGGTGGCCGAGGGAACCACGGAGCCGGTTCGGTAGGTGGAGAGGCGCGGCCGCGACGTGCCGACACGGCTGGCGAACTCGCCCATCGACAGACCGGAGCGGGCCACCAGGTCGCGCACGGTCTCAGCGACCGAAGCCCGCTCGATCCCGTCGGCCTGGGCCCGGGCTCGGGCGATGGCCCGCTCGAGCAGCGGCGTCACCCCCCACGGACGCGAGTAGCCGAAGAGCTCCTCGACCTGCCGAGCCACCTGACCCCACGGCTCGGCGGTGATGGCGGTCGCGAGGCGAGCCCAGTCCGAGACCGTGCCCCTCTCGATCGCCGTCGCGATCGCCTCGAACGGCCAGCTCTCCACGGGAGAGGTGGGGTCGAGGTCGACGTTGCGAAACTGCACCGCCATCAGCGATCGCCCCTCTCGGCACTCTCCAGCAAGCCGTCGGCCAGTCGCTCGCACGCAGCCACGACATCGCTCCACACCTGCCAACGCGGGTCAAGCCCCTTGTAGGCGCGCAGCTGGCGGGTCACGCGATGGTCGCGGGGGTTGGGCTCGCTGAGCCGCTGCACGAGAGCAGTGAGCACCGAGTCGGGCCCATCTGAGCGGTCGCGGTAGTAGCCGTCGATGCCTTCGAGCACCCGCACGCTGCCAGCAGGGTCAGGCTCGGCAAGCGCCACCACGTCGAGATAGTCACGCACCTGGTTTCGTTGGACGACGAGGTAGGCCTTGATGCGCAGCGTCTCGTCGGCCGTCGGCACCTGCACGGTTCCGGCGTCGCCCAGGTCGACTCGCTCCACCTCGAGCGGACGGGTCCGACGTAGCTGTCGCAAGCCTGCCTCGATGCCACCCAGGGAGCCCAGGATCGTCAGCGGCGGCGAGCTCGCCCGAACGCTCGTCACCCACCCGTCGGTCGCCTCGACGGCCGAGAGCACCTCCAGATACCGGCCGGCGAGCTCTCGGAGCACGTGATCGTGATCGAACGAGTCACGGTGGCCCGCGTGGAGCGCGGCGGCCGCCCCTCCCACCAGCACCGCGTCAGGCACCACACGCTGGAGGCGCGCCGCGGACTCGAGCACCGCCTGCAGTGTCGCGCTTCGCGCCTTGCCTTCTTCATCCACCCTTCGATCGTATCAGTATCGGTACGGATGATCCGTGGTCTGGCTTCTCCAAGCCACACCCACGGCAGTCGGCTGGTTCGTGCGATCACCTTACGTGTAGCACCTGTATCAAAAGGTGCTACACTTCCAGTATGCCCACGACTCGCCCCCGGCACTTCGTCACGGAGACCGACGAGTTGGCCGCAGCCCTCGACGAGGCCGCCGTTCGGTGGCCCGGAATGAGCCGTCCACAACTGTTGGTTCGTCTAGCGCTGGCGGGCCACAGTGCAGCTCGGCAGGAGCGTCAGGAGCAACTGCAACGCCGGCGCGACACCATTCGCCGAAACAGCGGCACCTTGACGGGCGACTTCCCACCTGGCTACCTCGAGGAGCTGCGCCAGGACTGGCCCACGTGATCGTGCTCGACGCAAGCGTGCTCATCGCCTATCTGGATGCGCGCGACCAGCACCATGGTGCCGCCGAACAGCTTCTCCTCCGGTCTGCGGATGACGAGTTCGGCGCCAACGCGCTCACCCTCGCCGAGGTTCTCGTGGGGCCGCTGAGAGCCGGCCATCTCGATGTGGCCCGCGCAGCTCTCGATGAACTCGAGGTCCGCGAGCTCGCGTTCCCAGTCGATACCGCCGTGCCGTTGGCCCGACTCAGAGCGATGACCAGCTTGAGGATGCCGGACTGCTGCGTCCTGCTCGCAGCGGAGGGCAATGACGCTCGCGTCGCATCCGTCGACGCGAGACTCGTGCGAGCCGCCGAGCAGCACGGGCTGCAGGTTCTCCGAGCCTGACCCCATCGGACCCTCCGGGCACCTTGGCGGATCGTGGCTCTGTGACACTGTGCCAATGTCGGCTTCCGGATCACCTGAGCACGAACACGAGACGCAGACCCGCGCTCTGCTCGCCCATCTCGGCACCTCCATGATCGCGACAGGTCAGCCGGTGCACGAGGTCGAGGAGGACCTCGCCGAGGTCGGGGTCCACTTCGGCTATCCCGACATCCAGATCGCCGCCGGCCCGACCGGGCTGATGCTCTCGCTGACCGACGGTGGCCCGTCGACCGTGCGTTCGGCGCGTGAGAGCCTCCGGCTCGACCAGTCCGCCAGCGTCCGACTGATCCGACACCAGCTGCTGGTCGGCGAGATCACTCCGGCGCTTGCCCGTCAGCGGCTGTCGGCCGTGGCCGCGAGCAAGACGCGCTACCCGACGTGGGCGGTGCGCCTCGCGTGGCCGCTGCTGGCGGTCGGTATCGCCCTGATCCTCCAGCCCGGCTGGGCCAACCTCGCCACCGCAGCGGTCGGGGCCGTCGTGGTGCTGGTCCTCGTGCAGCTGGCCGAGCACACCCAGATGCTGCGCACGCTCCTGCCGACGGTCGCGGCCTTCGCGGTCTCGCTCGTCGTGTTCGGCGCCGCCAACGTCGGGCTGATCGACGGGCCCTTGCGCACGGTGCTGCCGCCACTGGCCGTGCTGCTGCCCGGCGCCCTCGTGGTCACCGGCATGTCCGAGCTCGCTGCAGGACACATGCAGGCCGGGTCCGGCCGGCTGATCTACGGTCTCGTGCAGCTCGGCCTCTTCGCTCTCGGCCTCTTGGCTGCCACCAAGCTGCTGCGGGTGCCACCCACCATGCTGCTCAACGAGCGGGTCGAACAGCTCGGCTGGTGGGCCGCCCCGGTGGGGTTGCTGCTGATCGGCTTCGGGATCTGTTTCATGGGAGGCCTGCCCTTGCGCATGCAGGGCTGGGTGTTGCTGGTACTGACGGCGGCCTTCGGGGCACAGCTCGCCGGACAGCACCTCGGCTCGGTCGGGCTCGGCGGGTTTCTCGGCGCGATCGCAGCCAGTCTGGGGGCCACGTTGGTCGAGCTCCGTCGGCCCGAGCTGCCGCGGCTCGTGCTCTTCCTGCCGGCGTTCTGGCTGCTGGTGCCCGGCAGTCTCGGGCTCGTCGGTGCGACGCAGATTGCGACCGGCCAGGCGTCCGCCTCCCAGGCCACGCTCATCGTGCTCGGAATCGTCAGTTCCATCGCGCTGGGCCTCCTGGTGGGGTCGTCGCTCGGGCAGTCCCTGCGCCAGCGACTGCACCCGCGACCCATCCCTGACGTAGCCCACACGCCGTGGGTGCGGTGAGCAGGCCTGCGCAACAGGCTCAACCGAATCCGGTTCCGTGACCTGAAACCCGCAGTCCTTACGCGGTGGCGCTGTGCACCATCCCGTTCTTCTCGGCCAACAACCCGTGCATCACCCCGAACTCGAAGGCCGACTCCATCCGGCCACCAACGCCTTGAGTCACTCGACGAAACCCGAAGAGTGCCAGGGACTCCCGAAGAAGTTCCGGTCGGCTGATCCCTCCCGACTGATCGCAAACATGGCGCATGGAGTTCGCGATCTCGCGCAGGCTGATCTGTTGCACAGACCGGTGGCCGTCCTTGTCCTGGCGAAATCCCGACCACTGAGTCGGATTCATTTCTTCGGGCCAGGCGACATCCGTTTCCGTGTCCTTGATGTAGTCACCGGGCAGCTGGTCCAAGATCGCTTTCATCCTCGTGGCGTTGACGCGGTTCAGGTCGAAGCTCGACGCGACGAGTCGCGCGAGCCGCTCCGTGTGAATCGGGCCTTCGGCCTCGACCGCGTCGATGAGCGCGGCTCGTACGTTCTTGCGGGCCGCTCCCGACGACTCGAGCCCGTTGAGAGTCTCGCGGTGCCCGCGAGCCCCGCCAGCCCACGGCACGAAAACACTCCCGGCGCTGGCGTGGCGCTCGCCGGGCTGCACGTCTGCCTCAGGCTCCGCGAGCCAAGCCCACAGTGACTCGTCCGTGTCGACGGCATCAGCGGGCGTTGGTTCGCCCCATCCCCGCAGCTCAAGACCCTCATCTGGGTCGCCGTCGACTCCAGGCTCCATCACACGACGTGGGTTTTCGGCCAGTTCCCCCTTCACTGCTTCCGGAGCGGAGGCAGCATCGAGAGCCTGACGGAGCTCGGCCTCGAAGTCGTCGAGAACCTGCTCCCGGTCGTCGAGCCAGGCGGGCAGCCAGATCCTGGCCACATGGTTCCAGCGCAGCATCCGGGAGAGCACGTCCTGAGGGAGACCGTCGCGGTCACCGACTGTGCCCCGCCCTGCCCAGGTGGGTGAGTCGAGCAGCACCGCGGCCACAGGCCGCAGGGGCGCGTCCGACCTTGCCACCGCCAGGTCGACCCGAAAGTCCGACAGCCCGACGTCAGTCGTGACCACGTAGCCGCGATCACGCAGGGCATCGGCGATGTCGTCGCGATGGCGGTCGACGCCACGTGCGAGCGCAGCCCGCTGAGGCAGCGATGACGGCCCGCTCACGGCGAGGTCGAGGTAGGCCCGAAGGTGCTTGACGCCGATTGAGGAGGTTTCTTCGGCTCGTAGCTGGTTCGGGTTGAACGAGCTGAACACGATGACCTGCCGGCGAGCCCGGGTCACGGCAACGTTGAGGCGCCGCTCTCCACCACCACGGTTCAGAGGGCCGAAGTTGAGCGGCAGCATGCCTTTCTCGTTCACACTGAAGCCGGTGGAGAAGAGGATCACATCGCGTTCGTCGCCTTGCACGTTCTCGAGGTTCTTGATGAACAGGCCCTCCTCGTCGGTCGCCTCCAGCGCCTCGACGAGGCGGTCGTCACCCCTGTCGCGAATCAGCGCTTCGATGCAGGCCCGCTGCTGCTGGTTGAAGGTGACCACCCCGATCGACGGCGTCGTTCCCGGAGCCCCGGCATCGAAGCGCGACACGATCTCGGCCACGACGGCTTCAGCCTCGATCGGGTTCGTGCGAAGCAACTTGCCCTTGCCGGTGCGGTGGAACTGCCCGTCAACCTTCACGAGGCTGACGCCGTGCCCCAGGATGCCGGCGTCGGCCGCCCCGTGGGCCGGCGCGGGGAACGACGAGAGCCGTCCGTCGTAGTCGTGCAGGTTGCTGAACGAGATGAGCGCCTCGTCCTGGCTGCGGTAGTGCCATGAGAGCCAGTGGCGAGGAGCACCGGCCTGCACGCACTCGCTCAGGATGCTCTCCTCGTCCTCCACGACGAGCTCGACCGGCTCCACGTCGACGTCACCCGAGGGCTCGGCGAAGCTCGTGGGTGGCATCTGCTTGCTGTCGCCCACCACGACGACCGCCTTGGCCCGGCCCATGGCGCCCACGGCATCGGCCACCCTGATCTGCGAGGCCTCGTCAAAGACCACGAGGTCGAACTGGTTGGCCGTCGCCGGAAAGAACCGCGCCAACGAGTCGGGGCTCACCAGCACGCACGGCGTGAGCTGGGTGACCAGATCGCCGTACTGTTCGATGAGGGCTCGCACGCCGAGACCACGTCGTTGCTTCACCAGCTCGCGTCGCAGGGCCCCGATGCGGCCGGCTTCACTGGTCGCCGCGAAGGTTCGCTGACCGCTCACGTCGGCCGGTAGGGCAGCCTTGAGCAGTTCCTGCACCTCGTGACTCGAGCGGGTGAACCGCGTGATGCTGCGCTCATGGCTCTTCCGCTCGAACACGTCGAGACCGGTGGCACTGCGCCGCTCACCCACCGAGGTCTTCGCGAGGCCGCGAGAGAAGGCCTTTGCGGCATCCTCAGCCGCGCACCGTCCCTCAAGCAGCGCCGCCTTGGCGTCGGCCATACCCATGCGGTCCATCACCGCGAGGGCACTGCGCAGATCGAGCCAGCGCCGCAGCGACGACAACTGTGGGTCGGCAGCGTTGCGGACGGCTGACGTCTGCTGCCACCGCGTGAGCAGGCCGGCCCCACTCGACCAGGCCCACAGGCGATCCGGGGACGAATTGGTCAGGGCGACCACCTGTTTCAGGGCGGTTGACAGGCTCGCGATGGTGGCGACGACCTCTGGGCCCGCTCCTGAACCTCCCGCGATAAAAGCGCGCAGCGCCGACGCGAAGGGTGCCGGCCCAGCAGCCGGAGTCTCGTCGACGACCCGACCGGCCCATTCGAGCCACTCGAGCTGGCTTGACACAACACGGGCGCCGTTGTCGCTCAGGGGGTTCCAGCCGGACGGCACGTCGACACCCTGCACTGTTGCCGCGGTGCTGGCCAGATGCGTGACCGCTCCCCGCAGCTGCACCAGCGCACCGGTCAGCGTGGGCAGCGCCTTGAGGTCGACCACCGCTCCGGCCTTGAGGCCGGGTTGCAGCAGTTCCAGCGCAGCTCGCAGCCGCTTCTTCCGGCCGAACCAGCTCGACGCCGCCGCGGCCTGCGCCTGCGCGTGGATGTCGGCCAGTGGCAACGACAACGCCTCGGGTGTCGCGAGGTCGAGCCCCGGGTGAGCGGCGGCGACGAAGGCGTGGATCTCGTGCCTGGTGGTCGCGCTGTCTGCCCGCCATTCCGGGGTACGGGTGCGGTCGAGGGTGTCGAGCGACAGCTGAGACGCGCCGAGCATGCTAACCAACACGTCGAGCTCTTCGCTGGTGCTGACCGTCGCCAGCAGCGGGGCCAGGCGAGTCTCGGTCGCCAACGAGACCAGAGCCTGGTCGACAGCCGTGGCCGAGTGACCCAACGTGGTCACGGCCGCCGTGTCGAGATGGTCGATGTTGACGAAGGCCCACGGGTGGTGCGGGCCGGGCCGCGCTGGGTCGGCCACCTCCGGCAGGGTCTGAAGGGTCTGCGTGAGCGCCTCCACGTCACGGGCGAACACGTCACTGAGCAGCGACGCCGGCACCGCCAGCGACGGGGTGTCGTCGGCCATGGTCAGCAGCTGGGTGGTGGCGGAGTAGAGCGAGAGTCCCGCGCCGTTCTCTTCGTGCAGCCGCTTGGCGTAGCGCGTCAGGCTCCGGCCTGCACTCAGCACCTCTTCCGACCGCGCTTTCAAGCCCTGCTGGTCGACATCGACCCGGTGGTCGATGGCGAGCCGGATCTGCTCGCGAACCGCGAGCGGCTTACTCCCCTTGTCGTGCAGGTCGAGAGAGAACGGGCCCATGCCTACGGCATCCAGCCGGCGCTTCACCACATCGAGGGCGGCCCGCTTCTCGGCGACGAAAAGCACACGACGCCCCTCGGCCATGGCGCGGGTGAGCAGGTTCGTGATGGTCTGAGACTTACCGGTTCCGGGTGGCCCTTCGAGCACGAAGGTGCGGCCCCCCACGGCATCCCGGATGGCGGTGAGCTGGGAGGCATCGGCCGGGATGGGGCAGGTGGCAGCGAGCTCGTCGAGCCCGACGCCGGATGCCGTGGGGTCGTACGAGTCGTCGAAAGGCTCGGTCGGGGTGTGCACCAGATGCTTGACGAGTTGGTTGGTGGTGAACTCCTGCCAGTTCTCGTCGAGGTCCTTCCACAGCCGGAACTTGGCGAACTGCAGGATCGCGATGTGGGCGCTGGCCTCGACCCGGTACGGCAGTCCTCGTTCGGCGATGGCGACGCGGGTGGCGTTGAAGGCCGCGTCGAGGTCGACCCCCGACTCGTCTTCGCGCGGGTTGGCCAGCCCGGGAATGGTGAGGCCGTGTACCTGACGCAGCTTCTCGAGCAGGCAGTAGTTGGGCGTGCTCTGCCCCGACTCGTCGATCTCGAGGCGGTAGACCGTCTGCCGGGCCCGTGTCACGAGCTTGACGGGCACGAGGATGAGCGGCGAGCGCAGCAGCTTGCCCTCGTGCTCCCACACCAGCGAGCCGAGCGCGAGGTAGAGGTTGTTGGCCCCGGTCTCCTCCGCGATGGTTCGGGCGCGATAGGCGAGTCCGCGCATCCGGGTGTCGTACGCGGCTCCGGTCACGTCGGTGAAAGCCCCGTGCTTGGCCCGCAGCAGCTCAGTGCGGCTCTCGGTCGACAGTTCGCTGCCGGCCCGAACACCGCGTGCGACGAGCAGGTCGTCGAGATGGTCTGACGGCAGCAGGCTGAGCGCCTTCTTGGCGTGGAGCAGGTCTTCGGCCTCGCCGAGCGACTCACCGGGCAGGGCCAGCCCAATGGATTGGTTCGTACTGAAGTTGATCAGCTTGTTCCACAGCGAGAGGTCGAGCAGGGCGTTCTTCCACTGTGAGACCCGGGCCGGCACTTCGGCCCGTTGGGCGGGCTCGTCCGAGCGAGACGCGGTGGGGGCCTTCGTCGCGGCCGGCGGCGGCGAGCTGTGGGTGGCCGGCCGGTACTCGACAACCTGCCAGTTGCCGTCAGCCGTGCGGGCGCGCGCGGGAAGCGGGTATAGCCGGGAGTGGCGGGCCGCCCAGACGTCGACCACCCCGAGAACCGCGTCGAGGCTCTTCGCGAGGTGCGCTTCGTAGGGTCGACGAGCGGCCTCCTCGAAGGTGACCGGCTGCTCTCTGGCGGTCAGCGATGTCGTCTCCACGAGGCCGATCTGCCCCAGGTCGATACGATTGACGACGTCGGCAACGTCAGTCTGGGCGATCGCGTCGAGCGCGGTCTCGACCCGCCAGTAGCCGAGGAACGCGTGACCCTCGACGACCCAGAGCAGCGGCCGGATGCCGGCCTGCTCGAGGCAGGCGGCCGCTACGACCACGAGGTCGAGGCAGGTGCCGATCTGCTGACCGATGACCTCGGCGGGAGTGCGCACCTGCTGACCGTTCTCGCCCCAGCTCGCCGGCGGCTGCGCGTAACGGATCGAGCGTGACTGCAGTTCCTCGTAGACCGCCTTGACGATGGCGTCGACCCGCTCCGGGCCCGACTGGTAGCCCTGCAGCGATGGGCTGCCTGTTCCGGCCGCCAACCCCGCGCTCGCCCCGGTCAGCACATCGGCGATCTCGGGGCTGTTGGGCATGACGTGCGCGGCGAGCATCTCTAGTGCGAGACCCAGGGGATCGGCCACCCACTGCATCCCGGCCAGCACGTCGACGTCTTGGCGGGCCTCCCCCATCACTTCGCCATCGACCTCGACGCTCACAATGAGCTGCCCGGGTCGGCGGCTCTCGACCTGGAACATCGCGCGCGGGTCGAGCCTCAACCCGAGCTTGTCGAGCGTAAGATTGGCATCCATCGGTAGGTCGGTCGAGAACTCCCGCCCTGAGCCGTCGCGCACCTTCTGCGACGAGTCGGAGAGCAGTTGAGCCTTCTCGCCAATGTTCTTGACCGTGACGTGCAGGATGACGTACTTGCCCTGCGCCTTCTAGGACCTGGGAGACCAACCCACCCGTCCTGCATGGGCCCTACTGGCACTGGGCACGGACCGTCGCCGGCAAGACCCAGAGCCGCTCCCTCACCGAAGAACAGGCCCAGCGCTACCAGCCCTAGTTCGACAACGCCCGCCGCCTCCGCGATCTCCTCACCGACCTCGAGGAACGCTCGCTACGGGCATTCCTCGACGCCGAAGACCCCGCCCCGTAATCACCGAGATATCAACCCGGAGATGTGCGGAACGTCAGTTAAATAGGTCCAGATCACCGATCCCAACCTCACCAGGGGATGTAGCACCACGTGTGCTACATTCAGATGATGGACAGCATCGGCATTCGTGAACTGCGACAGAACGCCAGCCATTACGTGGCCGCGGCGGCCCGCGGCGAGTCGATGATGGTCACCGACCGGGGCCATCCAGTGGCTCAACTCGTTCCGCTGTCACCGCTGGAGAGCCAGATTGCCGAGCAGCTGGCCAGCCTCGGGCTGACGGCGCCGACCCGCGGTCGGCGGCACTTTGCCACTGATGAGCGCCTTCAAGCGCAGCCGCTGTCACCTCTGCTCGACGACGATCGTGCCGAGCGGGTCGGCTGACCGGTGCCTTCGCTGTCAGAGACGGCCTCGCCCGTCGCTCCGGCCTTGGTGTACCTCGACACCTCCGCTCTCGTAAAGCTCGTCGTCAACGAACCGGAGTCAGATGCTCTCGCCCACTGGCTCGACGACACCCCGGACTCGATGCTCGTCACCTCGGTCATCGGTCGGGTCGAACTGGTTCGCGCGTGTCGGCGTCACAGCGACCAAGCCGCGGTAGCGGCCGTGGCGCTGCTGGCCGAGTTCGCCTTGGTGCCGATGGACGCCACGGTGCTCGAGATCGCGTCGACTGTAGGGCCCGAGACCCTCCGCACTCTGGATGCCTTACACCTCGCGAGCGCCATCGGGCTGCGCAGCCGCCTTCAGGCTTTCGTCGCCTACGACGTCAGACTCGTCGCGGCCGCTGACCATGCCCGCCTTCCGGTGGTCGCACCCTAGAGCCGAGTCAACAAATGCACCAGAGATGGGTGACCCTGCGCGAGGACACGTGGTCCTTACCTTATGAGTCTGAGTGAAGGGAACCGGACACCCCTACAGCAGGGTCGTGAGCTCGCTTCTCGCGGCGTCGCGCACAGCGGTCAGGGCGTCGCCTGCCGTTCGAGCCGCACGCGCTGCCGCCGCGAGCGTCTGACACTCGGCGACCGAGTGCAGCGAGAGGGCCAGCCGAACGACCGGCACCTTGCTGGGGGCCATCGACAGCGACGAGACGCCGAGCCCGACCAGCACCAGGGCGAGCAACGGGTCGCCTGCCGACTCCCCGCACACGCCGATCGGCCGGTCGACCGCCGCCGCTCCCTCGCACGCCGCTGCGACCACGTCGAGCACGGCCGGCTGCCACGGGTCGAGCAGGTCAGACAGCGCGCCCTGCATGCGGTCGGCCGCCATGGTGTACTGCGCCAGGTCGTTCGTACCGAGCGAGCCGAAGTCGACCTCCTCGAGCACGTGCCGGGACCGTAGGGCAGCACCGGGCACCTCGATCATGACGCCGGCCTTGGGCAGACCGTTGTCGCGCACGCGTCGGGCGAACCACGCCGCCTCCTCGGCCGTGGCGACCATCGGCGCCATGACGCGAACATCGGCGCCGGTCTCACGGGCAGCGATGCCGAGCGCTTCGAGCTGCGCGTCGAGCAGGTCGGGTTGCTCTGCCGAGAGCCGCAAGCCGCGACGCCCCAGAGCCGGGTTCTCCTCCGGCCCGAGATCGGCGAACTTCAGCGGCTTGTCGGCTCCCGCGTCGAGGGTGCGCACGACGACACGTCGGCCTCCGAACGGCGCGAAGACGCCGCGGTAGATCTCTGTCTGCTCCTGCACCGTCGGGGCCGTGGTGGCCGAGAGGAAGACGAACTCGGTGCGGAACAGGCCGACGCCCTCAAGGTCGAGCGCCCCGGCGGAGACGGCATCCTCGACGCCGCCAATGTTGGCGAGCAGCGCTACCGCGTGCCCGTCCGAGGTCGCTCCCGCGCCAGAGAGATGCGAGAGCGCCTCTGATCGCCGGGCCGCGCGCTCACGCTGCTGCGAGACGAGCTCCATGTCGGGCGCAATGGTGACCTCGCCCGAGTCGCCGTCGAGCGCCACCGCCGTGCCGACCGGAATCGACGTGGCCCCTACGAGCTGTACCACCGCCGGGATGCCCATCTGGGCCGCCAGGATCGCGGTGTGGCTCGTGCGACCCCCGGCCTCGGTGATGATGCCGATGACGCGCGACCGGTCGAGCGTCGCCGTCTCGGCTGGCGCCAAGTCTTCGGCCACGATGACGCTGGGCTCGGTGAAGGCAGGCACTCCTGGCGCCGGAACACCGAGCACCGCTGCCACCGCACGCGATCCGACATCACGCAGGTCGGCGACCCGCTCGGCGAAGTAGCCGCCGAGCGCATCGAACTTGGCCGCGAACGTCTCGATGGCGAGGTCGATGGAGGTCGCCCGCCCGTGCCCGGCGGCCAGCTCCTTCGCCGAAGCCTTGACCAGACCCTTGTCGCGCGCCATCAGCGCTGTCGCCTTGAGGATCTGCTGGGCGGTGTCGTCGACGAGGGTCGCTCGCTGCTCGAGCGAGACCGCGACCGCCTCGAACGCGGCCCGGATGTCGCTGAGGGCGGCATCCTGATCGTCGACGGCCGGCTCGTTACGCGGTGGACGTACCGGCGGCGACACCTGCACCACCGGCCCGTAGGCCGTACCGGGGCTGACCCCGATTCCTTGCCGGGTCTCGGGTGGGGCCACGGTCTGGGTCTCGCTAGATGACATCGCGTTTACTCCGAGTCGAGGTCGCGGGACAGCAGCGCGACGAGCGAGTCGAGCGCCTCGTCGGCGCCGTCGCCGTCGGCCGTCAGGGTGACCTCCTCGCCGTGCTTGGCCCCGAGGGCCATGACGCCGAGGATGCTGGTCGCGTCGACGGGGTCGTCGCCATCCTTGGAGATCTCGACGTCGAGCCCGGTGTTCGTGGCGGCTTCGACGAACAGCGATGCGGGACGGGCGTGCAGGCCGACGGCTGAGGCAATGGTGACGGTACGGGTTGCCATGATGAACATGCTCCTTCGTTGGATGCGGGGTGTGCGGGGTTGAGCGGATGCTACGGAGAGTGCCGCGATCAGACGGGTGACTCGATCAGACGGTGGCGCTGGCGTCGATGGCTTCGAGGTTGCGTTCGCGCGACTTCAGAGCGATCACCATGGCCGCCGTGACGGCGACGCCGATGGCGAGGGCCAGCACGAACAGCATGAAGTTGCCGATGAGGGGCAGCACCCAGATGCCGCCGTGCGGCGCACGGAGGGTGGCACCGAACCACATGACCAGGCCGCCGGTGACGGCCGAGCCGACGAGCGACGACGCGATGATGCGGAACGGGTCGGCGGCAGCGAACGGGATCGCGCCCTCGGAGATGAACGAGGCACCGAGCAGCCAGGCGGCCTTGCCGTTCTCGCGTTCGGGCTCGGAGAACAGGTGCGGGCGAATCGTGGTGGCGAGGGCCATCGCGAGTGGGGCGACCATGCCGGCGGCCATGACCGCGGCCATGATCTTCAGCTGTGGGGCGTCGGTCACGGCGCCGGCGGCAGCCAGACCCGTGGTGGCGAACGTGTAGGCCGTCTTGTTGACCGGGCCGCCGAGGTCGAAGCCCATCATGGCGCCGAGAATGACGCCGAGGATGATGGCGCTCGATCCGTTCATCCCGTTGAGCGCACTGGTCAGGCCGTCGCTGAGGGCCTTGATCGGCCGACCCAGCACGGTGATGAAGATGCCGGCTGTGAGCAGGGTCGAGACGAGCGGGATGACGACGACCGGCATCACGCCGCGAACCCCCTTGGCCACCTTCCACCGCGAGACCCACAGCGCGAGAAAGCCGCCGAGGAAGCCGGTGGCCAGGCCGCCGATGAAGCCGGCGCCCATGGTCACGGCGATCGAGCCACCGACGATGCCGGGCACGAGGCCGGGGCGGTCGGCGATCGCGAAGGCGATGAACCCAGAGAGGATCGGCACGAGGAAGCCGAACGACGCACCACCGATGACGAAGAACAGGGCAGCCCACGAGGTGAGACTGACCGGGTTGAACGTCTGGGCGACGTTGAGGGGGTCACCCGGAATCAGGTTGTACTTGACGATCTCGATGGCGCCTTGCTCACCCATCGCGATCTGAGCGAGCATGAACGACAGGGCAATCATGATGCCGCCCGCCGCGACGAACGGGATCATGTACGACACACCCGTCATCAGCCACTGGCGAATCTTCGTGCCGGTGCTCGCGCCGCCCTCGACCTTCGAGGTCAAGCCGCCGGATGCCGCTGGGCCAGCAGCCGTTGCGGCCGCGGCCTTGCTGGGGTCGGCTCGCCATTCGGCGGCGAGGTCGCTCGCCCGCTGGATGAGGGCGGGACCGTCGGAGATGCCCTTCTTCACGCCGACGTCGATCGTCGGCTTGCCGGCGAAGCGACCGGCATCCTTGACCGGCAGGTCATGGGCGAAGATCACGGCGTCGGCCGCGGCGATCTCGGCGGGGTCGAGCGGCGTCGTTCCGGCCGAGCCCTGGGTCTCGACCGTCATGACGTGGCCGGCCGCCTTGGCGGCGTTCTCGAGCCCTTCGGCGGCCATGTAGGTGTGGGCGATACCGGTCGGGCACGAGGTGACGCCGACGAAGTGCAGCACGCGCGGGGCTTCCGGCTCGGCCACGGCGGTCGTGACGCCACCGCCGGATGCCGCTGTGCTGGAGGCAGTTCCGTTTGCGGCCGACGCGGCGACGACCGACGCACCCGTGGTGTCTGACGTCGGGTCCGATACGGCCTCCGGGCGGGCGGCAGCCGGAGCAGCCGCTGCGGTTGCTTTCGGCGGGTCGAGCTCGACCTGCGCGCTGACGATGCCCACGACCTCGGCCTCGCTGGTCGCTGCGGTCAGGGCAGCCTTGAAGTCCTTCTTCATGAGGGCCCGGGCGAGCTTGGGCAGCATCTGCATGTGCGCGTCGCCGCCGCCCTCGGGTGCCGCGATGAGGAAGATCAGCTTGGCGGGGCCGTCCTTGGCGCCCCAGTCGATACCGTCGGTCGAGCGGCCGAACACCAGGGAGGGCTCGGTGATCGCGGCGCTGCGGGCGTGCGGGATGCCGATGCCGCCGGGCAGACCGGTCGCCATGGTCTCCTCGCGCTTGCGCACGTCGTCGATGAACTGGTCGAGGTCGGTGCAACGGCCGGAGGCGACGAGGCGCTCGCCGAGCGTCCTGGTGGCCGCGTGGCGGTCGGCACCGGTGAGGTCGAGAACGACCTGCTCTTCGGTGATGAGGGACATGTTCTTCCTTTCCAGGGGTTCAGCTGGCGATGGTGCGGATGAGGTCAGGCGTGCGGGTCAGTTCGGCCCGGATGCCGTCGAGGTCGGTGGGGGTGGGGACCCGGCTGCCCGGGAGGGTCACGGCCGCAGCGCCCCAGGTGACGCCCATGACGAGGGCGTCGGCCGGGTCGAGACCGAGTGAGAGCCCGTGCAGCAGACCGGCGAGCATGCAGTCGCCGGCGCCGACCGTCGACAGGGGCGCCGAGATCGGGGCGATCGCGTGGGCGAACTCGGCGGCAGTGACGAGCAGGGCTCCGTCGCCCCCGAGGCTCACCGCCACAATCTCGATGCCGTCGGTGACGAGGTCTCGGGCGGCGTCACGCACGTCGCGCAAGGTCGGCAGCGCGTGTCCGACCAGCTCGGCGAGCTCGTCGTGGTTGGGCTTGATGAGGTTCGGCCGGGCCGCGACGGCCGCCGCCATCGCCTCACCGGAGGAGTCGATGGCCACTCGACCACCGCGGGCTCGTACGTCGGTGACGACAGCGGCATACAGGTCGGTGGGGGCACCGGGCGGGAGGCTGCCGCAGCCGACGACCCAGTCGGCCTTGGCCCCACGCTCCAGCGTGGTCGACAGCAGCGCTGCTGTTTCGTCGTGCGAGAGGTCGGGGCCGGGCTCGTTGAGCTTGGTCGTCGTGCCGTCGGGCTCGAGCACACTGATGTTCATCCGCACGCTCCCGGCCACCGGCACGCCGACGTGGGGCACACCGGCATCCGTGAGCAGCTCTCGCAGAAGGTGACCTTCGGGGCCTCCACTCGGCAGCACCGCGACGGTCTCCCCGCCTTGGGCCGCGACGGCGCGAGAGACGTTGACCCCCTTGCCGCCCGGGTCGATGCGGCTGCCTGTGCAGCGGTGCACCTCCCCTCGGTGCAGCGCGTCGATGAACACTGCTCGGTCGATGCTCGGGTTGGGCGTGAGTGTGACGATCACGCGGTCACCACCTCTGGTCCGGCCGCACGAAGCTCGGCGGCGACGTCGTCGTCGAGATCGGTGTCGGTGATGACGACGTCGATCTCGGCGACCTGGGCAAATCGGTGCAGGTGGTCATCGCCCGCCTTGCTCGAGTCGGTGAGCAGCACGCACTTGCGCGCCGCCGTGACCATGGCGCGCTTGACGAGCGACTCCGACTGGTCGGGAGTGGTCAGGCCACGAGTCACAGAGAAGCCGTTCGTGCCGAGCAGGGCGACGTCGACCGTGACGCCGGCCAGGGGCCCGGTGGCCCATTCGCCGACCGCGGCGCCGGTCGTGCCGCGCACCCGGCCACCGAGGAGGTAGAGGTTGATGCCGGGGTGCGTCGCGAGCAGCGTCGCGGCCGCGAGGCTGTTGGTCAGCACGGTGAGGTCAAGATCGGGTGGCAGCAGCTCGGCGACGGCCAGGGCGGTCGAACCCGAGTCAAGGATGATGCTGCCGCCGGTCGGCAGCTCGTCCAGAGCTCGGGCCGCGATGCGCCGCTTCACCTCTGAGAGCCGGCCCGTGCGGGCGGCCAGGGTCGGCTCGACCTCGAGGCGCTCGACCGGGATCGCGCCGCCATGAACCCGGCGCAACGACCCGCGCCGCTCGAGGGCGGTCAGGTCGCGGCGCACGGTCTCGGTGGCCACGCCGAGCGAGTCGGCCAGGGCGTTGACCTCGACGCGGCCGGCCCGGCGCGCTTCGGTGATGATCCGCTGCTGTCGCTCTGCTGCGTACACCTTGACCTCCTCGTCGTCGAGCTGCCGTCGTGGCGGGCGGGCTGGCCCGTTCGACGATCAAACCACTTCTTCGGGCCGATGTAAAGAGATGCGGGCACCCGTTTTTGTGGTTTCTCCTTTACGGCTGTGGCGTTCGCCAGGCGAGTGCGGGCCAGCATGGGCATCTAGAGTGTCGTCATGGCGCAGACCGCGAGCGTGACGATGGATACCGGCGACATGCCGGTCCACCTGTGGCTTCCCCCCAGCGGCTCCGGCCCTGGGATCGTGCTGCTGCAGGAGATCTTCGGCGTCAGCACCTACGTCCAACGGCGGGGCGCCCAGCTGGCCGACCTGGGCTATGTCGTGATTGCCCCTGAGATCTTCTGGCGGCTGGGCGTCACCGAGCCGGTCGAGGGAGACCAGGCGCTCGAGCGCGGGATGGGGCTCGTTGAGCGGCTCGACTGGGATGCCGCTGTCGCCGACGCCGTCGCCTCCGTCGACTGGCTCCGCAGCCGGAACGAGGTGACGGGCGGCGTGGGAGTGCTCGGGTTCTGCTTCGGCGGAGGTCTGGGGTTCATGACCGCTGCCGCCCTCGAGAGCCGTGACCCCGCGGCACCCGTTGCGGCCCTGGTCAGCTACTACGGGTCGGCCTTGCCCGGGGTGCACGAGTCACTGAGCGTGGCGGCACCGAGCCTGCACCACTTCGGGCTCGCCGACTCCTTCATCGACACCGAGACCGTTCGCGCGATCGAAGCGTCGCTGACCAAGCAGGGCGCCACGACGTTCCACACCTACGAGGGCGCCGACCACGCGTTCGACAACCCCGACATGCCGTGGCACCACCCGGCCGCGAGCGCGACAGCCTGGCAGCGCACCACGGACTTCCTCGCGAAACGCCTGCCCACGGGCTGACGCAACGGCGCCCGGCTGCTGGGAGCTCACCCCTGCGGCATCCTTGGTCGACGAGCACCACGCATTCGAGGGAGATCGACATGACCCAACCACCCGCCCCGCGCGAGATCCCCGCCGGCTGGTACCCCGACCCGGGGGGCAAGCCCGCCACGCGCTACTGGGACGGCGACTCGTGGACCGACCAGATCGGCCCGATGCTGACCGCCCCCACCGTGCCGTATCCCTTCGCGCCGGTGATGGTCGACCTGATGGGGATGCCGGTCAGCACGAGTTCACGCCTCGTGGCGGCCTTGCTGTGCTTCTTCGTCGGGGTGTTCGGCATCCACCGGTTCTACGTGGGGAAGGTCGGCACCGGGGTGCTGCAGTTGCTGACGTTCGGAGGCATCGGCATCTGGGCCCTGGTCGACTTCATCGTCATCCTCGTCGGCACGTTCCGCGACAAGCAGGGCCGCCAGCTCATCAACTGGTAGCGGCAGCCGACGGTCGGCGGATGCTGCTGCGGCGGCCAACGCCGCTACTTGGCGGGGTAGGCCCGCACGCCGTTCTCCAACGCCACGATCACCAGGTTCTTGGTCCGCGCTCCGACGGTGGCCGGGAACGGGAGCTCGACCCGCTCGGTCGGCTTGCCGCCCGCCACGGGCTGGTCAACGATGCCGTACCGTTTGGTCGAGGACTTTTCGCCCCACGGGTTGTCTGTCTTGATGTCGACCGGCTTGCTGCGCCACCCCACGTCGGCCTTGGTGGCTACTCGCAGTGCACCGGTCACCGCATCAAGTCTCAATGATTTCCCGGGCACGGTCGCGATGACCGCTCTACTACCCGTCAGGTCCAGTGTGGGATTTTCGACCGACTTGTCTGACATGCGTCCGACCGGATGCCGCCACAGCGTCCGACCGGTCACTGGGTCAAGCCGGGCGATGTCGTAGGTCATCTTGGTCGGCGTCAAAGTCAAGTCTTTAACCCGCACTTCTCCGGCTGTCCAGATGCATGCCAGCCACGGATCGTCCGGCTTTCCGTTCACGTCTCGGTCGCAGAAACTGTCGGCCCCAGCCTGGCGCCAAACGACTTCACCCGATTTCTCCTTGACTGCAAAACTCACGGCAGAACGGCTCGCAGGGAACGCGTCCAGACTAATCACATCGGCTCCGACAGTGCCATAGAAGATGCCGCGCTTCTTGTCGTGCTCGAACTTCCAGCCGCCATTGGTTGAGTAGCCGTTGCCGAAGACTTCAGTCTCGCTACGGTCCCAGAGGCGCTTCTCGCCTACTTGGCGAGCTATGCGCAGGGTGCCATCTGCGGCCTGGTATCGCACGAGCCCGCCGGGCCCGATGGAACTACGGCCGGACGCAGCCGGGCCGGCCGTTGCCACCAAATCACGAGCGCCGGGTGCCAATCGGAGTGGGCGCCCGCCACCACCATCTTGGACATCCAGGCAGATACCGGTGGCCTCCTCGCAGTCATTGGGGTAGGAAAGGAACACCCGCATTGAGCTTCGGGCAACTTCGCTCGATCCTCCGCGAGGGTCGATGACAACGAGACGTGCCGAGCTGGCGCCGTCTGAAGCTGGCGCCAGGTAGGCGACCTGGCCTGACTTCGCGACGTGAAATGACAAGGCGATTCCAGGCACGACTCCAGACGACGTCAAGGGTCGCTGCCACTTGACCGTGCCCGTCGTCGGATCAAGACCCACCAAGGTAGGCGTGGGGCCAACCTTCGTGACCAACACGGGAACTCCCGAGGCCATCTCCACCTGGGACATCGGCTTGACGTCGTCGTTCACCCAGACGGCCTTGATCGCCGCCGACGTGACCGACGGTGTGGCAGCCGGTGATTTTGACGGGGCGCCGGATGGCGCTGCTCCCGTTGAACTCCCAGCCGGGACGGTTGGGGCGCCAACAGATGAGCCCTCACCGGTGCACCCTGCCAACGCCACGAGCGCACCAACCCCGAGATACCCCAACATTCGACGTGTCGACCTCATCGCGTTCCCTACCCCTGTCGGTTGTTGCGCTGCAATGTCAGTCTTCCGCTTTGAGCTCGACCGCTGTTCTCTCTATCCACAGGGCGAGCTATCAGTTGTTGACGAGTACCGACCGGGCCTCTCGCACCTCGACGTTGGTAGCCGGGCCGGGCACCGTGACCGTGGACGGGATCTCATCCCAGTTCGCCCCGCCATCGAGGCTGAAGTCAGCGCCGAAGGTGGTGTTCACCCGCACCGGGAACGTGCCGCGCTCCGAATAAACGTGCGTGATGTCACCGTCGGGGTACACCCCACCGGTCGAGACCGTCGGGCCCAGACCACCACCGTCCCCGAACACGTAGGTGAAACCGACCAGCTTCGGTCGGATGCTCACCGGTATGCCGCGCAGCACCGCCTTGTCGACTTCCTCAGGCTCGAAGCCTTGGGGAGTCCACTTCACGGCGTAGAAAGTCTTGAGGTTCACCAAGGTCTTGTTACCAGCAGGCTGGCTCGAGATCTGCGGCTTCGACCACGGCGTACGCAGGAACGCAGCCTTGATGTCAGCCATAGTCAAGGTGGGGCGTGCACCGGGTGCCACGTCAGAGGCACATGTCGTTCCGACCGGCGCCCACTGCTCGGTCTGCTTTCCCGCCTCCATCGTCCTTCGCCACACCTTCAAGAAGGGACCCAACGTATCTGGAGGGCAGTCCCTCAGCGCATGCGAGCATGAAACGTCTTGGCCGATAGTTCCTGGCACCGCCGGGCCGCAGTCGCTCAAAGACATGTACTCATAAACGGGTGCAGTTTCGTCACGATCCACAACCAGGGCCTCGCCTTTGTCTCCCGGAAATTTCTTTAAATTCCGCACCTCCTCACGGGAAAGCGTCAGCACAAGTTTGGCGCCGCGGACAGAGGTCGAGCACTTTATTATCGAGTCGTCGCATGGCTTTTTAATCGGCGTAGCACTAGGAGAGCCGAATAAAAGCGACAATGCGAGTGCATACGTTCCAATTACCATAGGAATCACTCTGCCACTGCAAAATCAGAAACAATCCAGTGATCCTTATACAACAGATCGAGAACCAGGGTGCCGGTATCGGACTGTGTCGTCCGCACGACCTTCCCGCTATCGTCTACAACTTCCACGGGTACCTGCTTTATGGTGACAGCAACGCGAGCCTTTGGCGGTTGAAAGTCGACAACTGACGTCGAAACGACTTCTAGCGCGCCAGACTTGTGTCGCTGACCTTCAGATTTTAGGGTTGCGGCTGAATCGACGAAGGCCGCACACGCCTTGCATGAAGGCGCAGCGATGGTCGAAATTTCCTTAGGATCCGGCACCTCAAACGCCTTATTGATCTGCAAAACATAAAAGGATGCGAACTTTTCGGCCCCATCAATTGTCTTGGGCCTGGCTGCTTCGGGGATCTTCGCCAGGGTCGGGTCGGCTGCTGGTGTGGACGCGGGG
>JAKDLG010000164.1 GCA_030452985.1 Humibacillus sp.
GGCGCTCGGTCTCCATGATGAGCCCCGCCCCGGTCGCCACGAGCTCGACGGCGTCGGGGTGCACGGTGGTGGCTGCGTCCTGGTCGATGAGTCCGATGAGTCGCGACCCGCGAACGATGACCGTGCTGGCGCGGTCGGCGGCTCCGGTCTCGGAAGGGGCGCTGCTGCCGGCGGCGCTCACCCAGCTCTGCGCGCCTTCGACCGGATAGCGGACTCGGATCGACGGGTCGGCCAGTGCCCGTGAGAGGTACTGCTCGACGTTGACGGGCGACGTGCGAGGGGCGGGAGTGCCCGATGGTGACGTCGGGATTCGAACGGTCAGGTCGATCCAGCCGATGCCGGCGGCGAGCGCCCCGACCAGGAAGGCGGGCAGGATGACGAAGAGCGTCGGGTCAAGACCGGCGGACAGGTCGCGTGTCGGTGAACCGAAGGTGCAGACCAGACCCCAGACCTCGCTGACGGTGAGCGCGAGGGCCCAGCAGACGAAGGGCCACATGATGGGGCGCACCGCGACCCGCGAGGCTCGCGGCATCCGGCGGATCACGGAGGTGCCGACGAGCGCGAGCGGTCCCGTGCACACCAGGGCTGCGTGAATGACGAGCGCGACCCCCGTCAGATCTCCGACGGGACCGGGCGAGCTCGTGAACCACAGCGCGGTCGGAACGGACCCTCCGAGAACGAGCACGGTCGCGATCACGCCGCCGAGCGCTGCCGATGCCCAGAAGCAGCGGGACACGACGCGCACGACGCGCGGGGGGAAGGTAAGTGCGGCGTACCGCGACACGACGAAGGCGGGCAGGGGCGCCGACAGCAACGCGGTGACGCCGGCGACCTGTGCCACCGTGCCGATGTCCGTGGTGCGGCAGGCCGCGAGCATCGTGGCGAAAACGGTGAGCCCGAGCAGGGAGCCCATGCGCTCATCGGGATGCCGTGCCGTCATGGCCGTCGCCAGCGCGGGAGCAGTGAGGGCGCAGAGGGAGACGAAGACCGCTTGCCCGCTGTCGATCTGATCGATGCCGATGCGCGTGACGATCCCGGTCCAGCCCGCGGCCAGCGCGACGACTATGCCGACCCACAGCGCCGTTAGCTCGAGGCGTCGGCGAGTCATGCGATCACCGCCGCGGGGCTGGTCGACCGACGCACCCGAATGTCCAGGACCGTGCCACCCAGAGGGGGGCTCGTCACACGGACGGAGCCGTCGACGGCATCCAGTCGGCTTGCGATGCTGGGCGGTACGTCGGCGACGGCACCGATGCCGTCATCGCTGACGCTCAGCTCTGCATCGACGGCGTCGACAGCCAAGCGCACCCGGATCAGGCCCGCACCCGAGTGTTTGACCGCGTTCGTGATCGCCTCGTCGGCAGCGAGGTACAGGTTCAGGGCAAGGGGGTCATCGGCTGGTAGGTCACCATCGGTGTCTACGAGGGCGGGAATGGGGCACACCGTGGCGAGGGAGTGCAGCGCGCCGGCCAGCCCATCTACCAGGGCCGCTGGCGTCGCGTGGTCGACGAGTGCAAGAATCTCGCGACGGACCTCACCGATCTGGTCGATGATGACGTTCGCCCCGGTCGCACCACGTCTCGCCGACAGCCCTGCCGCCAGCGCCAGCCCGACCAGCAGCTGCTGAGCCCCGTCGTGGAGGTCGTGCTCCAGCTGGCGTCGGCCACTGTCGGTGGCCGCCACCAGCTCACGGGAACGGGACCGCACCTCGGCTCGCCGCGCGTCCGCGACGGCGGTGGCCCGCTCGTTGGCTGAGCGCGCGGCGATGAGACTCACGGCCAGGTCGGCGAGCAGCGGCGACAGGGTCGTTGACGCGGCGACCTCCAGCGCGGCAATGTAGTCGCCCCTCTCGTCGACAACGGCCAGGAGCCGCCGGCCGGCGGCGGGCTCGGGCAACGTGGCGCCGGCCGCGTCGATCCAGGTGCCGTCCGGTCGCCGGTAGCGAACCAGCGCCGTCGGGTCGCCGGTGGTGGCCGCTGCTGCCGCAGAGGGAGTGATGACTGCCGGTGCTGCCAGCAGGTCGACCTCGTGGTGCTGGCGACCCAGGGAGACGGCTCGACGGCGGCGGCGCGCTCCGACGAGCACTCCGAGCGCTACGAACCCGACCATGAAGTAGGCGCCGAGGAGGGTGAGGAACCGCCAGCTGCTCAGGGCGGGACCGTAGCCGAGTAGGTCGCCGAACACCTGCCAGGCGAGGTGCAGGATGAGGAGTGAGGCACAGACGAGAGCTCCGGACACCGTGATGGGCGTGATCAGTGGCCGGACGGCGGGGGGCACGGCCCGACGACGGCGCACCAGAACGACCAGCACGATGGCAGCAGGAAGGGCCTGAGTTGCCAGTGCCTGGATGGGGTCGACGATGCGAAATACCGTCGGGGTGGCGAAGAGTGCCTCGAACGGGTCCGGCCAGTCTGCTGGTGGGTTCGGTTGACGACTGAAGACGGCCCCCGCGAAGACGAGCACGGCGCCGGCCACGGTCCACCAGGTCACGATGCGCACGAGGCGTCGGCTCGGGCGTCCGGTCGGCCAGCTGAGCACGATGACGACGATGAAGGGCTCCACGAGGAAGCCGACCCAGGTGAGATCGGCGGCCCAGCGCGATCCCGGCCAGCAGTGGCCGATCAGGAAGAGCCAGTCCGCACCGGCGGCCAGGTAGAGCAGGCGGCCGGTCGGGTTGGCCGGTGCGCGCCACCACCACCACCAGCCGACACCCATTCCGAGAACCCCACCGACCAGGCGCATGATGATGAGCACCGCGTCGTAGCCGCCCCAGACGGCGCCACGCATCCAGTTCCGTTCGACGAGAACGGTCCCGGTGATGACGAGGGCGACTGCGACGACTGCCATGGTCGGCAGCAGGGCTGGGTTCCGGCGGGTGTCCAGAAGACGACGCATGCCGGCACCTCCTTCTGCTTCGGACGTCGCGCGGGTGCTGGAGAGTCCCGGAACCGCGGTGCGCTGGTCGCGGGGCGATGAGTTGCGGTGGCAGAGGTCTGGGAAGCGTTGGTGATCTTGAGACGGTAGCGCCCCGAGAGCCCAGTCGACACCGGTACGCACATGAGCTCTTTCGGGGTCGGCTGGCCGGTGTTCCGCGCCTGGTGGGCGAGCTGATGACGGCAGCCGTCGTACCGTCTGGGGCGATGATGCTCAGCTGCCCGATGACGTTGCCACCGACCCAGCGTCTGCGGCGTTGTTCAACGCAACGAGGCACAAGGGGTCGGCCGGCTTCCCCAGCACGAGGATCGCCTTGTCGAGGGAGATGCCGGGCGGGGCGAAGAAGCGCAGGGTCGAGGTGGCCGTGCTCCCGGCGACAACCACGGCATTGGGGGTCACCGACTGCATCGGGACCAGTCCCGACCCCTCTCCGGGGTCGATGCTGATCTCGTTGTCGTTCTGGCTGAGCGGCGCGTCGACCTGAGAGGTGTTGGTCAACGTCACCCGGAGGATCATGAGATGGGCCGTCGGGTCGAGGCTGGCACCCTTCACCGCCACCTTGAACCCGGCCAGCCAACCGCTGGCGTCGAGAGTGACCGGCGGAGCGACCGGCGCTGCCGAGTTCTCGTACGACGTGGGGGCTTCAGGCCTGGGGCTGCTTTCAGGCGGCGGGGTTGGGGCGTCCACGGGCCTTGGGTTCGGGGTGTGCTGACTCATTGGGAACGGCGAGCCGACTGCGGTCGTGGAGACCCCTGACGGCTTCGCAGTGGATCCAGCTCCGCAGCCGGCGAGGGATCCGGCGACGACCAGACCCATGCTGATAAAGGCGATCCGCCGCTGTGTCGAACTCATACCAACCACGCTAGGGATCGGCCCGATAGCCAACCTGAGCGCTGGCACTGAACAATTTCAGATTCGGCCGATGCGACGGGGGTGGCACTGATCCGTGTCACCTTCGCCAGGCCCGAGGTTGGGTCCCGCGCTCGCCCTCGACCTGGGTCTGCAAATGCGGCTCGGCGCGCTTCCCCGACCAATCCGGAGGCAACCGTGCACCGCAGATCGCTCCGGCGGCCATGGTGAACGCTAGTCGAGACGTTCGTACTCAGGTGTCGTCGGGTTCGCCCGACGCAGCTCAGCGTTCTCTCGTTTCAACCGTTTCAACTCGGCCGAGTCGTCCGTGGTGGTGCCCGGGCCGGTGCACTCGTCCACCTGCGCCTGACGCACCCACTCGCGGACCGTCTCCGGCGTGGTGACCCCGAGCAGCTGCGCGACCTTGGTCATCGCCGCCCACTCCGAATCATGCTCACCGCGGACCTCAACCACCATCCGTACCGCCCGAACCTTCAGCTCAGGCGGGCACGTCTTCGACGTGTTTCCTGGCATGACTCCCCACCTTCCCAAGGCTTGAAGTCTCCAGACATGCCGGGGCGGTTCACTCTACGTCTGTGCGTTCAAGGGGCGTCTTCTCCAACCGGATCGTGGGTACTCGAGCGAGTCGCGGATGAAGTCCAGGCACGCGGTCACGGCGTTGAACAACGCCGTCGCCAGGCGCGGCGATGTAGCCGGATGCGTGGTTCACACCACTATCGGGGGACTCAACCTCGCTTGTGGTGATGCTCAGCGGACGCTCCGAGAAACGTGACCTGGTGCGGACGGACCCGGGTGGCCATCCCGAAGGCGGTGACGGATGCGGTGACCAGGACTGCCGCTGCGACGAGGAAACAGGTGGTGAACGTATCCATTGCGCCCAGGCCGATCCCCTCGCCCACGATCGCGAACAGGAGGCTCACACCGATGACGAAGCCGATCTGTCGGGCCATCGTGACCACGCCACTTCCTGTCGCTGCCTGCTGAGGCGCGAGGTCATGGGTCGCGCCGGCCATCAGGTTGGGCAGCGCCAGCCCGACCCCGACGCCGCCGAGCAGCCATGCCGGGAGGTACGCGGTGAGGTACGCCGGTTTCGGGCCCATGCTGATCGCCAGTAGCAAAGAGCTGAGCGCCATCAGCAACGAGCCTGCGGTGATCAGCCGGGCCGGCCGTGCCGTGGGCAGGAACCGGTGGCTGAGCCCGGCCGTCACCGGCACGAGGACTGGACCGACCGCGACCGCGAATCCGGTCTGCAACGCCGAGTAGCCCCAGATCTGCTGCAGCCACAGGATGCCGACCAGCAGATTGATCGCGAAGGAGACGTTGAACAGCACCATCGTGACGATCGCCCACCGGAAGGTGTTCACGCGGAGCAGCGCGGGGTGGATGACCGGGGAGGGGTGCCGCATCGAGCGCAGCGCGAAGAGGACCCCCAGCACCAAAGAAAGCTCCAGCACCAGTGCAGTGCGTCCACTCGCCCAGCCCCACTCCGGACTCTTCACCAGGCCGAGGGCCAGCAGGCCGACCGAACCCGCGAACAGCACGGCACCGAGCAGGTCAGGCACACCCGCCTCATCGTCCGATCGAACCTCGTGCACCTCGCGCAGAGCGAGGACCAACAGCGCCGCCCCCACGGGCAGGTTGATCAGAAACACCCACTGCCAGCCGAACTGGGTCAGCACCCCACCGACGCTCGGGCCGATCGCCGCGGCAATCGCACCGGTTGCCGCCCAGAGGCGCACCCCGCCCATCCGCCGCTCCGCCGGCAGCGCCGCGAGCAGGATGCTCAGGCTGGTCGGGGTCATCGCCGCGGCCCCGGCCGCCTGCAGCACCCGGAACGCGACCAGCACCCACACGCTCCCGCTGAGCGCACACGCCACGCTTGCGAGCGTGAACAGCAGTAGACCACCCACGAAGATGTTCTTGCGCCCGTAGCGGTCGGCGAGTCGCCCGAACGGCACTAGCAGCGCGGCGTACGTGACGGCGTAGGCGTTCAGGATCCAGCTGAGATCTCCTGCGGTAGGGCCACCGGGCTGGTTGACGCCGAGGCTCGCACTGATCGAATCGAAGGCCACATTGACCACGAACAGGTCGAGGCTCGACATGAAGGCGGCGCCGACCGCCACCAGGACCACGAGTCGGGTCCTTGTCTGGCTTGGGGCGGGCATAGCCAGCACTCTAAGTGCTGACTAGGTATTTGCCAAGTCAGTCGGTAGGGTGGGCCCATGTCCGTGCAACTCGAAGGTCGCCTCGCCAATCCTGACCGGATGGCCCGCCCCGACTTCTGCCCCATCGAGCGCACCTTCAAGGTGGTCGGCACCCGCTCGGCGATGCTGCTGCTGCGAGAGGCCGCCTATGGGACCACGCGTTTTGACGACTTCGTCCGTCGCGCGGGGCTGACTGAGACCGTCGCCTCCTCGCGACTGCGCGAACTGGTCGACGCCGGGCTGCTGACCAAGGAGCCCTACCGCGAGCCCGGCCAACGCACCCGCTATGAGTACGTCCTCACGCCCGCCGGTGCCGACCTGATGCCTACCCTAGTCGCCCTGGCCGCCTGGGGCGCCGAGCACCTCCCGCACCAGCCCTCGCCGTCCTACGCCCATGCCGGGTGCGGCGCACCGGTGGCCGCACGCATCGAGTGCGCGGCCGGACACGCCGTCACCATGGACCAACTCGTCGCCTCTGCCTGAACCCGAGGGTCCTGCAGGTTCGGCGATTGCATCGACTGTTGCTGTGACCGGATCGCGGAAAGACACGCCACTCGAAACACGCGGATCCTGCGGCAGATGGCGCATTGGCACGTCCAGGGTCTGTTGCCGGCGAGAAAGGCCCCCGGTGGGCTGCATTCGTCAGCCGATAGGAAAGACCAGGCAGGCGCTGGACGCGGTGGCTAACAGCTTGCCCGCCCCGTCACGGAGGTCGCCCTCGGCGAAGGCCGCCTTCGATCCGGGCTTGGTGACCCAGCCGTGGGCGTACACGGTTCCGGTGTCCGCATTGATCTGCCGCAAGAAGCTGACCTTGATCTCAAGGGAGGTATAGGCCTGCCCCAGAGGCAGGGTCGTCTGGATGGCGCAGCCACAGACGGAGTCCAGCAACGTGGCGTAGAAGCCACCATGCACCGACCCGATCGGGTTGTACTGTGAGGTGTCGGGTTGGGCCTCCATGAACATCTCGCCCGGCTCGGCCCGCAACGCGGTCATGTTCATCAGTGCGCTGATCGGAGCCATGGGCACCTCGCCGTTTGCCATGGCCCGCAGGTAGTCCAGCCCGCTCATTGTGAGCGCCTTGGCAGCGCCCTCGCTCGGGTCCTGCCAGGTGATCTTCTTGCTCGACTCAGTCATGACCGTCAACGTACCATCTAGGTTCAGAAGGCAGACTCAGATAAGGATGGAGACCGTGATGCCAGCAACTCTTGCCACGCTGGAGTCGAGCCGATGCCCCATCACACGTTCGGTGAGCCTGTTGGGCGACCGATGGTCCTTGCTGATCGTGCGCGATGTGCTGGGCGGCTTGCATCGGTTCGATGAGCTGGCATCGCACCTGAAGATCTCGCGCGCTGTGCTCAGCCCTCGGCTGGCCGGCCTGGTCGACGCAGGCATCCTGGAGCGCGCCGACTACCGCGAGCCCGGTGCCCGACGTCGGGCCGAGTATCGGCTAACCGAGAGCGGGCAGGAGTTGGTCCCGATCTTGGCGGCCTTGGTCGACTGGGGGCGTCGGCATGTCGCTGGCAGCGCTGGGCTTCGTCTGGCGCACACCGGATGTCTGTCCCCGGTGCATGTTGAGATGGGCTGCGCTGCAGGCCATGCCGTGCCCAACGCGCAACTCAGAATCGACGTGCCCCCCGGCCACTGACGCCGCACGGTTTCCGGGCCCGCCACTCATGAATGCTTCAGGGCCACGGCGGGCTTGAACAGTACCGCTGTCGTGCAACACCCGTTGCTGGCCGCGATGCCGACCGCAACCGCGAGACGCGCCAGCAGCCCCAGTAGGTCGCTGCTCCTCGGTGACGGCCGCAGCCCCCATCGTTGAAGTACAGACGGCTCGAGTGCTCGGCTCGGCGATCACGCCATCGAGACGACGACCTTGCCGTTTGCCTTTCCGCTTTCGACGTAGGCCATGGCCTCAAGGGTCTCGCTGAAGGGGAAGGCACGGTCGAGCACGGGGCGCAGTGCGCCGCTGTCGTAGAGACTGGCCAGGTGCGCCAGCTGTGCCCCGTCGGCGTGCATGAAGAAGAAGGAGTAGCGGACCCCGAGCTTCTTCGCCTTGCTGCGAACCTTGCGGCTCATCAGGGCCATCACGGGTCCGAGGAGCGACTTTCCGAGCTGTTTGGCGAACTCGGGATCGGGTGGGCCGACCACGCTGACGGCCAGCCCCCCGGCCTTGAGGACCGTCAGTGACTTCTCGAGGCTGGCGTCCCCGAGGGAGTCGAGGACGACGTCGAAGTCGCTGAGGACGTCGGCGAAACTTTGCGAGGTGTAGTCGATGAGCTCGTCCGCTACGAGACTGCGGACCTTGTCGAGGTCCTTGGTGTGGGCGGTGGTGGCAACGTACGCGCCGAGGTGCTTGGCGACCTGGATCGCCGTCGATCCGAGCCCTCCGGCGCCGGCGTGGATGAGGACCGTCTGACCGGGCTGGACGCGGGCGAGGTCGACGAGGCTCTGCCAGGATGCGAGGGCGACCAGGGGCACGGCGGCGGCTTCCTCCATCGACAGCGACGTCGGCTTGAGGGCCACGTCAGCCTCGTCGATCGCGATGCGCTCGGCGAACCCGCCGATGCGCAGGTCTCGAGGTCGGGCGTAGACCTCGTCACCGACCGAGAACCCGGTCACCCCGGCGCCGGCCTGGGTCACCACGCCGGACAGGTCGTGGCCCAGCACGAAAGGCGGCGAGTAGCACAGCAGCTTCTTGAACTCGCCGTCGCGGACCATCTTGTCGAGCGGGTTGATGCTGGCTGCGCGGACCTCGACCAACACGTCATGCTCGCCCACCAAGGGCTCCGCGGCCCCGGCGGGTTCCAGACCCTTCGGGCCGTACCTGCTCACAACGAATGCCTTCATGGGACCCTCTGCCTCTCCGGATGCTCGAGACCAAATATTAGCGTACGGTCGTACGACAACAAGCCAGAACGTATCGTCAGGGCAAGGTTGAGCGGGCGCTCGGCGACGTCATAGGGAGGTCCCCCCACATGGCCAGATACGACACTGAGCACAAGCAAGCGACGCGGCGTCGGATCGTGGACTCGGCAGGTCGGCGGATCAAGCTCGACGGCATCGACGGCTCCGGCGTGAAGACGTTGATGGCCGATGCCGGCCTGACCAACGGTGCGTTCTATGCGCACTTCGAGTCCAAGGACCACTTGGTCACAGAGGTGGTCGCGACCCAGCTCGCTGCCCAGCTGGAGCGGTTCGCCGATATTCCTCTGGGGGTTGCCGGCGCGGAGGAGCTGGTGCGTCTTTACCTCACCACCGAGCACCGCGACTCCCCGGCGCAGGGGTGCCCCTCGGCGGCGCTTCTCGACGAGATCGCCCGAGCGCCCCAGGCCACCCGTGAGGCGTACACCGTGGGCACGATGGCGATCGTCGACGAGCTCGCTTCACGGCTCTCGACCGAACAGCAACCCGAGCAGAGGCTCCGAGCCCTGAGCCTCTACGCGCTGCTGATCGGGACCCTGCAGCTCTCCCGGGCGCTAACCGACCGGGAGCTGGCCGACGACCTGTTGACCCAGGGCGCCGAGAACGTCCTCGATCTCATCGCTCGGGGCCTCATCGACAATCGCGACTAACCAGGGCGAGCGAGCCCCAAAACCCCTGAAGCGTCTTCACCGAAGTGCGTGGCCCAAACCGGGTGAAGTGACGCACCCTCGACCGTGCGCGCCTGGGACTGGAGTCAAAGTCCGGGTCGCGGCTGGAGCTGTACTCCAGGGCTTGAGCGGGGCGGATTTAGCGCTCGATGAGGTGGAGAGGCGCTTGTGCCGGGTCTCGGCGGCGATACGGTCCAGCGAAGCGCCGGCCAGGGCGGCGGAGGTGGCGTATCCGACGCGGAGCGAGTGCAGCGTGATCCGCCCGGCGTCGAAGCCCGCAGCGCGGGTGCGGTTTCGCAGTGCGATGGCGATCGCCTGCTCGGAGATCGGTTCGAGGCTGACGGTTCGTCGTTGCAGGCTGGTGAACAGGGGCCCGGATGCCGGCCCGCGTCGGTCGAGCCACGCGTTGAGTGCCGCGACCGGATCGGTCGTCGCAGGCTGGCCGTGCACCACTGCGACCCGTTGGCCCTTCCCATCCTGGTCGGACTTCGACCTGACCACGGGTCACAATGATGCCGCCGGGCTTGTACTCGATGTCGCCCAGGGCGAGGGCCGCCAGCTCGAAGCGGCGAAGTGCGGAGGCGAAGCCGAGCAGGATGATCGCGGCGTCGTGGGCGCCCCTGGGTGTGCTGCGATCGATGGCGGTGACGCTAGTGCGGATGTCCTCGGTATGGAGGGGCCGGGCTTGGAGTCGTGGTGCGCGCCGATGATGCGGTGCAGCCCGCGGCGGACCTGGCGCACCCCTTCGGACAGGACGTCGTCGGCAAGGCCGTGGCGGCGGTGTATGTAGGAGATCGCACCGCAGTCGGTGTCGAGGTTTCGACCGAGACGCCGTCTCCTGCACGATCGGTGAGGTAGGCGCAGATGATGGCCGGTGAGGCCGGCATGGGCACCACTCCCCTAGCTCGACACCAGCGTTCCCAGCGGCCCCACATGCAGGTGTACACCGCGCGGGTGGTCTCGGCGTGGGTCGCCCTGATCGCCTCCGCGATCCGGACGGCTTCATCGACGGTGAGGCCCCTATTAGCGTTCGAGGCCCCGTCTTGGTTTAGGTCTCAATCCGCAGCGTGACAGACGAGGCGACAGACCAGGCCGTTGTCGTCGTCTGTCCGGCTGACCTTGGTCGGGGCCGGACTCGAATAGGCCAGCGGCTCGTAACTGTGGATGTCAGGGTGGTTGTCAAACGATCAAGGCCCGCACCGACAACGTTCGGTGCGGGCCTCTGACCTGCAAAAACACGGTCGGGCTGACAGGATTTGAACCTGCGACCCCTTGACCCCCAGTCAAGTGCGCTACCAAGCTGCGCCACAGCCCG
>JAKDLG010000165.1 GCA_030452985.1 Humibacillus sp.
TCACCCTCAACGTCGTCGACCCCCGCACCCTCCGCAACCAAGGTGTCGCTCAACATTCGTCGGGCAGACCCGGTGTCCGCCGCCACCTACGCTACGAACAGGAACCGGCCGATACGACATTCACTTCACGAAATGGCAGCGCCGAACGACCGGTCTTTAAGGCCAGCTGACTCGAACCGGTGAGGGAACACCCGGACATGCCGCTCTCCGCGTGGTCGTGCCGAGAGACCACTCACCGAACCAGTCACCAGATGCCTGTCAAGGCGGCCGCCGCGAACATCTTTTTCGTCCTGGTGGCCGCTTTCATGCGGCCACGCAGATCTGATTGCACTGTGGAGTGGAGGACGTAGAGAACGACGCGTTGGAGCCGCCAGCCCCTCGTATAGCCCGTATGAGCCGCTATGCTCGATTCAGCGTCGCGTGCTGGTGGCAGTCCGTGTCAGGCATGGAGGCGCCGAATCGAAGGAGCACGACGATGCACTCGTCGCCACCTTCGCTCTGTCCGTGACTGGGCGGGAGACGACCAGGTTGATCGCCTGGAGCCGGGAACTGCGAGCCGTCCACACACGTCTTCGCGACGCCCTGAACCTGACGCGCAAAGCCATTGCCGAGGATGGGGAAGTCGCGGTGGCCAGCCGCGAACTGCTCCTGTATTGCCGGGGCTTCTGCTCCGCTCTGAACGGGCATCATCGGGGCGAGGACCTTGTCCTGTTCCCGGCCCTGGCAGCGGCCCACCCGCACCTGAAGCCGGTGCTCGCCACCCTGTCCCGAGACCACTCGATGCTCTCCTACCTGCTCGGCGAATTGGACACCGCGGTGGACCGCGCCGCCGACCCTGGGGAGCTCGTTCGGCACCTCGACGGTGTTGCCGCACTCATGGAAAGCCACTTTGCCTACGAGGAGCGCCAGCTCCTCAGCGTCCTCGAGACGCTGAATCTGACCGCCGACACGCATGACGCGCTGGGACCGCTCTAGACCTGGATAGCCTGTCTCTGTCGAGGCGTTCGACCGCGTCCTTCGTCCTGACCCTCATGCGTGAGTTGGCATCACCACGCCACAGGTTCCAGCCCGTGAAAGTTTCCTCAGTCCCCGGCATCTCGTGAGCCCCGTGCACGGGTAGTTCCCTCCCAACCATGCTGGGCAGGATGGCGACCAGCCCGGTGAAGGGAACCGGGTCGTACATGATTCCGAGACGTGGGCACACGGCGGCGCCGCTTCGCACGGTTGTCATACAGCACAGTCTGTCGCAGGGCCGACAGGACGTGGGTAGGGCTGACCAGCCAGCGTGAAACGCCTACAGCGTCGACGCGAGACGCTTACCGGATTTGCCGCGATAAGCGGACTCAGTCAAGTAGATGGAGGTACTTGCTTCGCGCCTTCATGGCGTGAATGACGAGTTGCTGACCGCTGTCGAACGTCAGGATCGCAAACTCCAAGAGCCGACCGTTCGGATCGAAACCGAGCACCAACTGCTTGGCCGGGACGTCGTCGTCCGGTTGGCTGGCGTAGGCCCAGTTCTCGGCCGCAGAGAGGATGTCGAGTTCGCTGATGCCGTGCTTGAAGGCCGACGAACCGACCTTCACGCGACGTAGGCGCGAATAGCGGCACGGATCACTTCGGACCGACTCAGGTGGTCATGTTCAGCACGCTGATCCAGTGCGCTGAGCAGCGTGTCGTCAACACGGACGGGCACTACCCGTGCGGGGCCGTCACCCATCGGCTTTCGCCCGCGCTTACGCAGTTTCTCGACGTCGTAACCACGCTCGGCCTCATCAGCCCACTCTTGGATCTTCTCCTCGCTGACCGGGACTCCGTTGACCGTTTCCATGATCAAAGCGTATTACAGAATGTAAGGCGTGTCACTGGACGTCCGACTCTCATGGGTTGTAGCCGGGTGCCTGGTGTTGCTGGGAGGCTCGGTTCTGGTAGCGGCTGGCGGGTCAGCACTTTCCGAATCTGATCCTTTGGAGCTCTTGCGGCAGACCGTGCGCCTGCCAGTCGTGAGGAGGGCGGTGACCGCTGCTGGGATGTCGTGCCGGTCGGATTCCGATCAGAGCACTTTGGCCATGAGATTGCTGGGAGTCCTCCTCCGCGCTGCTGAATGGGTGTCAGTGTCGATCACGGTCTGAGGAGGTTGGGCGGATGTTGTTCGTGGGTGATGACTGGGCCGAGGACCATCACGATGTCGAGCTCGTCGACGAGCACGGCACGGTGTTGGCGAAGAAGCGCTTGCCCGAGGGGCTGGCCGGGGTCACCCGGTTGCATGAGCTCATCGCTGGGTTCTTACCGGCTCCGGGCCGCGAACCGGACCCGGCGGTGGAGGTGCTGGTGGGGATCGAGACCGAGCGAGGGCCGTGGGTCGCGTCGCTCATCGCGGCCGGGTACACGGTGTACGCGGTGTACGCGGTCAACCCGAAGTCTGCTGCCCGGTATCGGGAGCGGCACAGCGTGTCGGGGGCGAAGTCCGATGCCGCTGATGCCCACGCGTTGGCTGGAGATCGTCCGGTTGGACCGGGCTGGGCATCGCCCGGTCGCTGGGGACAGCACGTTAGCCGAGGGAGTCAAGCTCGCTGCGCGCGCGCATCAGGGGTTGGTGTGGGAACGGACCCGGCACGTGCTGCGGCTGCGGAGCGCGTTGCGGGAGTTCTATCCCGTTGCCCTGCAAGCCTTCCCCGAGGTCGACGCCCCGGACGCGCTCGAGCTGCTGGCCAAGGCACCTGACCCGGACCGGGGCGCGGCGTTACCGCGCCGCACGCTGCTGGCGGCCTTCACCAGGGCCAACCGGCGCGACCCGCAGTCGCGAGCCGACACGGTGCTGGGGGTGTTGCGCGCGAAGGAGCTGCGACAGCCCGGACCGGTCCAGGACGCGTTCGCGGCGATCGTGTCCGCGCAGGTCGCCCTCATCGCCACCTTGAACGAGCAGATCGACACCTTGGGGCAGGTGGTGGGCGAGCATTTTGGCCGGCACCCGGCAGCGGAGCTGATCACGAGCCTGCCGGGGCTCGGGGTGATCCTGGGGGCACGTCTGCTCGGTGAGTTCGGTGATGACCCGCACCGGTACGCCGATGCCAAAGCGCGCAAGTGCTACGCGGGGACCGCGCCGATCACGAAAGCGTCCGGGAAGAAGGCCGTGCTGTCGCGGCACGCTCGGAACAAGCACCTCGCCGACGCCGCTCAGCAATGGGCGTTCTCATCGATGCGCGGCTCACCCGGCGCCAAGGCCTACTACCAACAGATCCGGGCCCGCGGCACCAGCCACCAAGGCGCGCTACGACAGCTCGCGAACCGATGGATCGGCATCCTGCACGGTTGCCTGAAAACCGGTGCCTTGTACGACGAGGACACCGCTTGGGCCCACATCATCGAACGCGCCGCTTGACAGAACTAGAACCTGGGATGTCTGCCGCGTTGAGGGCGACTACGATCGCCCAACCATGCCGCGTATAGCGCGGTTCCGATCTGCCGAATATCGGGCTTCGGTTTGGGCCTGCTAGCGGTGGCTGACGGCGATGTAGCGCTCGTCGGTGATGGTCTTGCCCCAGTAGACGGGCTGGGGCAGAGGCACGACGCTGACCTCCTCGCGAACGCGAAGCATGATCTGCTCCACCTGCGCGGCGGTCAGGCCCGCGCCGGTGGACCAGCTGCCCTCGATCAGCACCACGGTCCCGGCGGGCTTAAGCAGCGTGACCCACCGGGCAAAGGCGTCCTCGTGGTCTTGCATCGCCCACAGCACATGACGGCTGAGCACGACGTCGTACTCGCCTACCGCCAGTGACGGCGTGGCTGCATCAGCCACGACGAAGAGCGCTTCAGGCACTTTGGCGCGTGCGCGGTCGATCATCTCCGATGAGAAGTCGAGGCCGTCGACTCTGTAGCCCTCATCCGTGAGCAGGCGGGTGAGGGTGCCGGTCCCACAGCCGAGGTCGGCTACCCGTGCTGGCGCGGCGGGCAGGACCGACACCAGCAGGTCGCGCCATGCCGATCGGGTGGCGGGTGCGGTCAAGCCATGATCCGGCTCGTTGTCGAACGTCGCTGCTTGCCTGTCCCACTCGTCTTGAGTCACAGCCGCAGCGTATGACGCCGCAACGACACCCGGGACTCGGGAACGCGACTGTCATCAAGCGTGAGGCGTTTTCCGGATTTGCCGCGGACAGTATGTTCGCCAAAGCGTCACGTGGGGAGGCCTGACGCGTCCCGGTCCGCCCAGTTGGGTTGAAGCGGTCAAGGGGCCCGCCCATTCGACGTCGTGGTCGGTCGTAGGAAGTCGCGTGCACCGCGAAGCCTGGTTCGAAGTCGTTGTTGTGTGACAACGTTGTCGAGGCGAACGTCGATCGGTCCGGGCGCATCGGTGTCGGCCCTTCGGCCCGAGGGCAACGCGTCAGGGTTGAGCCCGTCGCGTTGGGCGATCAGTGTTCCCATCTCATGACGGCTGATCGCATCCGTTCCAACGAAATGGTGCACGCCGGCATGGTCGGACCACGCAAGTTCAAGGAGTGCTGCAGCCAGGTTGGTGACGTGGACCGGGCAACGCACATCGTCAGTGAACAGCACTCCGGCTCTTTGGCCCGTGGCGAGAGCGTGCACCAACCGTTCATGAAGAGATCGACCCTCTCCGAGGATCAGTGAAGTCCGGGCCACCACCGCCGTTGGCGTGATGGCCCTGATCGCAGTCTCTGCCGCTGCCTTGGCGGCACCGTAGGCCGTGATCGGATCAGGAAACGCTTTCTCGTAGTAGCGACGCTCCGCGTCCGAGAACACCGCATCGCTGGAGACATGAACGAGCCGCGCCCCCACCGATGCTGCAGCAAGAGCCACATGGGCAGCACCATCGGCCGTGCTGGCCCAGTCGGTTTGTTGGTATGCGGCACTAACGACCACGTCTGGCTAGAGCGCTGCCATACGGAAACGCCTTGCCCAGTTACTCTTCCACGCGAACTATCGAACCTCATCCGGCCGAGCGCCCCCCAAAGATCGCGCGCCGCGGCCAACGAGCTAGGGCTGCTCGACGTGGCCTTCGAGGTCGACGACGTCCACGCCGCCCGTGACACCCGGTCCACGGACGGCTACCTACTCGTTGCCCAGCACAAGAACGCCTGACGCATGCCCAACATGGCGACGCGGCTGGGTGGGGCCGCCGCCAGCTCGGCCGAAGCCGAACATCGCGCCCGGACAGCGCCACCCATAGTGGTCCACCGATCTCCCCCTGCCAGACGGGATCGCGGTGAACCTCTGGTGTCAACTCACCTCGACAGACGTGTCGGCGAGGTCTCTCTGCAGGGTTGGTTTAATGTTCGTGGAGTTCGGGGGTTTCCGGTGACCGCCCTGCGGGAACGGACCGGCAGCCCAGTTGCGGGTCGCGCGGTCCGCACCCTGGGTGATGAGGAGCGTGTGAATCGAACTACCTCGCCGAGACCATCGAACCTCTTCGGTGCCGACGTTGACAGCGGCCACGAGAAACTGCCCGGAGGCGGTCATGTAGCTGCCCGGTAGCGGCCATGAGAAGTGCCCGCTGGCGGTCATGGGATCTGCCCGACACGAGTTCGTCTGCCCTGTCCGCGTCCCGCGGTGTGGGCCCCTCCTGGGGTGCGGTGGCGGTGCGTAAGCGCCTACCGCCCCCCAGGAGGGACACGTTGAAGTCTGCCGAGGAGATCATGAACATGTTGGAAGCGTTCGATTTGACCGGGTCGTTGCGTGATGCCGGGGAGCTGTCCGGGGTTTCGCACCACACCGTCGGAAGGTATGTCGCAGCCCGCGAAGAGTTAAGTCCGTAGCGTTGGTGTACGACGTCACCGGTGAGCGTGTCCTGCGCATGTAGGCGCGGTCACCGAGTGATCCTTCGAGTGAACATCTCACAGCACTCTCGAATGGAGCATCACGATGACCGCGAACACCAGTATCGACCCTGAAGCCTTCCTGCACGAGCAGCTGGCCCAGGCCAGCCCTGATCTGATGCGCGAGCTGCTCGGCACGTTCATCAACGCCCTGTTGTGCGCCCAGGCCGACAGTGTGTGCGGCGCGGAGTACGCCACCCGCAGCGACGAGCGCACGAACCGGCGTAACGGGTACCGCCACCGCGACCTGCACACCAAGGCCGGCACGTTGGATGTGGCGATCCCGAAGCTGCGCGAGGGGACCTTCTTCCCCGACTGGCTATTGGAGCGCCACCGCCGCGCCGAGGCCGCGCTGACCACGGTCGTGGCGACCTGCTACCTGCTCGGGGTGTCCACCCGGCGGATGGACAAGCTGGTCCGCTCGTTGGGGATCACGGGCCTGTCGAAGTCGAAAGTCTCGGAGATGGCTACCGACCTCGACGAGCAGGTCGCCGCGTTCCGCACGAGACCGTTGAACGAGGGTCCGTACACGTTCGTCGCGGCCGACGCGCTCACGATGAAGGTCCGTGAGGACAAGCGGGTCGTGAAGGTCGCGGTGATGGTCGCGACCGGTGTCAACGCCGACGGGTACCGCGAGGTCCTCGGGATCCACACGGCGACAACAGAATCGGGTGCGGGGTGGCTCAGCTTCTTCCGGGACCTGACCGCGCGTGGGCTGTCCGGCGTGGCACTGGTGACCTCGGACGCGCACGCCGGCCTGATCGAGGCCATCGGCGCGACGTTGCCGGACGCGTCCTGGCAGCGGTGCCGGACCCATTACGCGGCGAACCTGATGGCCATCACCCCGAAGTCGCAGTGGGGCTGGACCAAGGCGCTGCTGCACAGCGTGTACGACCAGCCCGACGCGGCCAGTGTCCACGCCCAGTTCGACCGGGTCCTGGACGGCCTGGCTGGCAAGCTCCCGAAGGTCGCTGAGCACCTTGAGGCCGCCCGGGAGGAGATCCTCGCGTTCACCGTGTTCCCGAAGGAGATCTGGCGTCAGATCTGGTCGAACAACCCCTGGGTTATCTTGAGCAGCTGGGCGGTCTGGGGTGTTGACCTGCGGTTTTGCGTGATGGACGTGTCCGGGACGGGGGTCTCCGGGGCCGTGTCCGGGCTCGTCGTCAGGGACGATTTTCGAGTGGATCTCGGGCGTGTCGCGCTCGTTGATCGCCGAGGGTTTGAGCGAGGGCGTGTCGAAGCTGTTGGTTGTCGGCCTCAAGCTCGCGGATCCGCTGGTGAGCGAGCTGGAGGCGTTGTCTGAGGGAGCCGTCGCTGGCGGCCTGCCGGGCGGGCACGGTGGAGGCTGTCGCTGGCCGTGGGTGTTCCTCGTGGATCTGGGCGAGCAGGTCGGCCTGGGTGTACAACCAGGAGCGGGACACCCCCGCGCGTTGCGCGAGCAGGCTGACCGTGATGGTCTGTTCGGTGTTGGCCAGGTGGCGCAGTGTGGTGACGGCCCGGAGGCGGGTCTGCTCCGTGCGGGATCGGGCGGCCTTGGCGAGGTGGCGGCTGTTGTCAGCTCTCATCGTTGTCCTCGGGGTGTTCGAGCGCGGTGATGATCGACTCGAGGTTGCTCAGCACTTCTTGGTTCATCTGGGCCACCCGGGTCCGGCCTTGAGCCTCGGCGCGGGTGATCAGCTCGATGACTTGGGCGCGGTGCTCGCGGTGAGCCGGTAGGTGGGTGGCGGTGGTCAGGAACATCGGGCAGGTCAGGCAGGCGTTGGCGTGCGGGCAGGCCTTCTGGATGGGCAGGGCGCAGTGCCCGTTGGGCAGCGCCTGGGTCGCGGTGGCGAGGCGGTGGCCGGTCCAGGCGGCATCGGCCAGCGGGCTGCCCGGCTCGCTGGTGATGGTGGCGCCGCTGATGTCGACCTTGCGGGCGGCGTCCCAGTGCCGGCGGACGGTGTCGTCGTGCAGCCTCGCGTAGTGCGCGGTCATCTGTGACGAGTCGTGGTCCAGGATGCGGCGCACGACTTCTTGGGGCACGTCCCGGTTGATCAGCCGGGTGCCGAGGGTGTGCCTCCACTGGTGTGGGGTCAGGTGTACGCGGTGGCCGTGTTCGTCTCGTACGCCGAGGGATTCGAGCCACCGGTACAAGGCGGCCCGGTAGGTGGAGGTGCTCAGCGCGATGGCGCGGTCGGGGTTCTTCGTGGGTCTCGGGAACAGCACCGGGGGCGCGGGCGCCTCGGCGGCCACGCGCGCCTGTTGGGCGAGGATCAGGGCGTGCAGTTCCTCGTCGAGGGGCACGAGGGCCTCCCGGTTCATCTTGTGGTTGACGTAACGCAGGTAGGGCGCGCCGTTGGCGTCGGGGATGAGGCAGTCGTAGGACAGCCTGGTCGCGTCGCCGACGCGCAGGCCGCAGCGGATCAGGATCAGGGTGATCAGCGCGCCGGCGGGGTCCGGCCAGGCCGCGATCGCGGTCGGCGCCTCGAGCTGGGCCATCACCTGCTCGGCTACCGCGCGGGGTCCGCGTTCCGGGCGGGGTGGGTTGTCCTCGGTGAACAGTGCCGCGGTCGGGTCCAGCGGTGCCCAGCCTCGTTGCCGGACGGCCTCGAGGAAGCCGCGTAGCTGACCGATGTGGACCTGGCGTCGTTGCGCGGTCGGGACGCCGGTGGACAGGTCGGCCAGGTAGGCCTCGAGCACGGACCGGGTGAGCTCCCGCGGAGTGTGGATCCGGGCCTGCTGTAGGTAGCCGGCGAGGCGGGTCAGCGTCGTGAGGCCGCGGCGCACGGCCTCGAGCCCGACACCGGTGGCCAGCCGCTGCCGGGTCCAGCGCTTGGCCGCCTCGCGCAGCCATGGTTGCCCGATCGGGGTGAAGTCGAGGGTGAGGTTGCCGGGGTGTCCGAGCCGGCGCAGTTGCCACACCTCGCGTGGATACTCGGCCTCCCAGCCGCTGCCTGCGCCGAGGTCGGCAACGCGGTGGTGGGCGTCCACGAGGAGGCCAATGCCGTTGCTGTCGCGTCGCCCCGAGGCGATGAACGCCTCGCGCCAGGACCGCTTGTCCCCGTCACGCAGGGTGGACACGCCGGCCTCGAGCAGGAACGACACGAGGCGCCCGACGACCTCCGGAGGGGTCCGGCTGGCGCGCTCGTCGTGCCGACACTGGATCACGTAGGCCAGCTCCCAGCGCAACGGCTCGGGCAGCTTGGCCAGGTCGATCACCTGGTCCGCGGGCACTGCCACGGCAGCGAACTGGTGAGCGAACACCATCGGGTCGGGGCGCCCGTTGGCGCGCCACGTGTTGTGGTGGGCGTGACAGAACGGCCCAGCCGCTTGAGGCCACAACTGGCATCCCGGGATCTGGCATGCGCCGGCGACGGGCGCCTTGATCGGTGGTGGCTCCGCGTTCAGCCACAGCTCGAAGTCCGGTCGTCCGGAGCGTTCCCACCGCTGGGCATGTAACTGGCACAAGCCTCTTCGCGCCGAACCGTACCCGCAGGACTCGATCCGGCACGCTTGGTTCGGGCGTTGACGTGCCCAGCCCGGATCGGTGCCCGTAGCGAACTCGTCCACGTCGGGCCGTCCTGCCTTGGTCCACCGGTGGTGGTGCCCGGCGCACATCCCGTGACCGCGGGCCAATCGCTCACAGCCCGGGACCAGGCATGGCCCGGCGGAGTAGGCGGGGTCGGCCGCGTCGATCACGAGCCTGTCTGCCGTGAACTCCGGCCGCAGTGCCGCGCGGACCCGCATCGTCCACGCTGCCTCGCCGCCGCGGCTGGTCCCCAGCGGCAGCACCATGGCCGAGGTCACGACACGTCCTCGGTCAGCACGCCGGCCCGGGTGAGCGCCGCCCGGGTGTCCGCGACGGTCAGATGCGCGTACGTGGCCGAGGTGGTGGCCACCGACGCGTGGCCCAGCAGTGAGGAGACGACCTCGACCGGCACCCCGGAGCGCAGCAACCCGGTCGCGTACGTGTGCCGCAGCCAGTGCGGGTCGAAGTCGATCCCGGTCCGGGACCGCAGCCGCCGGACCAGGTCGTACACCGCCGCGTACGTCAGCGGTGAGCCGACCCGCCCACCCCACAGGTTGACGAAGACGTAGTCGCTGTCGAGCTCGCCGTACTCCTCGAGCAGGTAGTCGGCGTAGGACCGGACCAGTGATGCTGGGACGGGGATCGTCCGCGGCACGCCCGATTTCGACCGGGCGCGGTTGTCGTTGTCACGGGGAATCACCCGCACCTGCCGCTCGGCCGCGTCCCAGTCCTCATGCCGCAGTCCGAGCGCCTCACCGACACGCATCCCGGTGCCCGCGAGCACCTCCAGCAGCAGCCGGTCCCGGCGCCGGGTGCACGCCCCGATCAACGCCTCGACCTCCTGCCGGTCGAGGGTGCGCGGTAGGCGTCGTCCCGCACGGACGCGCACCACCGGCGCCGCGACCGGTTTGGACTTGCTCACGTGATGCAGGAACCCGCGAGCCCCGCCCCGACGGCCCGCGGGTCGCCACACGCTCAACGCGGCATGCACCGCGACCCCGGACCGGCTCGCGTGCTGGTACATCGACCCGACCGCCGCGAGCTTGCGGTTGATCGTCGAGGCGCCGCAGTGCTCGCCGAGCGGCAGCACCGCCACCCCGGATCCACGCGCTGACGGCGGCAGCCGCAGCCACGCCACGAACGCCGCGACGTCCTCGACCGTCACCGCGGCCCAGTCCAGTGCGCGACCCGCGAGGAACGCGAACCAGTCCCTCAGGTCGTGGGCGTACGCCTTGACCGTGTTCGGCGACCTTCCCGCATCGGTCAGGAACGACAGGAACCGCTCGGCCGGCTCGACCAGCTGCCCGTCCTCACCGACCACCGTCCACGACTCACGCCGCGAGCCGGACACCACCACCCGAGCAACGAACACCGAACCTCCCATGACCCTGCCTGCTGGACGGCTGCAGATAACCACGTCCAGCACGCAAGAGGGGGGACTGATCCAGCCCGTCAGCTACATCAACGACACCCTGAAGGCGGCTCAAGATAACCCAGGAGCGCCTCAACCGCGAGATCCGCCGCCGGACCGACGTCGTGGGCATCTTCCCCAACCGCGAGGCCGTGA
>JAKDLG010000166.1 GCA_030452985.1 Humibacillus sp.
GGTCGGCGAGTGGGTCGCCGAGAGCGGCCTCGACGCCTGGGTGGTCCAGCGCGACGTGCAGGACCCGGCGGAGTCCGCCGCGCTGTGGGCCCGGGACGGCGGCCACCGGCCCGGCCCCCCCGGGCGGGCCGCGGGCCGCGGCGCCTAGGCGCCGCGGCCCGACCAACGGGTAGCGAGCCCCCTCCGCCGACGCCGACAGGTCGACCCAAGGGGGTCGCGCCCATGGCTCCGCTGGTGGACACAACAGACTCGCCAGACGGACGCCAGCATGATTTCGTGCTCAGCGTGCTCTAGGGTGATCGAAGCCGAGGCGCCCGTCGGATGGGTGCCCGCAACGAGGAGACACAATGGCTGATGAGACGTACAAGGGCGAGTTCTACTGCGTGAAGTGCAAGGAGAAGCGCGAAGCCGAGGGCAACGTTGTCGTGTCTGACAACGGTCGTCGCATGGCCAAGGGGAAGTGCCCCGTCTGCGGCACCAACCTCAACCGCATCCTGGGCAAGGCCTGAATCGCCCGAACGGCGGCTGAACCCCGCCAGTCGCTGCCGGCACCCGCCGGTCGTACGGCACGCGTACCCCTTTCGGATGCCGTGACCAGCTGAAGGGGTGACGGGAACCGACTCGGCTCCCACACCACCGCCGTTCGCCGACACCGTTCGGCACGCCAGAGGGGCGCGACTTTCCGTCGCGCCCCTCTGGCGTCTCCTGACGAACGGGAGGCCCTGTGGACGACCAGCGACCACGACGGCGCAGACCTGCGACTCTGACGGCATCCGGGGCCCATCGCCCGTCAGCACGGAGGTTCCATGGTCACCACCATCCCCGACTCACACCTTCGGCTGCACCCGTGGCACCGACCGATCCTGCGGCGCCCGGGCGAGGTGCAGTTCGGGCTGCTGCCCGACGGGCCCATCGTCACGGGACTGACCGACGCCGAGGTGAGCCTGCTGGCTCGACTCGACGGCTCCCGCAGCCTCCTCGCCTGCTTCCGGGAGGCGTCCGCCCGTGGAGTCGACACCACCAGATGGCGTGAGCTCATCGACCTGTTGGCCGATCTGGGCCTGGTCGAGTCCATACCCGAACACCGCCCTCGCACGGGGCCGCGGACGAGGGCAAGGAGTGGGTCGGAGGCTCCGAGGGGCCGGGTCGTCATCGACGGATCGGGGCCGTTGGCCGAGCAGCTGGTCATGCTGCTGAACCGCGACCTGCCGGTGCGGGCGGCGTCGACCCGCTCAGACGCACTCACCCGCTCACCGGTGCCGGCGGCGACATCCTGGCCGACAGTGACCGCCGACCATGTCACCGCCGCTCCCGTCCTCGTCGTACTCGTCGGTTCGCCGGCCCTCGACCCCCGCACGGGCGACCGGTGGCTGGCCAGCGGCACCGCCCACCTGCCCGTGTCGGCCTCCGGGCGGCGCACCACCATCGGGCCGCTCGTCGAGGGACCTTCAGGGCCCTGCCTGTGGTGTCTCGACCTGCATCGCGCCGACCGCGACGATGCCTGGCCCACCGTCATGGCACAGCTCTGCCCGGCCGACCCGACCGGGCTCGCCCCGACCACGTGGCCTGCCACCCCTTCTGGGCCAGTGCGCAACCTCGACCTGCTGGCGGCCGCGGACCTGCACCTGACCGCCGGGAGCATCGCCGCGTTTGCCCAGAGCGTGCTGGCGGGCCAACACCCACCGCCTGGCATCTCGATCGACATCTGCCTGCCTTGGCCCCGCATGGACCATCGCCGGTGGGAGGTGCACCCACGCTGCCTCAGGCATGACGCTACCTCGCCCGACGACGGATGGCAGACGGTTGACGGGCCCTGCGTCGACGACACTGGTGCCGTGGCCTGACGGGTGCCGAGTGTCACTGCTCCGACATGGCGCCGGGCCACCGTCTAGAGTCGAAGTCAGAGGCTGAACCATCAACCACCGGCAGGGGTGTGCACGGCGTGACCGATTTACCGCGCAAGGCGGTCGTGCGCAGCGCACGCCTCGCCAGCGTCCCCCTCGGTCTGGCCGGCCGCACCGCTCTGGGCTTCGGTAAGCGCATCGGCGGCAAGCCGGCCGAGGTGGTCGCGGCCGAGCTGCAGGCGCGCACGGCCCAGCAGCTGTTCCAGGTGCTCGGTGAGCTCAAGGGCGGCGCGATGAAGTTCGGCCAGGCCCTCTCGATCTTCGAAGCCGCCTTTCCGGAGGAGATGGCCGGCCCGTACCGCGCCATGCTCACCAAGCTGCAGGACAGCGCACCACCGATGCCCACCAGCTCGGTGCACGGTGTGCTGCGCGACGAGTTCGGAGCGCGCTGGCGCAGCCAGTTCGAGTCCTTCGACGACGCCCCGGTCGCGTCGGCCTCCATCGGGCAGGTGCACCGAGCCGTGTGGAAGGACGGTCGAGCCGCAGCAGTCAAGATCCAGTACCCAGGCGCCGGGGCCGCCCTCATGAGCGACATCAAACAGCTGTCGCGCGTGGCGAAGGTGGCCACTTCCTGGGTGCCCGGCATCGAGATCGGGCCGATCCTGACCGAGCTGCGCGAGCGGATGGCGGAAGAGCTCGACTACCGGCTGGAGGCCGAGTCGCAGTCCGTGTTCGCGCAGGCCTTCGAGGGCGACCCCGAGTTCGCGGTGCCAGCCGTGCTGGCCGGCACCCAGCATGTCATCGTCTCGGAGTGGCTCGAGGGGAAGCCCTTGTCTCGCATCATCGCCGACGGCACTCCCGCCGAGCGCGACGCCGCCTCACAGCTCTACCTGGGTTTTCTGATGGCCGGGCCCGCCTATACCGGCATGTTGCACGCCGACCCCCACCCGGGCAACTTCCGAATGACCCCCGACGGCCGCCTGGGCGTCATCGACTTCGGCGCCGTCAACCGGCTTCCGGGCGGCATGCCGGTCGAGATCGGTCACCTGCTGACTGCCGGCCTCGACGGGGGTGCCGACGCGGTGCTGCAGGGGCTGCGCGACATCGGCTTCGTGCGCGAGAACATCGACCTCGACGCCGCTCGCCTGCTCGACTACCTCGAGCCGTTCCTGGCGCCGTTCCGGTCTGACGAGTTCACCTTCAGCCGTGACTGGCTCCGGGGGGTGTTCGCGCACATCAACGATCCCCGCCAGCCGAACTACACCGTCGGCTACAAGCTGAACCTGCCAGCGGAGTACCTGCTCATCCATCGGGTCTGGGGCGGCGGCATCGGGGTGCTCAGCCAGCTCGAGGGAACGGTGCGCGGTCGCGAGCTCGTCGACGAGCTGCTCCCCGGCGCCGACCTCCCGCCGATCTCGGCCTGACAGACGAAACCGCGGGTGACGTGCTCGTCACCCGCGGTTCGCTCACTGCATTCAATTGTTCTTCCGTGCTCCGATGGCCCCCGTCGAGGCGGCGGCTCACTTCGTGTCGTGCCGTCGGCTCGCGCGGATCTCCTGAGCGATCAGCCTGGCGCTGCGGCGAATTCCGCTGCGGTCCTGACTCCGATTGCGCTGGGCGATCCGTTCGCGAGCCAGCATCTCCAGCTCGTTCATGATGTTCTCCTTGTCCGTGAATCATCTTCTCGTGTGGTGGTGCGCTGCACCTGACCGTGCTTGCGCTGATAGCCCTCTTCGGCATCATCCGAGGGCCGGGTCTCAGGCCGCCACGGGGTGCTTGCGGGGCCGGCCGCGGGGCCGCTTGCGTGCGACGACCACTCCCTGAACGATCAGCTGTCCGCCCCACACCCCCCAGGGCTCATGGCGCTCGAGGGCCCCTGCGAGGCACTGGGTGCGTACCGGGCACATCCCGCAGAGGGTCTTGGCGAACTCGACGTCTTCCGGCCGCTCGGCGAACCAGAGCTCCGCGTCGTAGTCACGGCAGGGAATGGTCTCACCGCCCGGCGCGGCCTCCGCCTGGTGGTCGAGCATCTGACTCAAAGGCATCGTTGTCACCTCCATCTCGGCGGCGCCCGGGTGGGGACCGCCGTTGTCACTGGCCCGCTCTCTGTCGGTGCTGGTCCGCAGACCCGCGCCGGTGATGCGGGTCTCGGTGCTGCTGCTTGGCATCCGGGGTGTCATGGTGTCCCGATCTGTCACGCACCCGGTGGGTGCTGCGGTGGATGGCTGCTGTTGGTGGGAGCGGCCATTCGTTCTCCTGCCGAAGCGTGGGACGAACAAAAAGGCCGCCAACCCGGTGATGTCGGGTTCGCGGCCTGTGCGGTGAGGCTTGGTCTGGGATCAGACCGGGGGCCTCCCCGGGAGGGAGCGAGCGACATCGGAGTTCTTGTAGGCGAAGGTGGCGCCGGTGAAAACGTTGGAGATTCCCGTGAACGGGGCATCCACAGCGTCGAGGCGCAGCATCGCGATCGGCGTGGCGACAGACAGGGCGGTGGACACAGCGGTGCCCCGAACGCCGACGGAGACGGGCGCGACAAGGCGACGGCCAGCCTGGCGCAGGCGCACGGAAGCAACGCAGAAGTCTGCGTTCCTCGTAGCGGTGTTGTTCTTCATCAGGCTGACCTCCTCACCGTGCTCGCGGTCCCTAGCCGGCAACCTATGCCTCTGGGCTTGATTCGATAAGGGTACGCGGGTGGTTCCCGGCCCAACAACTGATTTTCCGAAGTTTCCTGAAGATTTTCGTGACTACGACGACGTCACGGTCGATTCGCTTGTGTCAGAACGCTTCTCGAGCAGTTCTTCAGGGTCGGCCCCGCCGAGAATGGAGATGACATCGCTGGCGTACTGCTCGAGCTTGCGGGCGCCCACGCCGCTGATGGCCGACAGAGCACTCGCGTCGGCCGGCTCACTCTCGGCAATCGCTGTCAGGGTGGCGTCGGTGAACACCACGTACGCCGGCACGCTGGCCTCCCGGGCGACGGCCAGGCGCCAGGCCCGCAGCCGCTCGAAGGTCGCCTCGTCGTAGGTGGGGGGGCAGTCGTCGCACCGGCCGACCTTGCGCTGGGCCGCGCCGGTCAGCTCGGCGCCGCAACCCCGGCAGGTACGCGGAGCGGTGACCTTCGGGCTCGAGCGACGCCCACCGCCGCCGGCCTTGGTGGCGCTGGTGCGCGCGCCTTCGCCGAGGATGCCGGTCGCTCCGGCCAGGAAGCGCGTGACCCGGCGAGCCCTCCGCCCTCCGGGGTTGCGCGCACCCGACCACGAGAGGTGGAGCTCTCGACGGGCTCGGGTGAGACCGACGTAGAGGAGCCGCCGCTCCTCCTCGATCTCGTCGGGGCCCTCCGCCATCGAGATCGGGATGAGTCCCTCGGAGACCCCGATGAGAAACACGGTGTCCCACTCGAGGCCCTTGGCCGCGTGCAGGCTGGCAAGCGTGACGCCCTGCACGACCGGTGCGTGCTGCTCGGACGCGCGCCGATCGAGCTCGGCGACGAACTCCGGCAGCCGAGCCTCCGGCGTGGCCACCGCGAGGTTGTCGGCCTCGGCGGCCAGCGCACTCAGCGACTCCCACCGCTCACGCGTGGCGCCGCTACCCGCCGGGGGATCCTCGGCCCAGCCCGCGCCGGTGATGACGTCGCGCACCAGGTGGCCCAGGGGCTTCTCGCCGTCATCGCTGCGCGCGGCCCCCCGCAGCAGCAGGATCGCGTCGCGCACCTCCTTGCGCGCGAAGAAGCGCTCGCCCCCGCGCACGAGGTAGGGCACGCCGGCATCCGTGAGGGCCGACTCGATCGCCTCCGACTGGGCGTTGATGCGAAAAAGCACGGCGATCTCGGCGGCCGGGTGACCTTCGGCGACCAGGCGACGGATGCGTTCGGCCACGGCTGCGGCCTCGGCCGGGTCGTCAGCGTGCTCAGCCAGCATCGGCGCCGGGCCCGGCGCACCCTCCGAGACCAGGCGAAGCGCGCCCCTGCGCACCGCCTCGGGGCCCGACCCGATCACGGTGTTGGCGAGCGTCACGATCTGCGGGGTCGACCGGTAGTTGCGCACCAGCCGCACCACGTGGGCCGTCGGGAAGCGGGCCGTGAACCCGAGCAGGTGGCGCGGGCTGGCCCCGGTGAAGGAGTAGATCGTCTGGCTCGGGTCGCCGACGACGACGAGGTCGTCGCGTTCGCCCAGCCACACGTCGAGCAGCCGCTGCTGCACGGCGTTGACGTCCTGGTACTCGTCGACGACGAAGGAGCGGTACTGCCCTCGCACGGTGCGGGCGATGTCGTCGCGTTCGTCGAGGATGCCGACCGTCGTCAGCAGAACGTCCTCGAAGTCGATGACGCCACGCCGTTGCAGCACCTCCCCGTAGGCCTCGAAGAGCCGGGCCATCGCGGTGAGGTCGAGGCCGGGGGGCTCGCGCCGGGCCGCCCTCGCTCCGGCCGCATACGAGGCCGGGTCGAGCAGGTTGACCTTGGCCCACTCGATCTCGCCGGCGAGGTCACGGATGGTGGTGCGGTCGAACTGCAGGCGCAGCCGCCCGGCCGCCTCGGCCACGGCCGACGCCTTCTGGCTGAGGATCTCGGGTGCGGCCCCCCCGATGGCCTGCGGCCAGAAGAAGTGCAGCTGGCGCAGGGCCGCCGAGTGGAAGGTGCGGGCCTGAACACCGCCCACCCCGAGCTGGCGCAGGCGAGTGCGCATCTCGCCGGCAGCCCGCGCCGTGAACGTCAGGGCCAGCACGCGTTGGGGCTGCACCTGGCCCGAGTGCACGGCATACGCGATGCGGTGGGTGATGGCCCTCGTCTTGCCGGTTCCGGCGCCGGCCAGCACGCACACCGGGCCCGGGGGCGCCGTGGCGACGTCGCGCTGCTCGGGGTCGAGCCCGGCGAGGATGTCGTCGGATGCCGCCGGGTTCAGGGCCGATCACCCGCTGCGGCGGCGTGCGCCGCCAGCACCGCGGCGGCGTGGTCGGGCACGTAGTGCTGGTCGTCCTGGGGCGGGCGCACGTAACCGCGCGGCGCCGGGCGATCTGGAATGGGGGGCACGTCGGGCTGCACGGCCTCGTGCGGGATCGAGGTGAGCAGATGGTTCATCACGTTGATCCGCGAGCGCCGCTTGTCTTCGGACTCGACGACGTACCAGGGCGCCCACTCGGTGTCGGTGGCGGCCATCATCTCGTCCTTGGCCTGGGAGTAGTCCTCCCAGCGGGTGATCGACTCGAGGTCCATCGGCGAGAGCTTCCACTGCCGCATGGGGTCTTTCGCTCGTGACCGGAACCGGCGCTCCTGCTCGACGTCGGAGACGCTGAACCAGTACTTGCGCACCACGATGCCGTCGTCGACGAGCATCTGCTCGAAGACCGGGGCCTGCAGCAGAAAGCGCGCATGCTGGTCGTCGGTGCAGAACCCCATCACCCGCTCGACGCCGGCCCGGTTGTACCAGGAGCGGTCGAACAGCACGATCTCGCCGGCGGCCGGCAGGTGCGCGACGTAGCGCTGGAAGTACCACTCCGACTTCTCGCGGTCGGTGGGAGCCGGCAGCGCCGAGATGCGGGCCACCCGGGGGCTGAGGTACTCCGTGATCCGCTTGATCGCCGAGCCCTTGCCGGCCGCGTCGCGGCCCTCGAAGACCACGACCACGCGAGCGCCGGTGTCGCGGGCCCACTCCTGCATGGCCACCAGCTCGGTCTGCAGCCGTCGCAGCTCGTGCTCGTAGACCTTGAGCTTCATCTTCTTGACCTTCGGCGGCTTCGGGTGCTTCGGGTGGCGATTCGCGTGATGCTTTCCCATGGGGTCATCCTTGCATCGAAGGACGACGCAGCAAGGAGAGGCCGAGGCACCCGTGGACAACGCGACCAACCAGGAGAACAGCCCCACCCAGGAGAGAAGCGGTACGAGCAACGACAACCCGGTTGCCGACCTGCTCCCCCCACCCGGCTCGGTGACGATGTTCACGACGTCGTGGTGCGGGTACTGCGCCCGGCTGAAGGGCGTGCTCACCCGCGACGGGCTGTCCTTCACCGAGGTCGACATCGAGGCGAACCCGAAGCGAGCCGAGTTCGTCGAGCACGTCAACGGTGGCAACCGCACGGTGCCCACGGTGCTCTTCCCCGACGGCACGACCGCGACCAACCCCTCGCTCGCCGAGGTGCGCGAGCGGCTCGCCGGCTGACCGGCATCCACCCGCTCTGGTTTGCGGAGCGTCAGAAGGGACGGCCGCCGACCGACTCGACACTGGCGCCGAGCCAGTGCTCGATGAGGCGCTTGGCGATCGAGATGCCGCTCGGGGTGCGGATCTCGTCAGCCCGCAAGGCGGCCACGTACTCGTCGCGGGTGACCCAGCGCGCCTCGGCCATCTCCACCGGGTCGAGGCGCAGCGTGGGGTCGCGGGCAGTGGCGATGAACCCGATCATGACGGATGCCGGGAACGGCCACGGCTGGTTGCCCAGGTACCGGGCCCCGTCCACGACCACGCCGACCTCCTCCATGACCTCCCGCGCCACGGCGGCCTCGAACGACTCTCCCGGCTCGACGAAGCCGGCCAGCACCGAGAAGCGGCCCTCGGGCCAGAGCGGTGACCGCCCGAGCAGCAGCCGGTCGTCGGGGTCGACGACCGCCATGATCACGGCCGGGTCGGTGCGGGGGTAGTGCTCGCTGCCCTCGGCCGTGCACCGGCGCACCCAGCCGGCGTTCACCGGCTCGGTGAGGGCCCCGCAGCGCGGGCAGTGGGTGTTCCGCGCGTGCCAGTTCGCCAACGCCAGCGTGGTGGTGAAGATGCCCGCGTCGCGGTCGGAGAGCTCACTGCCGACGGCGCGCAGCCCTACCCAGGAACCATCGGACCCATCGGCCCAGTCGGCGCCGTCGATGGGGTCGCTCATCACGACGGCGAGGTGGGCCCGGCCCTCGTCGTCACGCCCCAGGTCGACGACGAGTCGTTCGACGTCAGCCGGTTGTGGAGGACCGAAGGCCAACGACAGCCGGCCGACGCCGGGAGACTCGTCGCGGACGACCTCGAGAAGCTCGCCGCGCAGCCGCACCACGCGCGTCTGCCGGTCGGCGAGCAGCCTCGCGACCAGCCCGTCATCGCGGCGTTCGAGACCCGCGCGGTCCAGGGTCCCGCGGGAGAGCGCGAGATCGGTCAGCACGTCATGGGTCGGTAGCACGCGTCCAGCCTAAGCCGGTTCCACCTGCGCGGCCGGAGCCCACCTCCCACGTTCGAGGCACCGCGCCGCCTACCGTGAAGGGGTGACCCGCAGTCCGCTCTTTCTCGCTGCCCTCGCGAGCTCGGCCGTACCGGGCCTCGACCCGGTGTTGGTCGAAGCCGTGCGCACGCGACCCGACGACCCCTTCGAGGTCGCCCACGTGACGGACAGCCAGGACCGCCTCTGGGCGGTCAAGGTTCCGCGCACCCAGGCGGCCGGCGCCGCTCTGGAAGACGTCACCCGCCTGTGTCACCTGCTGGGGCGGCGACTGGAGGTCGCCATCCCGATGGTGCGCGGCCAGGTCACCGTTCCCGAGGGTCGGGCCGTGGTGTATCTCCGCGTGCCAGGGCGCTCTCTTGACTTCGCGAGCCTCCCCCCGGGCCCACTGGCCGGCGAGGTGGGCCGCGCCCTGGCCCACATCCACAACGTCGAGCACCTGTTGTTCGAGGAGGCAGGGCTGGTCTCCTACGACGCCGAGGGCCGGCGCCGGCGACAGCTCTCTGAGCTCGACCGGGCGGCCGCCACCGGCCACGTGCCGACCAACCTGCTCACCCGTTGGGAGCACTCGCTCGAAGACGTGTCGCTCTGGCGGTTCGCGCCCTGCCCGGTACACGGCACCTTCGTCGGCGAGAACGTCCTGGCCTCCTTCGACGACGAGGCGGATGCCGCCACCGGTCGAGTTCGCGGCGTGCTGGCGTGGGAGGAGGCCCACATCGGCGACCCCGCCGACGACTTCGCCGAGCTGATCGCCGTTGCCTCCCCTGACGCCGTCGACTCGGTGCTGGAGGCCTACGCCCAGTCGCGGGTCGAACGGCCCGACGCCAACCTCGTCAGCCGAGCCCGCCTCGCCGGAGAGATGACGGTCGTTCGCACCCTGCTGCGGGCCCTCTCCGCCGGGCTGCTGGGCGTGGTCGAGCAGGCGTCCGAGGCGTTGCGTGCCCTCGACGAGCAGACCGAGGCCGAAGACCGGCGACACGAGCGGGAGGATGCCGCCCGCCTCGAGCGGGACCGGCTCGAGCGATCCGAGGCGTTCGCGGCCGCCGAGGCTGCCGCCGGCCGCTCCCGCCCGGCCGACCTTCCCGACGACGCCCCGTGGGACGCCACCGCTCCCCACGTGCCCTCCTTCGACCCCGACGCGCATCGACCGGCCGCGGCGCCGAATGCCGACCCGGTTGGCAGTCTGGATGCCGTCCCGTCTGGCGCGGTCTCAGATGGCGCGGTCTCAGATGGCGCGGTCTCAGATGGCGCGGTAGTGGCCGACGACCGTGCCACCCAGCCCCATATTCCGACCCCTGACTGGTCAGAGCCCGCCACACCCGAGCAGCGAGCCCCCGACTCTGCCGACTCTGCCGACGAACCGCGGACCCAGGCCGCTGACGACGGTGGACCTGCTGGCGGACCACCACCTGTAGCGGGGGCCGAGACGGACGCCGAGGCCGTGCCGGTGCTGGACCGTCATGACGCCACCTCGTTCGAGATCGACCAGGCCGAAGCGCTTCCCGGCGGCGATACCAGCAGCGGTGACGATGATGCCGCCGGTGCCGATGACGAATTCGGGGTCGTAGTCGACGAGCACGAGGGCGCGTCTGCGTTCGTTCCCACCGATCCCGCCGACACCAGAGACTCAACCGAGGGGCCTTCCACCACCTCCAGCTGACAGCCGTTGCGTACGCGCCGAGGGGGTGTGCGCTCGGCACCCCCCAGCATCCAGCGGTGTTGGACGCACAACCTGTCGCGCAATCGGCACCCCTCAGGCCCCCAAGGTGCCGAACGCGCACCGCATCCTGTGCAGCGGCCGTAGCCGACCCCGGGTTCACTACGACACTTACCCGCCCCACGCATCACTGACGCAGCAGGCCAGCC
>JAKDLG010000167.1 GCA_030452985.1 Humibacillus sp.
TTCCTACCGCTGCGTTTCCTACCGCTGCGTTTCCTACCGCTGCGTTTCCTACCGCTGCGTTTCCTACCGCGATGTTGCCTGGCAGCGGAACGACGGGCTCCCCGGCATCCGTCTCGGTCGAGCGGTCCGTCGGCTGCGGGCGTGGGGCGGGGCGACGGCCCTCCGCCGCGTCGAGCGCCTCCTCCAGCTCGGGAACGGCAGAGCCGGGCTTGGCGGCCTCCTGCAGCTCGCGAGCCTTGGCCTTCGCGGCGGCCACGATGCGATCCTTCATCGAGGTGGCGTACATGTCGACGTACTCCCGGTCAGAGAGCTGCATCAGTTCGTACATCACCTCGTCGGTGATCGAGCGAAGCACGAAACGGTCGTCCTCCATGCCCTCGTAGCGGGAGAAGTCGAGTGGCTTGCCGACCCTGACCCCGATCCGCATGATGCGCGGGATGACCTTGCCGGTCGGCTGGGCCTTGTCGGTGCCGATCATGGCGACCGGGATGACGGGGACGCCTGCTTCCAGAGCCATCCGGGCCATCCCGGTGCGGCCCCGGTAGAGGCGTCCGTCGGGTGAGCGGGTGCCTTCGGGATAGATCCCGAGCAGCTCACCGCGCCCGAGCACTCGAAGCCCCGAGCTCAGCGCCGCGTTGCTCGCCTTGCCACCGGAACGGTCGACCGGCAGCTGACCGACGCCTTTGAAGAACGCCGCGGTGAGCCGGCCCTTGATGCCACTGCCGGTGAAGTAGTCGCTCTTGGCCAGAAAAGTGACCCGCCGGTCCACGACGAGCGGCAGGAAGATCGAGTCGGAGAACGACAGGTGGTTGGAGGCGAAGATGGCGGCGCCCTCCTCGGGGATGTTCTCCTCGCCCTCGACCCAGGGGCGGAACAGCAGCTTGATGATCGGCCCGAGGATGATCTTCTTCAGAACCCAGTAGAACAACCGTGTCCACCTCCAACTGTGACGGCGAGCACTCTACGGCACTCGCGGACGCACAGGCCGGCGTGCAAGGATCCAATCAGTCTGCCCCGACGCCGCCAGGAGTCAACCGTGCCGGTCCATCGCCACCCCGAACCCGCCTCTGCCGAGGCCGGCTCGACCGCCGTCGTGGGCCTCGACCTACCTGGAGAGAGCGCCCACCTCGACCCTGCGGGAGCCCCCTCGTGAACGAGCGAGACCTCGACGCGGAGTTCGAGCGGATCATTGCCGGTTGGGACGACGTAGCGCCCGACCCGACCTTCGACATCCGGCCGGCCGACGATTCCGAAACCGGCCTCGAGGCCGGACCGGCAGTGGCGCCCGAGGCGACTCACGAGGCGGTCCCCGAGACCGCATCCGAACCCACACCGGATGCGGGGCCGGACCCCGGCGAACCGCCCGAGCCGCCCGGCCCGCCGAGACTCCCCGGCAAGACAGGCCCGAGCCATCCTGGCAACGTCTTCGAGCTTCCGATCGCGCCGGGGGCCGGGCATACGTGGCGCGGTACCGCGAGGCCGCACGACGACGACGACGTCGCGCTCTCGGCAGTGCCCTCCGATGACCCTGACGGTGACCACTTCATCCCGCCGACCGAGATGGACCTGCCCACGGCCGAAGACGACCCGATGTTCTGGGCGATCGTCATCGGGCTTGCCGGCGGGCCGCTGCTGCTGCTCTACCTGCTCTTCTTCGACCGCGACGGCAGCGGCTGGTGGATCGTCACCTCCCTGTCGATGATCGGGGTCGGCTTCATCCTGCTCGTGCTGCGGGGCGGCACCGAGCGCGACCCGACCGACGACGGAACCCGGGTCTGACCTCGATATCACGTTCGAGGCTGCGACCACGACGTGACCACGACCAGACTGGCTGGCCGGTTGGCCGAGCAGTCGGTCGGCGTCACGGTGCTGGCTGCCTGGCCGGTGTCACTGGTCGGCTCGGGCGAGTTCGGCCGCTCCGATGAGGCCGGCGTCGCCGCCGAGCACCGCACGCACGATCCGGGCCTCGGGGCGGTAGCCCCGTCCGGTCAGCTGCTTGCGGAACGCCTCCCGGGCCGGGCCGATGAGCATCTCACCGGCAGCGCTGACGCCCCCACCGATCACGAACAGACCGGGGTCGAAGGCGGCCGCGAGGTTGGCCATCCCGATACCGAGCCACTCGCCGATGTCGGCGAGCAGCTCCCGCGCCATGGCGTCACCGCCGTGCGCCGCCTCGGTGATGAAGGGTCCCGTCAAGCCGGAGAGGTCGCCACCGAGCTTCGTGAGCAGGTCGGCCACGACCGGCGACCCCGCGTGCATCATGGCGCTCGCCTCGCGCACGAGCGCATTGCCGCTGGCGTACTGCTCCCAGCACCCCCGGTTGCCGCACTCGCACCGGATGCCGTTCGGCACGATCTGCATGTGGCCGAACTCTCCGGCGATCCCGTTCCGACCACGCTGCACGTGGTGGTCGATGATCAGGGCGCCGCCGATGCCGGTGCCGAGGGTGATCATCACCACGTGCGACTCCCCTTTGGCCGCGCCGTACGTCGCCTCGGCCCAGGCGGCGGCGTTGGCGTCGTTGTCGACCGTGACCGGAAACGCGATCCGGGCGGCGAGTGCGTCACGCAGCGGTTCGTTTCGCCACGACAGGTGCGGCGCGAACACGACGGTGGCACGGTCGACGGCCACGAAGCCCGCGGCCCCGATCCCGACCGCCACGACCTCGGCGGGGTCCACTTTCGCCAGCAGGTCGTCGACCGCCTCCACAATGGTGTTCTCGACGACTGACGGAGACGTGGAGCGGTGCGGGGTGTCGCGTCGGGTCCGGTGGACGATGGCCCCGGTCTCATCGACCACGCCCCCGGCCACCTTCGTGCCACCGATGTCGATGCCGATGGCCAGGCGCGCACTCACGATCGGTCCCCTGTCGGGGCGCTCGAGCTCGGGCGGGCGGGCTCAGGCTCGGGCTCGGGCTCGGGCTCGGGCTCGGCGGCATCCTCGGTGGTTGCTCCGGTAGCTGCATCCGCGGTCGAGTCGGCTCGCTGGGAAGACGCTAGGTCTCGCAGCGCCGTCGCGGCGAAGGCGGCGAAGTCGGCGATCCGCTCGATCGTGTCGGGGTTGATCTTCTGCACGAAGGCGATCACCTGGCACACCGGGCAGACACGGCACGCTGCCGGTGCCGTTCCACCGCAGGTGCATTCGCCTTCTCCGCTTGAGCTGTCGGAATCCGGGCCGGGCTCGGGCCCTGAGCCGGCCCCGTTTCCCGCACCCGCAGAGGTACCCCCGAACGAACCACGTTGGCTCAGCAGCTCGACCAGCAGCGCCGCCTCGGCCGCCACCGATCTTGGTGGCCCGTCGTCACGACGGCCCGCCCCGTCCGTCGTGTGGGAGTCGGAGGGGCCGCTCACGCCTCGACGCGCTTCTTGAGCCCCTTGAGGGCGGTGTCGATGATCACCTTCTCGGCCTTGCGCTTGAGCAGGCCGATCATCGGGATCTTCACGTCGACCGACAGCCGGTAGGTGACCTTCGTCGAGTCGCCTTGGCCCACCAGCGTGTAGGAGCCGTTCAGCGCCTTGAGCACATTGGCGGAGACCAGCGACCAGGAGACCACACCCGTGCCGTCCTCGACGATGTCCCACTCGTACTCGAGCACATAGGTGTCCTTGATCGGGCCGGCGTCGAGGGTGAACTGCACCTGGTCGGCCCAGCCGTCGCCGTCCTCGGCGAGCACCGTCACCTTCTTCATCTCCGCCGCCCATTCGGGGTAGGCCTCGAAGTCGGCGATGACGTCGAGAACCTCCCCCGGCGCGGCATCGACGATGATGGAGGACTCGGTGCGTTCGGCCATGTGCCGAACGTTACCGCCTCCGCGGCCGTGCGGGCCCGTGTCCCCGTCCGGGCACGCTCGAGCACGGCACATGACAGGATGTGGCCCAACCGCTGCCGTTCTGATGAAGGAGTTGGCGTGAAGGACCACATCGTCCCGCCCTTGGCCGAGGTCACCACGACTGGAAGCCTGGCCGACCTGCCGCCACGGAACGCTGCTGCCGACCCCAGCGGTGTCGCTTTCTCGCGCAAGGTCACGTCGCAGTCGTGGTCGTCGGTCACGTGGGCTCAGTTCGCCACCGACGTCGACTCGGTCGCCAAGGGCCTGATCGCTGCGGGGATCGGCAGCGGTGACCGGGTGGCTCTGATGTGCCGCACCCGCTACGAGTGGACCCTCATCGACTTCGCCATCTGGAGTGCCGGCGCCGTCGTGGTGCCGGTCTACGAGACTTCGTCGCCCGAACAGGTGCAGTGGATTCTCTCGGACTCGGGGGCCCGGGCCGTCTTCGTCGAGGACGAGCAGCACCTCGCCACGGTCAACCAGGCCAGGGAGGCGCTGTCGGAGTCGGTCTCGGTCATCCAGATCGACGGGGGCGGCCTCACGGAGCTGCGCCAGAAGGGAACCGACGTCGCCGACGACGCACTGGGCCAGCGTCGTTCTGCTCTCGACCGATCTTCGATCGCGTCCATCATCTACACCTCGGGAACGACCGGCCGGCCGAAGGGGTGCGCCCTCTCGCACGGCAACTTCCTCGACCTCACCGAGAACGCCATCGCCAAGCTGAGCGACGTCGTGCACACGCCCGACGCGTCGACGCTGCTCTTCCTGCCCCTCGCGCACGTCTTCGCCCGGTTCATCGAGGTGCTGTGCGTCGCCGCACGGGTCCGGATGGGGCACTCTTCCGACATCCGGACCCTGCTCGATGACTTCGCGGGCTTCCGGCCGACCTTCATCCTCGCCGTGCCCAGGGTCTTCGAGAAGATCTACAACTCGGCCGAAGCCAAGGCCTCGGCGTCCGGCAAGGCCAAGGGCCGGATCTTCACTCGTTCCGCGGAGTCGGCCATCGCCTACAGCGAAGCCCTTGACGGCAAGGGCCCCGGGCTCCCGCTCAAGCTGCGCCACGCGGTGTTCGACCGGCTCGTCTACTCGAAGCTGCGCCAAGCCATGGGTGGCCAGGTGCGGTACGCCGTGTCGGGCGGCGCGCCGCTCGGCAGCCGCCTCGGACACTTCTACCGCGGCATCGGCGTGGTGATCCTCGAGGGTTACGGCCTCACCGAGACGACAGCCCCGATCTGCGTGAACACCCCCGACCGGGTAAAGGTCGGCACCGTGGGTCGGCCGCTGCCGGGCAGCGGTGTGCGCATCGCCGACGACGGGGAGATTCTGCTCCAGGGCGTCGGCGTGTTCACGTCCTACCACGGCAACGAGTCGGCGACCTCAGACGCGATCGTCGACGGCTGGTTCCACACCGGTGACCTCGGTGACCTCGACGATGAAGGCTTCCTGCGGATCACCGGACGCAAGAAGGAGATCCTGGTTACGGCGGGAGGCAAGAACGTCGCACCCGCCGTGCTGGAGGACCGGCTACGCGCTCACCCGCTCGTGTCGCAGTGCATCGTGGTCGGCGACCAGAAGCCCTTCATCGCGGCCCTGCTCACCCTCGACGACGAGATGTGGCCGCTGTGGTCGAAGAACCATGGCCTCGAGAACGTCACTCTCGAGGCGGCCCGCACCCATCCGCTGGTGCTCGAGGCGCTGCAGGGGGCTGTCGACCAGGCCAATGCTGCGGTGTCGAAGGCCGAGTCGATTCGCAAGTTCTCCGTGCTCCCGGGCGACTTCACCGAGGGTAACGGCTACCTCACACCGTCGCTCAAGCTCAAGCGAAACGTTGTGATGAAGGACTACGCCGACGAGGTGGAGAAACTGTTCAGCTGAGCAGCTGCCTCATCCTGGCCCGCCACGAACGCACCAGCGCGGTCCGGTCTGTGTGCAGGACCGTCGTCAGGGCGGCGTCGACCGCGTCGTGGTGGTCAGCATCGTCGCGGGCGGGCGCCGTTGCTGCACGGGCCTGATCGGTCGGGTCGGCGACCTCGCGGTAGAAGCGAACCAACGCCGCGACCCCCTCGCGGTCGGCGAGGGTGCGCAGCACGAGCAGCGACCGTCCGTAGGCGGCCGCGACGCTGCCGGTGGCGGGGTCGAACTCCTGGTCGCTGGGCAGACCCGTGGGCAGTCCGTCGCGTCGGGCCGCTTCGAGTGCGGGGTGCACGATGGCGTGCTCCGACAACGCCACGGTGCGGTAGGCAACGAACTCGGCGAAGCCCTCGGAAAGCCAGAGCGGAACCGGCCCCGTCGTCGAGCCACGCACGACGACGTGCGTCAGCTCATGGGTCGCGACCACCTCGCGACCTCTGCCGGGGAGCGAGGACCAGACCGTCGGAACGATCACGATGCGGTCGGCTCCAGCCGGCCGGCCGGGCTGAAGGGGTCCATCCGTCACAGCAGCGACATCGTGCAAGGCACTCGGGTCAGCCGGGGCTCGCCCAAGCAGGAGGGCCGCCTCGGAGTCGGTGGGCGGGGCGATCCACACCGCGGGCCGGGAGCGGCCCCACACGGCGGCAACGTGCGCCTGGGCCGACTCTGCCCGAGCGAGCAGGTCTGCGGCCTGCTGCGGGCTGGCGGCGAGCACGAGACTCGTGGCGGAACGCCGCACCGTCAGGTCGGGAAGGTCCCACGGCTGTGGGCGGTCGTACGGGGTCCAGGTTGCGACCTGCAGGTGTTCATGGGCGGCCGTCGAACACTTCAAGCTCACGTTGATATCGAAGGTTCGGTCGACCGTGTCGAAGCCAGAGATCCGGTAGGCGAAACGGGCTCGCGCCTCGAGCGTCGACGAGGGTGAGCGAACCGTCGGCTGCGCGGGACCGCGTGACCCTGTCGCTGACCCGGTAGGTGACGCCGTGGATGACCACAACGTCGATGAGGTGGGGGCGCTCGGCGAACTGGGCTCGGTCACGGAGACGAGCCGCAAGCCGCTGACCCCCAGGGAGCGCATCCGGTCGAAGATCCGACCCTGCTGCTCTCGCAGCGACGGACCTGCGACAGGCGCGAGCCAGCGTGCGCGAGACCCGTCTGCCAGGGCTTCGGTTCGTGATCGCAGCACCGCCTCAACCGGTGCCATGGCCAACAGCGGCTGTACGGCAGGCGCAGGGCGTAGGCAGGCTGAGCGCTCCGTCGGGCCGCTCGCCCCGCCGGGTGAGGCCACCGCCCCGGTGGTGACACCGCCGGGGGCTGCGGAGGGGGCTGACGTGCAGCCCGTGATGGAGCCAAGTGCGGTCGCCCACACCGCCAGCACGGCGGCGCCCCGCAGAGGTGAGAGGTAGCGACGCGATGACACCGGTTCATGGTGACATGGCCACGATTGTTCTCGGGCGCCAGAGTCTCGGGGTGAAGTGGACGTTGAAGGGGCTGCGTGCGTCAGATGGCGCGCCGGTGAGTCTCGGCGGCCGTCACCGAGGCCGACCTTCGGCCGGTGTCGACCACTGCCATCGCCGCGTTCGCGGCCTCGTGTTCGACGAGGCCGACGGCAGCGAGGATGGCAACGGCGCGTCGCTCAGAGCGGTCGAGCGGAACGACATCCGGCTCGTCGAGTGGCGACCGAGTCGGGGGTTCGTTCTGGTGGCGGTGCTGGCTGCCGTGGCTGCTGGGTGACCTCGCGACACCGAGATGGTGGCGTTCCGGCGACTCGTTCCTGGTCGGGAACGGCAGCTGGGTCAGGGCGGTCACGATGCAGTCAGCGCAGTGCAGGTCTCGTACCGGGCAGGTCTGGCAGTCGACGAGCATCATGGTGGTTCACGTCCTCTCTGGTCTTGCCTCGATCTTTCCAGGCTGACGCTACGAGTCACCACTGACACCCGCACCCGACCCCCTCGAAGGGGCGAAGCCTCAAGGGCATGATCACGATGCATTTGTGCCATGCTGACCACCGATCAGTTCATGGCCACATGATGATCTCGGCCACCGGGGTCATACTTCTTGGGAGTTTCGTGCGACGACGTCTTGCAGCCACGCTCATTGTCACGGGCCTGGCACTGCCTTGCTCGCTGATGTCCATCCCCTCCGCAACCGCCTCAGCAGCCACGCCTGATGTCTCGTCAGCGGCAGCTGCAAATGAGGTGTCCTTGCAGTGGAACATGAGCGTCCGGAAGAACGCCGTTCGAGACCCGGCCTCGGGGCTCACCCTCAGCCTCGAGGGATCTTGGAAGCCCCTGTCCGGAAGCGTTCGGTTCGGTGCGAAGGCGCGTCAGGGCCTCGGCGTCGAGAACGACCTTGGTCGCCTCAGCCCGAAAGAGTCTGACTTCGCTGTCGTCGCCAACTTCACCACCACCACCGTCCCTGCCGGTGAGGGATACTCCCCCAACGTGGTTCAGAAGGGTCGCTACGGGACAGGCGGTCAGTGGAAGATGCAGGTCCATGCCTCGAAAAAGTGGGGAACCCTCGCCGAATGCCGCTTCGAAGGCGACCAGGGGTCGGTGATCGTGCGTGATGGCACCAACACCCGCCTGGACGACGGGAGTTCGCACGTCGTGGCGTGCTGGCGTCAGGGTTCCGAGCTCGGTGTCACGATCGACGGGCGGATCACTGCCATCGGCCAGAACGTCGGTGACATCAACCCGCGGTCGGGTATCACCGTGGGGAACAAGAGCGCTTCAGGTGGCGCCGAAGATCAGCTTGACGGTTCGATCAGCTGCCTCGTCGCGGCCATCGGCCGCAATTCGTTGGACCGCGCACTGTCCCGTTCGGGCTGCTGACCGTTCGTCCGGCCGCGCCTGCGCGCCACTGTCGCCGGTGCGTCCTACGGTCTGAGCATGAAGGCGATCCAGTCGACGTTCGACGACCTCGGCACCGCACTGGCCGACGTCACGTTCGTCGTGGTCGACCTCGAGACCACCGGGGGCAGCCCCGACCACTGCGGCATCACCGAGATCGGTGCCGTCAAGGTTCGCGGCGGGGTCGTGCAGGGCGAGTTCCAGACCCTCGTCAACCCCGCCGAGCCGATCCCGGCGTTCATCTCGGTGCTCACCGGCATCACCGACGGCATGGTGGCCCAGTCGCCTCGCATCGACACGGCAGTACCGGCCTTTCTGGAGTTCGCCGCCGGTGCCGTACTGGTGGCGCACAACGCCGGCTTCGACATCGGCTTCCTGAAAGCGGCCACCCGGCGCGTCGGGGCGTCCTGGCCGAACTTCCGGGTGCTCGACACCCTGCACCTGGCTCGTCACCTCGTGAGCCGCGACGAGTCACCGAACCACAAGCTGGGCTCGCTCGCCCACGTTTTCGGCGCCGCCACGACCCCCGACCACCGAGCCCTGCACGACGCGCGGGCCACCGTCGACGTGCTGCACGGGCTCATCGAGCGGGTCGGCACCCTCGGGGTGCACACCATCGAAGAGCTCGGGAGCTATACCTCGCGGGTGACTCCCGACCAGCGTCGCAAACGCTTCCTTGCCGAGTCACTACCCAATGCTCCCGGCGTCTACCTGTTCAAGGACGCCGATCGTCGAGTGCTGTACGTCGGAACCAGCCGCGACGTACGCACCCGCGTGCGCACGTACTTCACGGCATCCGAGACCCGCTCCCGGATGGCCGACATGGTGCGCCTGTCGCACGCCGTGGAGGCAGTGGTGTGCCAGACGCCCCTCGAAGCCCAGGTACGTGAGCTGCGACTCATCGACGAGCACCAACCCCGGTTCAACCGTCGTTCGAAGAACAACCGCAAGGCATGCTGGGTCAAGCTCACCCGCGAGCGGTTCCCGCGCCTGTCGCTCGTGCGCCAGGTTCGCGACGACGGCGGCCACTACATCGGCCCCTTCCGCTCGCGCATCACCGCACAGGCCGCCATCGACGCTGTTCACGAGGTGATCCCCCTGCGACAGTGCACTCAGCGCCTATCCGGGAACGAGTCGGCCTGCGCTCTCGCCGACCTCGGCCGGTGCGGGGCCCCCTGCACGGGCGCACAGTCCGAGGGTGAGTACACGCTCGTCGCGGAGCGTGCTTCGGCGCTGTTCACCGGCAATGCCCGGCCGGGCGCAGACCTGCTGCATGCCCGCCTGGAGGCCCTCGCATCCCAGGAGCGCTTCGAAGACGCGGCCAAGGTGAGGGACCGGTTCGTCCAGCTCGTTCGTGGCGCGGCCCGCGCGCAACGCCTCGACCCGCTGCTGCACGCACCCGAGCTCGTGGCCGCGCGACCCCGGACCGAAGGAGGCTGGGAGCTCGTGAGCATCCGGTACGGGCGTCTCGCCGGAACCGTCGTCAGCCCCCGCGGCGCCGATCCGATGGTGTACGTCGCGACCATGCAGGCTACGGCCGAGGTGGTGGCGGCTCCCACCCCTGGTGATCCGCCCGCACTGACAGAGGAGACCGAGCTGCTGCTGCGCTGGCTCGAGGAGCCGAGGGTGCGCATCGTCGACATCGAGGGAGCATGGACCTGCCCCATCGGCGGGGCAGGGTCGGTGCGCCACCAGCTCGAGCCCGCCATCGCGGCCGCCGCCGACGCGGCGGCCGAGGTCGTCGGCTTCGACGGCGAGCGCGGCGGCGTCACCTCACGTCGCGGCAGTTGGCGGGCGGCGGGGTAGCGACCGGCCCTTCCCTCTGTTGACGGCCGCCCGCCCAGCAACAGCGCCGGATAGGGTGGGCTCGTGATCACCGCCATCGTCATGATCAGCTGCGAGGTCGACCGCATCCCCGAAGTTGCCGAGGCCATCGCCAACATCCCGCAGGTGTCAGAGGTCTACTCCGTCACCGGAGACGCCGACCTGATCGCCATGGTGCGCGTGCGTGCGCACGACGAGTTCGCCGACGTGATCGCCGACCACCTCAACAAGGTCGACGGGGTCGTCGGGACCTCCACGCACATCGCCTTCCGCACGTACTCCGCCCACGATCTCGAGGCGGCGTTCAGCCTCGGCCTCGAAGGCGCCTGACCCGCTCCCGACCACCCTCTTTGCGCGTCGAGCGGCGCGTCGCGCAGGTGGTGTCGTGCAGACAGCACTTCTTGCGCGTCGCGCGGCGCGTCGCGCAGGTGGTGTCGTGCAGACAGCACTTCTTGCGCGTCGCGCGG
>JAKDLG010000168.1 GCA_030452985.1 Humibacillus sp.
GCTTCCCTGATAAGGAAGAGGTCGGAGGTTCAAGTCCTCCTAGGCCCACCATCACCGCATCATCGAAGAGGAGCCCGGAATGTTCAAGCGTCTCGCCCTGGTCGCCGGCTCGGTTGCCGCCGTCGTGCTGGTGCGCAAGAAGGCCAAGCAGCAGCAGGCCGAGCAAGACCTCTGGACCCAGGCCACCGATGATGTGCCGGCCGCGACGCCCGCTCCAGCGGTCACGCCGCCCGGCCCGGACGACGCACCGGCCAACCAGATCTGAGCGGTTCCGGCCGCATCTTCACGGGGCTCTGCGCCCCACCGGGGGCCATGGCGCAATTGGTAGCGCACCTGCTTTGCAAGCAGGGGGTTAGGGGTTCGAGTCCCCTTGGCTCCACCGATAGAAAGCCCAGTTCAGGTCATGTTTTCTCATCATTCTGGGCCATCCCCTGCTAGTTCGCGTCGCCCTGTGGGGGACTGGTGGGGGAAGCGAACCCTGGTGGGGCCGCGCACCCACACCATCACGCGCGCGACCGGGGACGCTTGCCCTGTCTGAGTCCTCGTACCAGGCGGAGCCGCAGACTAGAGCGGGTGGCTCCAGTTCGGCTGCGCCGCATGACGTCGTGCAGCCGTCTTGCGGCTCGTGGTCGACGAGGACGCGGACGTCCCGCCCATGTGGCCGTTGCTTTCCCAAACGCCCTCCAAGGGGGCCTGGCACGGTAGTCAGTCGAATGTTGTGTGATCGTCGAGCATGGGCCACGCAGAGACGGAGTTGGTGGATTCCCGACCACGGATAGCTCCTGCACTGTGCCTCGACAGAAGGAAGCCGACGCCTGTACTGCCCCGCTCCGACCGCGCCTACTGGCGATGGAGTGTGCGGTTGCACGTGCGCGTTGCTGCGTCGAGGGAGTCGCACTCGGGGTGATCCGGTGATGCTCGCGCGACGCTATAGGTCTAGCAGCAGCGCCAGTGTCTCGCGTACCTCGTTGAGGAGCACGGGGCCGACGTTGCCGGTGCGCTCCTGAATCCGAGTCGTGGCCACGGATCGCACGTGCTGGCACTGCGCCGAGGAACGCGCCACCAACCGGTTGTCCTCATCGGGGTTGATCGAGACCTCGGTGCTGCTCGTGCGGATCGTCCGGGTCAACGGCACGACCTGCACGACGTTGGGTCCACCCCTAAGAATCCGGGCGGCGGTTACGACGATGGCCGGGCGACGGAGCCCGGCCTCGCTACCGGCCGGCATGCCGAGGTCGAGTTCGACGACATCACCCGGCGTCAGCATCGAGCCACGCCGTCTCATCCTCGGTGAGCTCTGTCGCGAGGTCCCGCGCCATGGCGTCCTGGCGGAGGGCGCGGATGGCGTTACTCACCGTCGCATCGATCGTTTCGTGGCGTTCGGCCGCCAAGCGCGTCACGCGCGCATGAGTGTCCCTGCTGATGCGGATCGTCGTTGTCTCGGCCATAACACGACGATACCTCGTGTAGACAGATCCATCTACATGTTGCCTCGACGACGAGCAAGAGCCGTCGACGGTCCTAGAGACCGTCGAACCTATTCCGCTTGCCCGGCTCGTGGCTGTTAGACGATTGTCGGCAGGACCGGTGTCCGGCCAGACTCGGTTCTAGGTGTCCGGCGGGCTGCTCTTCTCGCGGCTGCCCACCAGCGTGATCGGTGTGGCTCTTTTCCGGTTTGCTTCCCGTCGGGCGTCGTGACGAGGCGCGGCTCCAGAGGGGACTGCCCTGCTCTTAACAGCAATGCCCGCCGCGCGATCTCAGCAGGTCCAGGACGAGACGAGGGATGAGGTGGCGACAATGACGACGGCGGTTATCGGGGTCGATCCCCACAAGCTGTCGGTGACGATCGAGGTCGTCGACAACCATGAGAAGGTGTTGGCGACGGGCCGGTTCGCGACCGATAAGGCCGGCTACGCCGCGATGCGCCAGCAGGTGCGACGGTGGCCCGAGCGGGCCCGAGCGGGCCCGAGCGGGTCCGGGCGGTCGAGGGCAGCAACTGCGCCGGCCGACCGCCGGCGCAGAGGCTGCTCGCCGACGACGAGCACGTCGTGGACGTGCCCGCGAAGCTCTCGGCTTTGGCCCGGTTGCTCGACACCGGCCACAACCGCAAGACCGACGCGCATGCCGTCGCGGTGGTCGCGGTGCGCACGACAGGGCTACGGGTGCTGTCCTACGTCGACGAACTCGAGGCGCTGCGAATGCTGGCCGACCGCCGTGAGGAGCTGACTCGACAACGAGTCCAGACCATCAACCGGCTGCAGCGCCTGCTGTCCGAGCTGCTCCCCGGGACGGACCCGGTCACCGCACTGGAGCAGACGGCTTTCGGCCACGATGATCTTGGTCGGGCAGGGGGGGATTGGCGGTACTATCCGCTATGTCCAATGGCCAGGACGACGCAGCGAAGCGCGATTGGCGTCGTGACCTTGCGGTCGCTCTGATCGCATCATCCTCCGCCTTGATTGGCGCTGGCATTGGAGGCGCGGTCTCCTACCTCACGACTTCTAAGCAGATTGCTGCCCAGACCCAACAGGCCGAAGATGAGTTCCTTCGCAATCAGCGCCAGATTGTCTACAGCGAGTTTTACCAGGCAGGCATGTTGATACTCGGAGACCGACAGGCGGAACCCGTTGACAGGACTTTCCTCACCATTCGTCGGTCCCGGGCAGTTGCCGCAAGTAAGGCCATTAGCAAGGCGGAGCGGGCAGTTGACCTATATGCGTCGACCGGAGCCACGACAGCTGCGACGAGAGTGATAAACGAATGCAACACCCATATCGGCCTGCTTGACAAGTTGCTTTACAGCAAAGCAGATCCAACGGCGAAAGGCACTACTGACAAAATATTGAAGAGCGAGAACAGCTTTCTGGCGAGGGTTGGAGACTTTCAGGCGGCGGCGCGTGAGGATTTCAGAGCCTTATCGACCTGATGAATAGGCTAATCAGTAGCAGCAATCCCAGAGCGACCCGACACTAACGTTACGCGCTCGCGCGTTGGGCACCAGCCCCGCGACCCGCATTGATGGGGGCGCCGCGGCTTACACGACCTCCTGGCGGCGACCTTCCTGAAATAAAAGGCTCTCCCGACCCACATTCACGTCAGGAGAGCCGACTAGTTCTTCCACGGCCAGTCGAAACGCGCCACCGCGAGCATCGATCCTCTCGCTTTGGGCACGCTCAAGTTGTACTTTGGGCGCCGTGTCCTGCCCTCGCCACCCTCCTCGTCAGGTGCCTGCTTGCCCTGCTGAAAACCCGTGACCGTGCCTGCCGCTTTCGCCGCTTCCAGGGCAGCCAAGTTGTGGAAGTAGAACGCTTCGACATGGGCGGGCTCGAATGCCGCCTTGCGCTGTCGTGATCGGCCGGAGTTTGACGGCCTCGACTTCACGCCCTGTCGCAGTTTGAAGTCGCGATGCCATTCCACGAATGAATCATCTTCGTCAGATACGCCTACCCCGCCCACCATAAGGAAGCCCAGTCCCTGTTCTTTGATGCAGGCGTCCATCGACTCCTGGTCGTTGAGCGGCGCCACATCCTGACCCTTGAGGGTCTTGCCTGAGACTGGGTAGTGCCAAGCCTCGGTGTGGGCCTTTAGGTCCCAGACATACCGCAACGAGTAGTCAAAGGACGTGTTGCCGTAACGGGTTCTCGGCGGGCTGGGGTTTGGGGTAAACGCTGAATTGAGCACTGCGCGTCCGCGCGACTCCCAATAGAAGCCCTGCCACTCATTTTGGTTGGGCCCCTCGGACACCCCTTGGTCCAGCATCCACTGAATGCACGTACGCGCATCCCAGACGACTCGCTTTCCCCCGCTGGGGTGGGGTGCGGCACGCCAGGCGTCGAGCAGTGCCGCCGCAAGTGCCTTCCCCTCTTCCTCAGGTGAGCCCAGGAGCATCGCACGAGCATCACCGAGTCTCCCGAGCCGGCGCTCTGCTCCGGCCAAGATCGTGTTCAGGCCCGCGAGCGAGATTGTCTGTCCGGTGGACTCGCACTCGTCCGACCATGGTGCGTGGAACTCGGCCGCGAGCGCAGCGCCGAGCTTCGTTTTGGAAAGCCCGGTGTCAAGATGCGGCGCGAGACCGCTTGCGAGATTGACGAGCACCCGCTTGTGCTCCTTGCTGCCGGGTCCAAGCCACTCGGGGCCCGAGCCGGTTAACGCGCTGATCCGGTTGACCGCCTCGATCTTCGACTGCGACGGCTCGAACGCACCCCATTCAGGTCCGCCGAGTTTTGGCGGTCGCTGCCCGGCCAGTCGCCGCAGCGAATCCTGGTGGTAAGCCTCGGTCGCCCCCTCGAGTAGTGCGTTTAGACCGTCGAGGTTGACCCTGTTAAGGATTTCGTAGGAGGGCCGCCATTCAACACCGAGCTCGTCCGCGATTCGGCGGGCCATGTGCACGTTCGTCTTGGCCACCTCGACCTCCAACGTGAGGGCATCGCGAAGGGCGAGGATCGCGCGTTTCTCTCCGCGTCTGCCACTTTCGCTAGCGCCAGTCAACGAGAAGATTCGCGCCACGGCCTCTGCGACAGTGGCGGCGGGAAGAAAGAACGTCGGGTCGGCTGGCGCAGCGCACACCTACGTAACGGTAGTGCCCATCTGCTCAGAGCGGGAAGACGGGCTAGTTGAGGGTCGGCGGCCATGGGAGCCTGCGTGATAGCGGGCCCGGCGGGAGGTGTTCGTGTCAGCTGGCCACGGTAGAAGTGCGAACTGTTGTTCTTTCAGCCTCGAGAATAAAGGCCGGCTCAGCCATCGCGTCGCCCGTTGGGTTGAGGGGCGCGTCCATTACCGCGCGGACCAGGCGACATGGTAGGTCGGACGCATCACGCTCAACGTGCATGCGGAAGACGTGCCACGCGGCGCCCACGGCCACACCATTGCCCACCTGCTTGTACGAGGCTGAGTCCCGCTGCCCAGCGAACGAGAGAGAACGTCCGAAGCCCTGCAGACGCGCTGCCTCACGGGGGGTGAGACGACGGCGCCGGCTACCGATGACTGAGGTCTGAGTGATCGCCACTAGGGCAGGGAGGTAGGTGGGTGCCTTGGCGCGGATTCCGGAGGGCCGGAAGTGCATGACCGTCTCCCACAGCGAGGCGGTGTCCTGGGCCTGCCATTCGAGCTTACGGCGCGACTCTGGGAATGAGTTGAAACCGGGGTTCGCCCGCTTCCAGTCCCGGATGACGTCTCGGTAATCATCGTGGAAGCGCGCGTTCTTGATGAGGATCTGCGACTTCCATCTCGGGAGGGCTTCGAGCTCAAACGGATCGAGGCCACGTTCGGGGATCCAAGCGTCCGCCCACAGCGGGAAGCCGGGGAGTCGGACGCCTCGAGCAGACCACATCCGTTGCACCAGGTCGTCCCAGACGTTGACCCAGTCCGTTTCATCCGCCGTCAGGCGGTACGGCGACAAGTCAGCGATAGTTGAGTCGTCGTCAAGGATCCATTCGGCATCCCAGTCGTGCACGTTCCATCCTTCTACTGGACCACGGACCACGGTCGGAGGAACGTCGGTCTCGCTCACAGCACGCTCTCGACCCATGTAGGTGCCCAGGATGAAAACCCGGTCCCGCACCTGCGGCGTGCCGCCGAGTGAGGGCGGGAGAAAGTGCGGTGAGAACACCGACGGCGTTGACGAAACCCGGTAGCCGATCTCACGCAACGTCTTGATGATGACGTCCCACTCGTGAGTGTGGCGCGGACCCGCGATGTTCCGGACGTTCTCAAGCAGGACGACGGCCGGAGTGCGTTCCTCAAGGATCCGTGCGATGTTCCAGAAGAGCGTTCCCCGAGCCTCGTCCATGCCTCGCTGATGGCCGGACTTTGAAAATGGCTGGCACGGAAAGCCCGCAGCCAGCACGTCGTGAGGCGGCACGTCTACCGGGCCGTCCTCAGGCGTGGCCATGGTGATGTCAGTGTTCATGACAGGGTGCTGTGACGGAGGCAGCGGCTCCACCCAGTTGCGGAGGTAGGTCTGGCGCGCCTCGCGGTCGATCTCAGAGACGTAGACACACCTGCCACCGGCATGGTTGAGCATGGCATGGAAGCCGCCGATACCAGCGAAGAGATCTGCGTACCTGAACGCTGCAGAATCCTTCGCCATACCAGGAAGCTTAGCTGAAGCGACAGCTAAGTCAAGCTCCCGCGCGGACTGGTTGAAATGCAGGGGAAGGGCGTCGTTTTGCACGTGGGTCCTCTGGTTGGTTGGCAACGCGCACGTCCGCCCCCACGTACCTTCGACGATTGTCACGTCGATCTGCGCATTGCACCAGATGGCACCGACAGCCGTGGGTCAGCATGTCGGAGGGCTGCACCCGCCCGTGGCCGGAGGAGGCCCAGGGCGACCGCTGAGGCGTCGTCGCGGATGCTGCATTCCCAGACGCGCACGACCGTCCATCCGTGCTCCTGAGCGAGGGTCGTGGAGCGCTGGTCGCGATCTGAGTTGCGCCGCATCTTCTCTGCCCAGAGTTCCGCGTTGGGCCCGGTCCAGGGCTTCTTGCGGCCGTGTTCCGGGCAGCCGTGCCAGAAGCACCCATCGACGAACACCGCGACGCCTCGGCTGGGAATCACGAAGTCCGGCGTGCAGCCCCTGGCGATCCGTGGGTGCAACCGGAACCTCCCGCCGGCCGCGTGGACTGCCTGACGGAGCAAAACCTCGGGCAGGGTGTTGACTTTGCGGCGTCCCGAGAGGTGCGCTCCACGCTCTGTGCTGACCCACGCCTTCTCCACTCGGTCAACCTACGTCGGCTATACCCAAGCTCGTATCCAGATCTGCTCTGCAGCAGGATACGAAAAGGTGTGTTCTGACGCGCGACAGCACTCTGAACTGCGCCTATTCACCCTCCGCCTGTCTCAGGTGCGGACTTCGCACCTGGGCGGTCGTCGACGCCGTGGGCGATGTGGCGAATGCGTAGGGGGTCAGTTCAGTGCAGGTCGCCCTCGCCTGGGTCGGGGCCCAGTTCGCGGTCACCTCGGTGATCCTCGGCGCCCGCACCGTCGCCCAGCTCACCCGATAACCTTGCCGCCGCCGACCTCGACCTGTCTGCAGGCCAGCTCGCCCAGCTCACCGAGGTCAGCACTCCTTGTATGGGTGACTATCCCTACGGCGTCGCCGGCATCGCCCAGCGTCACCGCGCCATCGGCTGATCAAGGCCGTCGATCGTGTCGCGGCGTCGGATGATTGACTGAGTGCCGTGGACAAGCCAGGTGATGCTGCGGGTCTGGTCAAACGGCTGATGGCCGGCGGCACGCCCGACGAGCACCGAGCACTCCTCGAGGCCCTGCTCGGCGGGCGCGTCTCCGGCATCCTCGAGGGGCTCAACACCGTTGCGCAGCCTGTGCTGCGCCCTTCACCGAACAAGGTGTCCGGATTCCGCGTGCGCCTGGATCTACGCGGCGCGAAGCCACCGGTCTGGCGGCGCCTCGAGCTACCCGGCGACCTGACGCTACCGCGGGTGCACGATGTGATCCAGGAGTCGATGGGCTGGACCGACAGCCACCTGCACCGCTTCCGAACCGGCCGAGACCACCGGTCGCCGTACTTCATCACAGCCTTCGATCTCGACGAGGGCGAGGACGGGGTGCTGGAGGACGACGTCCGCCTCGACCAGCTGGTCAGTGCCGAGGGCGATGCGATCTGGTACGAGTACGACTTCGGTGACGGCTGGGACCATGTGCTCAAGGTCGAGAAGGTGATGAGGGAGCGGCCCGCGACGGTACGTTGCCTCGGCGGCCGGATGGCCTGTCCCCCGGAGGACTGTGGAGGGATCGGTGGCTACGACGATCTGGCGGCATGGGTTCGCAGCGGGTACGACGAAGCGCTGCTCTCGGACGTCTTCGACAACGCTGCGGACGCCCGCGACTGGCTGCCGCTGGACTGGCATCCGGACCACTTCGACCTCGGCGAGGTCAACGCCATCCTGTCAACCTCTGGTTGACCTCGGGGGGTTGTCATCCTAATCGAGCAGGCAACTGGCTGGAGTTGGTGGCGATGCCAGCCACCGACGCCGACCGGATCATCCATGGCGACCGGTTGCGGCCCGAGTTCTACGAGTCTCTGAAGTGAGGTGATCACCTGGCGACCACGAACATCAACGACATCGAGCACGTGCTCGACGACCTCGACCCGGCGGCGGTCACCGCTCGCGACGCAGCACACTTTCGGCGCATCATCGCGGCCCAGGAAGGTGTGGCCCGCGCTGATCGTGACCTGCATGGTGCGGTTCGCGCAGCACGCGAGGCCGGGGACTCCTGGCTGAGCATCGGTATGGGTTTGGGCGTGACCAAGCAGGCAGCGCAGAAGCGCTTCGGTCACTGACCCCAACCGGGCGACCGAACCGCCCTCAGTGCGGCGAGAACCAGGGCTGAGGTCTCAGTGCACCTTGACCTGGTCGTACATCCACGCCCAGGGCCGCACCTGCTCCACGGCACCGCACGCCGCGATGACGTCGGCATCGGCGCCCTGTCGCCCAACCACCTGCATCCCGACCGGCAGCCCGTCTGCCATACCGGCGGGAACGGAGGCCGCAGGGTGGCCGGTGAAGTTCAACGGATACGTCAGGCACCAGCCGATGCTCGGGTCGACGGCCACGCCGTTGACCTCACTGGGTCCGATCGTCCGCCCGTTGTCGGAGTTGCGCACCGGTGGGCAGGCCAGCGTCGGGGTCACCAGCAGGTCATGCCCGACGAAGAACGACTGGACGAAGTCGTACACCTCGGTGCGGGCCTGTTGGAGCAGCCCGTAGTCCCGCACGCTCATGCCGGCCGCTTCCTCCATGAACCGCAGATAGGGCGCCGGCAACTGGTCACGGAGGGTCCCCAGCAGGTCGATCCCCTGGGCTGCAAAGCCGTCCAACGTCTCCAGGTTCATCGGGGCGATCAGCCGGCACCACAGCTCACTGAGCTCGAACTGGTCCCGGGGCAGCCGGGTGTCGATCTCCTCGACGTGTGCTCCGGCATCCTCGAAGGCATGCACTGCTTCGTCGACGACGGCCGCGATGCCTGGATCGACCGGGAACCCACCGAAGTCACGGCTGTAGGCGATCCGCATTTCCGCCACACCGCGTCGGTGCGCGTCGATGTCGGTGAAGCGGTCCTGTCGCACGTACGGGTCCTTCGGGTGCGGTCCGGACAACGCCGACAGGAGCGTCCCGAGATCTTCGGCCGTGCGACTCAGAACGCTCTCGAAGATGAACGGGTCGGTGCCGGCGAAGGCATTCGGCCGCATCACCACCGGGACCCGTCCCCACGACTGCTTGAACCCCACGACCCCGCACCACGCGGCCGGGATCCGCACCGAGCCCCCACCGTCGGTTCCCTCAGCGAACGGAAGGATGCCGCTTGCCACCGCCGCGGCTGACCCGCCCGAGGAGCCCCCTGGGTTGCGGGTCGTATCGAACGGGTTGTTCGTCGGGCCGAACAGGGGGTTGTCGGTCGTCCCCCGAAAACCCATCACGGGCGAGTTCGTCTTCCCGATGATGATGGCCCCCGCCGCCTCCATCCGCTTCGCCCACATGCACCGGGTCGGCACGACGTAGTCCTTCAGCACCGGGATGCCGCCGAACGTTGCCGGCCAGCCCGGCTTGAAGTCGAACAGGTCCTTGATCGCGTCGGCACCCCATGCAGCAGGCCGAGCTCGGCGCCGGAAGCCATCGCGGCATCCGCTTCCGTGGCCCGCTCGAGGGCTTCGTCGAAGGCGGTGTACACGAAGGCGTTGAGCTGGGGATTGAGCCGCTCGACCCGTTCGATCGCGGCCTGGGTGGCCTCCGTTGGCGACACCTCGCGATCGCGGATGGCGTGAGCGGTGCGGACAGCAGAGGCGGTGGCAAGGTCGAGGTCTCCCATCACCGCAGTCTGGCACCGGTGCTGTGACCGTGGCCAGACTCGAGTCCTCGACGTATCGGCAGCCTCCAGCCGGAAGACGGCCAGTCCTGCGACCGGGCTCCACGCACCAGCCCCCAACGCTCTAGCGAACAGACTCTCATCGGCTGCACCGGCCGACCCTGACGGCGTAGTCATCCAAGAGGTCCAGCACGTCTTGGGCGCGCCAGGTCATGTCTCGGGTGCGGTGATCCTGGCGCGGTATCAGGATGCCCCGCATCACCAAGACGTCGATGTACCGGTGCACCTTGGATCGGCCCGGCAGGATGTCGCGGGCATGGTGAACGGTGATCACCGGGTGTGCGATGAGGCCGTCAGCGAGGAGGTGTGCGGCGGAGTCGGAACGGACCCCGGTGAGCTTGTCGGCCCACGCCTGTCTCACAGCACGACTTTGGCGGACGAGTTCGGACCCATGTTCGACAGCGGCCAAGGTGGCCGCTGACAGGCTACGCACGATGGGTTCGATGTCGCCATCACGGTATGCGTCCAGAGCCGAGATAGTGGTCAGATCGTGGGCCAGGTCGTCATCGGTGTCGTCCTGACAGCACTTCTGACGACATGAGCGGCGACGTGAATAGTGACACCCGAGCAGGCTTTGCGGGATACCTATCAAACCGGACACCTGACAGCCCTCCGTGGCTTCGTTAGACGTTTGATGCTGAGGCCAGGCTGTGAATTTGGACAGAATCGGCCCGGAGTTAAGGGCAAATTGGTGAGAATGTACCGAGTTTGGGCAGCCGTCAATCATTTATTCGCGCGTGTCTGTCACCGGGTCGTCGCGAAGGTCCTTCAAAAGGCGTATAGTTGAAGAAGCGAAGGGTTGGGCCCGCACGAACCGCGCCCAGCCCTTCTGCATGTGCTGGCTCGGCCTGCTCCCCTGTCAGGGCGAGTCAGCTCATGCGGTGAGAGGGCCCCGATGCGAGCAGCATCCCGGCCCGCTCAGGTTGGCGGCGGAAACCGCGCCCCCTGAAACCTCGCCAAAACAGGTGTTGTAGCCGCACACCCCCCCC
>JAKDLG010000169.1 GCA_030452985.1 Humibacillus sp.
ACCGATGAGTCAACGAAGGCGACCACGCGCGCATCTTGACATGAGTCAACAGGGCAAAGAGTCGGGTCTCTGACTTGGGATTCGGGGCCTGTATGACTTGGGGCCCCCCCAGGGGGTCGGCAAAGTCGTCAGTTGAGGGTGAGTAGCTCGATTGGGCGGCGACTGTCGCGGCTGTGATGTCGTAGAGATGCGGCGATGCTGTTGTGGCCGGCCAGACGGATCAGGCTGATCGCCGTGTTTCTGAGGGTGGCCATGACTTGAGGGCCATGGCCGGTCCGGAGTTGGTGTCGGTCCTCGTCGAAGACGACATCGCGGACCCAGTGCAGCTTGTTCTCGATGCACCAGTGGCCTTGGATCCAAGCCGCGATCGTGGCCGGTGGCGCCTGGGTCATCGGCAGGGAGCAGATGACGTAGACGACCTCAATGTGTTTGCGGCCCTTGATGGTTCGGGTCCGTCGGACTTGGAGGACCTGAGCCGTGCCGGGGAAGCCGACCCAGGCGGGTGCGATGGGCCTTGATCGTGCGCCGAACTCGACGGCCGTGGCTGGTGCTCACGCTTGAGGTGGCCGGCACGTGCGTCCACGGCAGCGCCTTGAGCTGGTCACGCAGGAGTCGCTGGTTGGCCTTGACGGTTAGCACGTAGTGCCCGCCGTCGCGGGTGATGTGCCGGGCGGTCTCGCGTTGGCAGTGCATCGCGTCCGCGGTGATCACCGCGCCGGTGATGTCCATCGTGTCGAGCAGGTCGCGCAGCGCGGGGATCTCGTTGCTCTCGGCGGAGACCGCGAGCTGGCCCAGCACTGCGCCGGTGCCGTGGTCGAGGGCGGCGACCAGTTGTGGGGCGCCGCCGTCCCGGCGGGCCCCGCGCATCGTCTTGCCGTCGATCTCGATGACCCGCCGGCCGCCCAGATCACCGACCTTGATCGCCATCCAGGCGGCGACGGCCCGGTCGAACGCGGCGGCGTCCACCAACGTCAGGGTGCGCCGGATCGTCGTCTCGGACGGCAACACTGCCTGAGGGTGTATCCCGTGCTGGGACAAAGCGCCTCGGTCAGCTTCGGCCGCCCACTTATGGACCGCGAGTAGGGTCTTGGCGCCGGTCAGGACGGCGCATTGCGCGATGGTCAGCACGGTCGCCAACCCGTGACGCACGCCGCGTGGCTTGCGCGGGTCGGCGATGGTGGCGAACACCTCGCTCAACGGACGGCGCGAGAGGCCAGCAGAGGTGGCTGTGATGGGGGAAGATGACATGGCGGCGTAGGGCTCCCGAGGTGGCTGTGTGTGAGAACCTCCATCCTCTGGGCCAGCCCCACGCCGCCCCAGGAGCGACACACGCCACTTCAGTCACACACGTTTCAGCAGGTCAGCACCCCTACAACCCGACTTCGCCGACCCCCTGGTCTCTCGGGAGGCCTTCACGCGCACGATCCTGAACGTGATGGCCAAGCACTCTCTCGGCGCACTCACGTTCCCAGCCACCCGTGTCCCCGCACCCTCCAGCGCGTTCCGTCTCGCCGCCGGCTTCGAGAAGCAAAGCCGCCAGCGCCGCGCGCCAGAGTTCGCCTGACTCGTGTCCCGTGAGAGCTGGTTGCTGGTTCGACGAGGCCGAATTACGCCATGCCGGAAATTCCACCGATCGTGATCCAGCTCGCCTGCTCATCTCCGGGTCCTTCGTACGCCCTGCTCCACTGCGGCGGCCCCGTTCTTGACGGTGCAGGTTCTAAGGTAGGGCTGGGCACGGACATCTCTGCGGTTGCGCGCATTGCTGCGGTGCTGCCGCAACAGCGAAAACGCTTGGGCCAGCACGGTCTCCAACCGGTAGTAGGGCTTCACAATCCAGGGTTTAGACGCCGCCCGGTACCGGATCGCCATCAGCTTCGTCTCCGCCTTTGCGCTGGCTCATCGTAAGTCCCTGGCTGTTTCGACCACCGCCGCACTTGCCGCCACGCCGCTACGCGGGCACTTCTTCGTGAGGCACCGAAGACGCTTCGAGGGTGGCTTTGATTGAGTCAACGCGATTCCCCTGGTGATGCGCCGGCCCGGGGTGGGAGAATCGGCGTGCGGGTCCCGCCGACTCGCTGTTCCGCCGATCTTCACGGCAGTCGGAGGTGCGCATGAGCCCCGTGAGCGTTGAGCGTTCGCACCGGCATGTCGCGCAGTCCGCGCCGGTGCGCCAGCCCGTTCCGCATCCGTCCCCGCGCTCGGATACGACCGGTGTGTCGTCGGTGCTGTGGCTGCAGCGCACGGTCGGTAACCAGGCGGTCGTCCAGCTCCTGGGCGGATCGCTGGACCCGTCGGTCCGGACGTCGGTGGTCGACTCGCTGGCAGAACGCGACGCGGCCCACTTCGCGGAGAGTCGTCAGCGACCCTCGTCGACCGGACGCGCGGCCGAGGAACCTGGGTCGGCGGTGGACGGCAGCTCGGGCGTGCCCCTGGACCCGTCGCTCAGGTTCTGCTTCGAACGACAGCTGGGGGCCGACCTGTCGCGGGTGCGGATCCACGACGATCGGGCGGCACACCGGTTCACGGCGGGCGCCGGTGCCCGGGCAGGGACCCTGGGGTCGCGCATCTACTTCAGCGAGGGCCGCTGGGCTCCCGGGAGCGAGGTCGGCCAACGGCTGCTCGCGCACGAGCTGGTCCACACGCTGCAGGACGACCACGGAACGCTGCACCGCACCCCGGAGTCGGAGGTGCGACTGCGGGTGATCGAGCAGCATCTGCAGAGCATCGTCATCACCGACGAGTACCGGGCCGCGCTCGAACGCGAGCGCGCCGAGCTGTTGCGTCGGGGCAACCAGACGGGTGCCGCCACGCCGTTCGCCGCGACGGCGGGGTCGGTCCGCTCGTCGGCGTCCGCGCTGCCGCAACCCCTCGACGCTGTCTTGGTGGGTGCGGCCGAGTTTGAGGCCCTCACCGGCATGTCGGCTGCCTCGCTGCCGGAGGCCCCGGCGCACCTGGTCGGCACGGAGGACGGTCTCCCTCCGGCCTGGCCGGGTGGCGCGGCCGCCAGCGTCGGAGGGTCGGCGCTCTTCATGCCGCAGCCCAACTGGTACTACCGGGTGCTGCAGCCGCAGGACCCGGCGGCCGCCCAGATCCTGCGGGGCGCCTCACTGCTGCCGCGGGCGCCCGACCCCGGGTTCACCTTCCAGCCGGAGCTGAATCCGGCGGAAATGACGTTCCGGCACATGCGGCCGGGCGGTAACGTTCCGCGGCTCGGGACCGACCGGATCTCCACGGCGGCGGACCTGGAGGCGTTCCGCACCATCCTGCGCGAGCGGGGCACCGGTGAGCTGGTGCGGGTCGATGTGGAGGCCGCCCGTCGGCTGGGGGCACAGTTCCTGGAGTCTGGCGACATCGTGGTGCACCTCGACGAGATCGGTGCCCAGATCACGCGGGAGCTCGAGGCCGCCCGGCTCGCGAACCGCGGCGTCAACGCCATCCGTCGTCTCGAGGGCCGGATGAGGGCGCTGGAAGCGGCGCGCTCGTATGCCCGGACGTTCGCTGAGGGTCAGGGCGTGGGCTCGATCCCGGGCCGGGCGGTGACGCGGGTCCCGGGCAGGGCCCTCAGCGGCGCCGTCGCCGGCGAGGCGGCGCTGACCACCGGGATGCGCGCGTTCCGCTTCGGAGGTAGCGTGCTCATCGCCGTGGGGGTGGGCGTGTCCGTCCAGCGGGTCCGCTCGGCACCACCCGGACAAGGGCTGCGGGTCGCGACCCAGGAGGCCGGCGGCTGGGCCTTCTCCATTCCCGCGGCCGCGTTCGGCGCTAAGGCCGGGGCCGCGGCGGGAGCCGCGTTAGGGATCGAGAGTGGGCCGGGAGCGGTCGTCACCGCAGTGCTCGGCGCGATGATCGGCGGGGCGATCGGTTTCTTCGGCGGGCAGGAGGCGGCCGACGCGATCTACGACGCGGCGGAGACGACGTCGAGACCCGTCATCGAGAAGGCGAACGAGCTGGGGCGGTACATGGAGCGCAACATTTACCAGCTCTACGGCGTTCCCTGGCTGTGACGGGACCGAGCCGGTCGTTGGAGTCCGTGTGGAGGCAGGCTGCCCTGGCCCCTCTGCAGGGCGCTCGCCGCGTCGATCCGCCGACGGAGACGTTGCGACGACTGACCGAGCCCGACGCGGCGTGGGTCGGTATCATTGGCTGGCCGCTGAGCGCGCTCGACGACCGCATCGGCCGGCTATTCGACTGCCACCACCTAGCCGTCGCGCTCGCCGACGTCACGTGGCTCCGCCGCCTGCACGAGGCCTGGTCCGTCGCACCGCGCGACGTCGACGAGCTGCGAGTGCTGCGGGCGACCGGCGAGATCGGGCTCGGCCTCGGCGCGGACGGTGATCGGCCCCACGGCTGGAGCGCGGAGGAGATCCACGACCTGGTGGCTGAGGGCTTCCTGCTGCCGCACGCGCCGTCCGAGCGCGCCTGGCTGGCGCTCGCGCGTGGTGACCTCGTCGAGGCGCGGACGGCAGTCGAGGACGCCGCCCGCGCCCGACCCGCCGCCGGCGTCCCCGGCACGGTGCTGGACGTGGAGCTGCGCGCGCTCGGGTCCCTGTCGCGGCAGCCGTCGGGATGAGGACGGTCACGGTCCGTGGGTCCCGCGGGGGCGTCGCCGCCTCATGGCTCGCGCCCGGGCCCGATGTCATCGACGACCACGAGACCGGCTCGCAGGACCCGGGTGATCGCCTTGCTGACGCTGTCGTCGGCCTTGAGCCTGTCACGACCACGCAGCAGGACGCCGAGGTCCTCGAGAGTGAACCAGGCCACCTTCAGGCCTTGCTGCATGGCGTGCTGACCGAGTGCCTCGAGCAGGAACGTCTTGCCGGTCCCGGACGGCCCGCACACCACGAGGTTCTCTCGGCGACCGACCCATTTCAGGGTCCGCAGGGCTTGTTGGGTGGGGGCCGGGATCGGGGTCGCCTCGGGTCGCCACGCCTCGAACGTCTTGCCGCTCGGGAAGCCGACGGCGGCCCGCCGGTTCGCCGGGTCGCTAGGGCGGAGCGTTCCCGCCCGGCGGCCTCCTCGGCGAGCAGGCCCCCCAGGACCTCGACCGGTTCCCAGCGTTGGTCACCAGACGGCGGAGGGGCCTGCTTGCCCGCCCGAGACTCTCCCCGGCAGGCGGTGACTCGTACCTGGTGACTCATGTCAAGATGCACGGTTAGCCGGCTTCGATTCCTTGACGGCATTTCGTCCTCGCTTATACAGTTGGATGCCGGTTCGTATGGAAAAAATGGGTGAGCGCTGAAGGGTCAGCTCATGCTCGAGACGGATCATCTTGCTGCCGAACATGTCGGCGACTATGCTCCGCGCGTCGAGCCGGGGGAAATCGCAGGGACCGACGACGGCCTTGAAGGGCTCCTCGCGTTCCGCCGTCTCGACCAGCTCCTGGCCTCCGGGGTCGAAGAGGCTCGACTCCGCTACGGGCCGGAGGCGGCGAGTGACAGCTACCGCGGGCTCTACCTGACCGAGGAGCAGGTGCAGCGCAGCTTGTTACGGCGCGTGGCCGCGCCGCTTGTGGCCGGCCGCCGGGTGCTGCCGCTGCTGCCCGCGTGGGACCGGATCGCTGCCGACAACCGCAGATGGGCGTGGATCCGGGACCGCTATGAACTGAGTGAGCTCGAACTCGACGTCGTCCTCATCGCCCTGGGCCCGGACGTGGACCGGCGGTACGAGCAGCTCTACGGCTACCTGCAGGACGACCTGGCCGCCCGCCGCCCGACGGTCAACCTGGCCCTCGACCTGCTCACCACCACGCCGTCCGAGCGGCTCGCCGCCATGCGGATCTTCGCTGCGGACGGTCCGCTGGTCGGTCACAGGATCGTGAACCTGCGGGCGGAGCGTCGAGACGAACCGCCGCTGATCGCGAGACTGCTCGCCGTCGAGGAGCAGGTGACGGCCATCCTGCTGGGCCACCGTGGCCTGGATCACCGGCTGGGTAATGCGTGCCGGCTCGTCGTCCCCGGCTCGAGGACCGGGCGGCGGGGCAAGGCAGAGCCGGACGGCCGCCTGGACGGACTGGCGTCCCTCCTCATCTCCGCGGGGGGGCGGACACCAGTGCGCCTGTGTTTCCATGGCCCGCCAGGGACGGGGCGACGCCGGACGGCGCTCGCGCTGGGCGAACGGCTCGCCCGCCCGGTCCTGCACGTCGCCGGGCACGCACTGGCACCTGAGCCCGCAGCTATCCCCGACCTCCTGCGGCTGGCCCTGCGGCAGGCGGAGTTCGACGACGCCGTGGTGTACCTCGCGGACGTCGACGCCCTCCTCCAGACGTCGGGGCAGTTCGGTCCCGACGTCTTGGTGACCGCGCTGGCGGCTCACCCCGGGGTGGTCGTGCTCGGAACAACGCAGCCATGGTCGCCCTCGCCGCGTGAGCCGCTCGGGGTCATCAATGTCCGCTTCAGCGCGCCCAATGCGAGCCACCGGCGCGGAGTCTGGCGGCGCGAGGTCCGCGCGGCAGGGGCCACGGCTGCCGCGGCGGACCTGGCGGCCGTCGCTGACCGGTTCCGGCTCTCCTCACGACAGATCAGGGACGCCGCCCTCATCGCTGCCGGTGAGGCCGGCCTCCGGTGGACGCCTCGCGGCTCGTCCGCCCCCCGCCTCAGCAGGCGCGACCTCTTCTCCTCCGCTCGCGGCCAGACCGGCCACCAGCTGACCACGTTCGCACGCCGGATCCACCCGGTCCATGGGTGGGCGGATCTCGTCGTCCCCGTGGACGCTCACGGTCAGCTGCGTGAGCTCGCCGCCAGGGTCGAGCACCGGACGCTCGTGATGGACGAGTGGGGGTTCCAGGCACGATTGCCCGGCGGGAGGGGCGTGACAGCGCTCTTCGCCGGTCCACCTGGCACGGGTAAGACGATGGCCGCGTCGGTGATCGCCGCCGAGCTGGGTCTGGACCTGTTCGCCATCGACTTGTCGAGGGTGGTGAGCAAGTACATTGGGGAGACCGAGAAGAACCTGTCCCAGGTGTTCGGCGCCGCCACGGACTCCGACGCGATCCTGCTCTTCGACGAGGCCGACGCGTTGTTCGGGAAGCGGTCCGAGGTGCGTGACGCCCACGACCGGTACGCCAATGTGGAGATCGCCTATCTGCTTCAGCGGATGGAGGAGTATGACGGGCTCGCGATCCTCACCACCAACGTGCGTCACCACATCGACGAGGCATTCATCCGCCGGCTCGACCTCATCGTCGACTTCCCGTTCCCCGACGCCGGGGAACGGCTTCGGATCTGGCAGTCTTGCCTTCCTCCCGGACTTCCGCTCAGCGACGGTGTCGACTTCGCAGCCCTGGCCGATCACCGCCTAGCTGGCGGCAACATCCGCAACGCGGTGCTCGGGGCGGCGTACCTCGCCGCTCAGGCAGGCGGCCCGATCGGGCGGGCCGAATTCGTCGCGGCGACACGGCGTGAGCTGGCGAAGATGGGCAAGATCCTCACCGACAACGAAACCGGCCCCGGCCCCGACACCGGCCCCGACCCTCCGGCAGACGGGTGAACCAGTACGGCAGCAGCGCATCCGCGGAGCGACCCGAGGGAGGGGCATGGTGTTCGATGATCTGGACGCGAGCCTGTCGGCCCTCCTCGCGGACGGCGCCGCGCCGCAGGAGGTGCTCACCGCAGACGTCAGCTTCACGGTGCCGGACCGAGACTTCGGGCCGGCGCTGCCCACCCTGGACCTGTTCTTGCACGAGGTGCAGGAGAACCGCAAGATGCGGGACGTCGCACCGATCGTGCAGCCACTGTCGACGGGCGGCTGGGAGAGTGAGCGGCCCCCGTTGCGCGTCGACTGCACCTATCTCGTCACCGCATGGTCGCCCAAGACCGGCGCCCTGCGTGCGGCGGAGGAGCACCGCCTGCTGGGGCGTGCGCTGTTATGGCTCGGCCGGTTCCCCGTCATCCCTGATGAGTACGCGCGGGGGGCGCTCAGGACACCGCCCCAGCCCTTTCCGCTGGCCACGACCGTGGCGCAGACCCGGGAAGGGCAGTCGATGGGCGAGTTCTGGACCGCGCTCGGTATCGCGCCGCGACCCGCGTTCTCGCTCACCGTGACCATCGCGCTACAGCCGTACACCGAGACCGAGACCCTCCCCGCCATGACCGCGATCCAGCTTCGCAGCGGTCTGCTTGACAAGCCGGAGCTGTACGGACGCATCATGGACAGTCAGCTGACCGGCATCCCGGGTGCGGCCGTGACGCTGGTCGAGGCATCGCGCACGGTAACCGCCGACGCCCTCGGCGAGTTCCGTTTCACCGCCGTCCCGTTCGGCTCCTACACGCTCGCGGTGACGAGTGCCGGACATCCCGACAGCAGCAGACAGATCGAATACGAGAACGCCATGCAAGCGCATGACGTCGTCCTGACCGGGCAGTGACCCGGATCCCCGAGGGAGAAAGCATGGTCGACTACGAGACCAGGGCACCAGGCGTCTACGTCGAGGAGGTCGATGCCGCCGGGCCGATCGCCGGTGCGAGTACGAGCACGTTGGCATTGATCGGGACGCCGGTCGCCGCCATCTCGAACGGCACGGCTGGTATCCCGGTGGCCGTGACCAACTGGACGCAGTACACCGACCAGTTCGGCGGCTACAAGACGGGATCCCCGCTGCCGTACGCAATGCACGGGTTCTTCGAAAACGGTGGCTCCCTCGCTTACGTCGTGCCCGTCAAAGACGTCAACGACAGCGCGGGCATGGCCGCCGCCATGGACGGTCTCACCAGGGTGCGGGACGTGAGCCTCGTCTGCGCTCCCGGCCTTGCCGACGTTGGGGTGCAGAGCACGATCCTTACCCACTGTGAGGAGATGAGGGACCGGTTCGCCATCCTCGACGGAGCCAACGACACCGACCCGCTGAAGGCCGATGGGCCGCTGCTCACCCAACGCGGCGCGCTGCTCTCCACGGGCGGCTGGGGTGGCCTGTACTGGCCGTGGATAGTGGTGGACGATCCGGCGCCGACACCGTCCGCGACGACGACGGTCCCGCCGTCCGGGCACGTCGCCGGAATCATGGCTCGCGGAGACGCGCAGGTCGGCGTGCACAAGGCCCCGGCGAACGAGCCGGTACGCGGCGCCCGGGCCCTGCCTTACCTGCTCAACGACACCGAGCAGGGCCAGCTCAACCACGCAGGGATCAACGCGATCCGGATGTTCCCCGGATCACCGCCCCTGCTGTGGGGCGCCCGCACCGTCACGGACGGCACGGCCTGGCGCTACGTGAACGTCCGCCGCTTGGTCGCCTACATCGAGGAGTCGCTGCTGCAGGGACTGCGCTGGGCGGTGTTCGAGCCGAACGGCACGGGGCTGTGGAAGAGCCTCGACCGGACGATCACCGACTTCCTCACCCGGGTCTGGCAAGCGGGAGCACTGTTCGGCCGCACCGCCAAGGACGCCTTCTATGTGCGGATCGATGAGGAGCTCAATCCCGCCTCCGTGCGCGACCTCGGTCAGGTCGTCATCGAGATCGGGGTCGCCCCGGTCCGGCCCGCGGAGTTCGTTGTCGTCCGGATCGGTCTGTGGGACAGCGGATCCCAGACCACCGAAAGCTAGGAGAGAGCGATGCCACAACCAGGTCAGCGGGTCGACCCGTTCCGTAACTTCAACTTCCTCGTCCAGATCGACGGCATGACGCAGATCGGCTTCAGCGAGTGCAGCGGCCTGTCGTCGACGACCGAGGTGATCGAGTACCGGGAGGGCGGAAACAACACCACGGTCCTCAAGCTTCCGGGCAAGACGAGCTACGGTGACATCACCCTCAAGTGGGGGATCACCGACAGCCTCGACCTGTGGCAGTGGCGCCAGCAGGTGGTCGACGGCAACGTCCAGCGCAAGCACGGGGCGCTAATCGTTTTCTCGCTGGATGGCGGCGCCGAGGTGGCGCGCTGGAACTTCCTCAACGCCTGGCCGACCAAGTGCGAGCTGCCCTCGTTCACCGCCAAGGGAAACGACGTCGCGATCGAGACGTTGGTGCTCGCTCACGAGGGGTTGACCAAGGCGTGAGCGCCTTCGTGACGGAGGTCGAGTTCGATCTGCCAAAGGGCTACGTCGATCCGACGGGCTCGGTGCACCGGGCTGGCGTCATGCGCCTTGCCACGGCTGCGGACGAGATCTACCCGCTGAAGGACCTTCGGGTGCGCAACTGGCCGGCCTACCTCATCGTCCTGCTTCTCGAGCGGGTAGTGACCAAGCTCGGAAGCCTGCCCGAGGTGCACGCGGGCGTCATCGAAGGACTGTTCTCGGAGGACCTCGCGTTCTTGCAGGGCCTGTACAACCGGATCAACGGACTGTCACCGCCGGTGCTCGCGGTGACCCGCCCACACTGCGGATCCGAGCACCACGTGGAGGTGCCACTGGTGGGGGGATAACGGGCTACCCCGTGGACCGGGTCCACCACGAGGTGGCCTTTCTCGGAAGACACGTCCACTGGACCCTCGAGGAGCTACTGAGCCTCGACCACGCTCAGCGTCAGCGCTGGGTGGCCGAGGTCGCCGCGCAGCTGGGCGCGGACTGAGCACAGGGCAGGCAGCGACCGCAGCCGCCGGAAGGACCGCACTCAGGCGAAGGAGGCCGGACATCGTGACCGACCAGGACGAAGCGTCGGTGCCACTGGGTCGGCGGCTGGACGCGCTGGCCCGCGCCCGCGTGGCCGCGTTGGTGCCTCGACCGGCTTGGGCGGCCCCGCTGACGGTGGCACTGCGCCACATCGAGGAGGTCGCTGACGTCCTCGGCGAGCGGTTCGAGCGCGCCGAGACGCGACCGGGAAAGGAGCCAACCATCCGGGTGGACCTGCCAGCCGCGGCAGCCGCTGTTCCAGGAGCCTGGGCCGGGCACGGGCGGCCGGCCGCACGGGGCCGGCCGACGCCCAACGCCCCGAGGACCGTGG